>DATABR010000141.1:0-17727 GCA_036259435.1 Glycomyces sp.
GAGCCGTCCCTCGAGGTCCTCGAGGAGGGCCGGGTCTTCGCGATCTTCCCGGAGGGGACGCGCTCGCCCGACGGGCGGCTGTACCGCGGGAAGCCCGGGGTGGCGCGGCTGGCGCTCGCGTCGGGCGCGCCGGTGGTGCCGATCGGGCTGATAGGGACGGAGAAGGTCCTGCCGATCGGGGAGTCGCGCCCGCGCGTGGCCCCGGTGGGCGTGCGCGTGGGCAAGCCGCTGGACTTCTCGCGGTACAAGGGCATGGAGAACGACCGGGTGGTGATCCGGGCCGTCACCGACGAGGTGATGGACGCGATCCGCCGCCTGACGGGCCAGGAGTACGTCGACAAGTACGCCAAGCGCCAGGGCTCGAACAAGGCCGAGGGCGAGGACTAGCGGGCCCGGCTAGCGGGTCTCGACGCCGCCGGTCGGCGTCGCGGTCGCCGCGCCGCTCGTGGTCGCCCCCGGGGCCGGAGTCGTGGTCGAACCGGGCACCGCAGTGGTGGTCGCGCCCGTAGGAGCCGTTCCCGTTGGGGCCGTAGGGTTCACCGTGTCGGCTCCGGTGGGCGGCTCGTCGATGTCGGTGATGACGATGTCCCAGATCTCCACGGGCACGGGCGGTTCGCCGTCGTGTTCGACAGTCTCGGTGAGGGCCGCGATCTGATCGAGCACCTCGTAGCCGTCGACGATGCCGCCGATGACGCTGACGCCGACCGTGGGGACGGCCGCGCCTCTGATGAGGACGAAGGTGCTGCCCGCGCGGCCGCGCTCGTCGGTGACGAGGGCGAGCACGTCGGCCATGTCGTTCCCGGCCATGCCGGTCTCGGCCTGGAAGCGCCAGCCGGGGCCGTAGGAGTCCTCGTCCTCGATGTCGGCCCCGCTTTCATAGCCGCGGCTGCCGCAACGCAGGATCGCGGTCGGGTCGACCGCTTGCGTCGTCAGCCGGTCGCACTCGTGCGAGGAGTAGAACCCCGAATGCGACAGGTGCGTGAAGGCCTCGACGCCGCATGGAGCCAGGTCGCCCCAGAGCATCACGGTGATCTCGCCGTAGTTGGTCCCGATCGTCGCGAGGGAGCGGTCGGCGGGCGTGCCCGCCTCGAGCGGGTCGACCGGGTCTCCGGCGTCCTCGGCTTCGGTGACGGTGCAGCGCTGGGCGATGACCTCGCCGGTGTCGCCGCCTTCGCCGCCGTTGTCGCGGAAGGCGAGCCAGGCGACGGCGCCGATCGAGCCGGCGGTGAGAACGACCGCGCCGAGGCCGGCCAGGCCACGCTTCCAGCCGCCGCTGCCCTCGCGCTGCCAGGGAGGTGTGCCGCGGTAAGGGTTGGCGCCGACTGGACTTTCGTTGTAGCCGGAGCCTACGTGCTCGTGCTCGGTCTCGCTTCGGTCGCGGCGGGGCTCCATGTCTGAGCATCGTACGGGGCCTCGTCTCGCGCGAGGTAAGCGTATCCGACGCAGATCAGACCGTAGGAGAGCGCGACGCCGACCAGGGTGCCGGGGGCGTAGCCGTCCTTGGGTACGACGAGCGCGGCGGCGAAGAGCCCGGCGAGGTAGCCGACGTTGTAGACCGTGTCGTTGACGCTGAAGACACGGCCGCGGAAGGCGTCTTCGACGCCCCGCTGGATGCTCGTGTCCACCGTGATCTTCAGGCCCTGCGAGGCGATGTTCACGAGCAGGACCGCGACGGCGAACATCACCGGTTTCATCGTCCCGGCCAGCACGGCCACCACGACCGCGCACAGGGCCATGAGCAGGATGATCCAGTTCTTGGGGCCCCACCCGCGGGTCGCGCGCGGGGTGCTGAGCGCTGCGGCGAGCACGCCGATGTTGCCCAGGACGGCGAGCACGAGCAGCCATGAGATCGTGGTGGTGCGAGTGGGGTCGGATTCGACGTCCCAGAAGAAGCCCATGAACAGGGCGATGGCGATGATGAACACGACCCCGTACAGGAACCGGTGCAGGCCTTGGACGGCCATGACCAGCGCGGGGCCCTTACGGCGGCCGAGGTGCTTGAAGCCCTCCCACATGCCGGAGGTGGTCTGGGCGAGGCCCTTCCACAGTCCGCCGCCCGCGCTTTGGTCTTCGGGCGGGCCGAGGTCGGCGCGGCGGAAGGAGGCGCCGACGATGAACGCCGAGGCGAGGTAGCCGCATCCGGCGGCGAACGCGAGCATCGAGTAGGACACGCCGGAGTCCATGAGCTTCGCGACGCCGGTGGTCGCCAGGCCGAGCCCGTAGGCGAGGGCCCCGAGCGTGGAGGCGAGCGAGTTGGCGGTGACCAAGTCGTGGGCGGGAACGACCTGCGGGTGGGCGGCGCCGAGGCCGGCGAGCACGAACCGGTTGGCGGCCAGGACCACCATCGCGCACAGCACCCACGTCCAGTTGAAGCCGCCCGGGAGGGTCAGGCAGATCACGATCATGAGCGCGGCGCGGGCGAAGTTCGCCCCGCCGATGAGGCCCCGGCGACTGTACCGGTCGAGGACGGTGCCGACATAGGGCCCGAGCAGGGAGTAAGGGCCGAGGAGGACGGCCACGGCCGCGGCGAAGCGGAACGGGTCGCTGGCCTCGCCGAGGGCCGGGTTGAAGAACACCGAGAGCGCGAGGGAGGCCTGGAACATGCCGTCCGCCGCCTGGGAGGTCAGTCGCACCGCCAGCAGGTGCCGGAAACGGCGGTTGCCAGCGAGGTTCCGAACGTGGCCGTCGGTGCGCATCGTCCGAGGATAACTCCGGTGAATGCCAAGGGAGACCCCAATTTCACGTAGCGAGCCGGTGGCTGGCTCGGCTCCCGTGGCGGGGCCTCCCTCTATGGTCTTGCAGGTGCGGCGCTTAGAGGCCCGCGATGAAGTTCTCGACGGCGATGCGGGCCTCTTCATCGGAGAACTGCTTGGCCGGCGACTTCATGAAGTAGCTCGACGCGCTCTCGACCGGGCCGCCGTGGCCGCGGTCCAGGGCGATCTTCGCCGCGCGCACGGCGTCGATGATGACGCCGGCGGAGTTCGGCGAGTCCCACACCTCGAGCTTGAGCTCGGCGTTGAGCGGCACGTCGCCGAAGGTGGTGCCCTCCAGGCGGATGTAGGCCCACTTGCGGTCGGTCAGCCACGGCACGTGGTCCGACGGGCCGATGTGGACGTCCGCACCGCGCATCTCGTGCGGGATCTGCGAGGTCACCGACTGGGTCTTGGAGATCTTCTTGCTCGTGAGGCGGGTGCGCTCGAGCATGTTCATGAAGTCCATGTTCCCGCCGAAGTTCAGCTGGTACGTGCGGTCCAGGCGAACGCCGCGGTCCTCGAACAGCTTCGCCAGCACCCGGTGCACGATGGTGGCGCCGACCTGCGACTTGATGTCGTCGCCCACGATCGGGATGCCGGCATCGGTGAACTTCTTGGCCCATTCGGGGTCGGAGGCGATGAACACGGGCAGGGCGTTCACGAACGCGGCGCCCGCGTCGATCGCGGCCTGCGCATAGAACTTCGCGGCCGACTCACTGCCCACCGGGAGATAGCAGACCACGACGTCGGCCTGCGCCTCTTTGAGGACGGCGACCACGTCGACCGGCTCCTCGGAGGACTCGGTGACCATCTCGGTGTAGTACTGGCCCAAACCGTCGTGGGTCGGACCGCGCAGGACGGTCACGCCCGTCGGGGGCACCTCGGCGAACTGGATGGTGTTGTTCTCCGAGGCGTTGATGGCGCTGGACAGGTCCTGTCCGACCTTCTTCGCGTCGACGTCGAACGCGGCGACGAATTCAATGTCGTTGATGTGATAGTCGCCGAACTGGACGTGCATGAGGCCGGGCACCCGGTCCTCGAGCTTGGCGTCGCGGTAGTACTCGACGCCCTGAACCAGCGAAGAGGCGCAGTTCCCCACGCCGACAATGGCTACGCGCAGCTTACCCATCGCGCATGCCTCCTTTGCCTTGTTTATTTGGGTCTCCGGCACTTGCAGCCGGATCGGGTGTTCCCTGGGCCGGGGCGGCTGTGGGCCGTCCCGGATCGGCGAAGGGCTCGCCGAAGTCGTGGTGCTGCTGCGGGCGGCGGCTCTCCTCGGAGGCGATGAGCTCGTTGAGCCAGCGCACCTCCCGCTCAGCGGTCTCCAGGCCGTGCCGCTGGAGCTCGAGCCCGTAGGCGTCGAGCCGCTCGGCGGTGCGGGCCAGGGCCTCGCGGATGCGTTCGCGCCGCTCCTCGACGCGGCGGCGGCGGGCCTCGAGGATCCGCAGTCGCGTGGCCGGATCGGTGCGGGAGAAGAACGCGAAGTGCACTCCGAACAGGGCCTCGTCGGCGGTCTCTGGTCCGGCGTCGGCCATGAGTTGCGCGAAGTGCTCTTTGCCCTCGGGTGTGAGCCGGTAGACCTTGCGGGCCCGGCGCCCCGTGAGCAGCGGTTTCTCGGCCATACCTTTATCGGCGGCGACGGCCGGGGCCGGCGCCTCCTCGGCGATGAGGCCGCGAAGGCGCATCCGCTTGAGCGTCGGATAGAGGGAGCCGTAGCTGAACGCCGCCCGAATGGCCCCGAGCAGGGCCAGCAGGCGTTTGCGCAGCTCATAGCCGTGCATGGGGGATTCGTGCAAGAGTCCCAGGATGGCCAGCTCCAGCATCGCGTCCCTCCTTTCACACGGTGATCTAACGCGGTGATGTATCGGACCGATACATCAGAGTCCACCATAGCGTGCGGTCGGAAATCACGTCAAGGCACACGTCCGCGACCTGTTCAGGGCGGGCGCGATCCGATAGGCTCCACCAAGCGATCTAGCAGAGTTCTCTCAGATTCAATGTGCGAAACTGCGAGACGACCGGCCACCCCCCATGCCGGGAGTAGACCTTTGCGAACGCCGGTCTGCCGGGCGCGTCCCCCTCGGGATGCCGCGCGCTGGGCGCACCGGGCCGACCGGCAAGCCCATGTCAGGGCTACACAGCACGTGGATGGTTGAGCATGAGCGACTACGGTTATCGTCCCTCCCCGCCCCCCGAGGACGGGCGGCCGCGCGGCCGCGATGCCCGGCAGGGCCCCTCGCAGGGCCACGGCCACGGCAATGCGCCGCAAGGCCGAGGCGGCGGTTCCGGCGATCCCGACTACGGCTGGGGCGGTGGATCGCAGCAGCAGGGGGGCGGCTACGGCCAGGCCCCTCGTCCGCGCCCGCAGCCGTACGGCACGCCCGCTTCGGGTTCGGCTTCGGTCGGCCGCGCCGCCGGATCGGCATCGGTGGGACGTCCCGCAGGCTCGGCGTCCGTGCCCGGCGCCACCGGGAGCGCGTCCGTCGGCGGCCAGGGACGCAGCGGCCGCGCCACCGTCGGCTCCGCCTCGGTGGGCTCGGCGTCCGTAGGGTCCGCCGCTGTCGGCGGCGCCCGCCCGGGCGGCGACGAGCCGACCGGCCGCGCCAGCGTCACCGGCGCCCGCCGCGCCGTCCCCGGCAAGGGACCGGTGAGCGAGGACGACCTCGATGAGACGCAGAAGAAGGTCAAGAAGAAACGGCGCCGCAAGAAGATACTGGCCGGCCTCATCGGCGTGGGCGTGCTCTTCATCGCCGGCGTCACCGTCGTCGGATCCTACTTCTTCGTCGACGTCCCCTCGCCGAGCAGCACCATCGCCCGTGCGGGTGAGTCGAGCACCTTCTATTACTCCGACGGCGCGACCGCCGCGGGCGGCTACGGCGAGACGCTGCGGCTCCAGGCCAAGGAGGAAGAAATCCCGCCTGCGGTGAAGGACGCGCTCGTCGCCACCGAGGACCGGAAGTTCTGGGACCACAGCGGCGTCGACTTCGTGGGCACGATGCGAGCGGTCGTCAACAACGTCAAGGGCGGCGACACCCAGGGCGCCTCGACCATCACCCAGCAGTACGCGGGCATGGTCATGTCGATTCGCGAGGAAATCTCATACGACCGCAAGGCCCGCGAAGCGGCCATGGCGATCAAGATGGAGCAGACGTACTCCAAGGACGAGATCATCACCGCCTACCTCAACCTGGCCTGGTTCGGCCGGGGCGCCACCGGCGTCGAGGCGGCCGCCAAGGTGTACTTCAACAAGGCCCTCCCCGATCTCACACCCGGGGAAGCCGCCTACATCGTCATGCAGGTCAAGTCCCCCGACGGCACCTACGACCCGTATTACGGCGAGGGCAACGGCGACAAGTACAACGAGGAGGCCACCAAGGCTCGGTGGAACTACTCGATGCAGGCGATGGTCGACGAGGGGTACTTGACCCAGGAGGAGCGGGACGCGGAGGAGCTTCCCATCCCGACCACCGAGTTCAACTCCGCCGGCTCGTGGGGCGGCAACTCCGACGTCGGCTTCATCGTCAACGAACTCGACGGCTACGTCTTCAAGGAACTCCAGGATCGCTACGGCATCTCGAAGGAGGACCTCTACGGCGGTGAGAGCGGCAAGGGCGGCTACCAGGTCACCCTCACCATCGACCAGGCCATCCAGAACTCCCTCGTGACCACCGGTTCGCGGGGCGACGTCAAGGTGAAGACGAACGACGAAGACCAGCCGGTCGACAAGGACGGCAACCCCGTCACCGACCGCAACCAGGCCGAGAAGGACCTGACCGACGAGGGCTACGCGCAGTTCGAGAACAGCAACAAGGACGCGGCGCTGTACGAATACGACGAGTACATGATGACGGCCATGGTCGCCATCGACCCCGAGACCGGCGCGGTCGTCGGCTACTACGGTGGCGACAACGGCTTCGGCGTCGACAAGGCCGGGGCCGAGTCCCCGCACCCGTCGTCCTCGACGTTCAAGATGATCACCGCCGCCACCGCCATGGAGGGGGGCGACTCCATCGAGTCGTGGTTCAACGCCGATTCGCCGCGGAAGTTCGACTCGCTCACCAACGAGGACGAGACCTGCATCGGCAGCGGCACCTACCCGGACTGCACTTTGAACAACGGCAGCCAGGACTACCCGCTGGAGATGACCCTCACCGACGCGGTGCGCGACTCCAAGAACACCCCCATGTACTCGATCTCCGAGCACTACGGCGCCGACAAGATCCTCGAAACGGCGGACAAGATGGGCCTGAGCATGATGAACCAGGCCCGCACGCTCTTCGACGAGAACGACAAGCCGCACGACACGAGCGTCAACTACCAGTTCCACGACGACGGCACCTACACCCAGCACGGCCAGGCGGTCGACGCCGAGGGCGACCCGGTGACCGATGCGTCGGGCAACTGGGACGTCATGGCGGACATCAAGGTCGACGACGACTGCAACCCGGTCGTCGACATCGAGGGCCGGTTCCCGAAGGCCGACGCGGCCACCCCCTGCAACATCGGCGGCAAGGGAGCGACCGACCCGTTCTACAACCACATCGCCTTCGGCCAGTACCCGACGAGCGTCAAGGACATGGCGTCCGTCTACGCCACGATCGCCAACGACGGCCGCTACAACGAGAGCCACTTCGTCGCCTCGGTCACCGACAACGAGGGCAACCCGGTCCGCGAGGTGAACCCCCTGACGCTGGACGAGCAGGTCATCGACAAGACCACCGCGCAGAACCTGCAGTGGGTCGGCTCGGAGATCTCGGGTGAGTCGCCCACCGGCGACGAGCTCGACCGCGAATACTTCGGCAAGACGGGTACGTGGGAGGCCAGCGGCGAGGACGAGGACGGCGAGAAGTACCCGTCGGGCTGGAACGCCCACGCCTGGTACGTCGGCGCGATTCCGCAGCTCTCCATCGCCGCGTGGGTCGGCAACGTGACCTCCGAATCGGATCCGATCGCCGACGTCAACGGCGACCGGAACAACGTCTTCGGCTCCAACACCGCCTATCCGGTCTGGTATTGGGCGATGAACCGGATCCTCGACGACAAGAAGTGGGACGAGGTCAAGTGGGAGGGCAAGACCGACGGCGGCAACGAGACCTACTGGGACATCGAGGAAGCCGGCGGGCCGCGCGACGGCGGTGAGTTCTGCGCCGCCAACCCCGACCACCAGCTGTGCGCCTCGCAGCAGAACGAGGAAGAGGAAGCGGTCGACTGCGAAGACGAAGCGAACGCCGAGAAACCGGAATGCCAGGAAGGCGACGATCCCGGCGACGGCGCGACCGCGACCCCCGATCCCGGGGACGGCGGCGGCGAGGAAGGCGGCGAGGATTGCTCGGGCCTGTTCCCACCGCCGACCTGCGAAGAGGACCCCTCGACGCCTCCCACTGAGGAATCGTCCGAGGAGCCGACGGATCCCGACGGCAACAACGGCAACAACAGCAACAACGGCTGATTCCGGTGAAGGCCGCTTAGCCGCAGCGAACTGCCGATAGCGACGCGACGGCGGCATGGGCCACAATAGGGCCCATGCCGCCGTCTTTCACTGAGCCGCCTTTCACCGAGCAGCCGCGCCCCCCGGCCGCGCCCACCCTCACCGATCGCTTGGCCCGCTTCGCCTCCGGCTTCATCGGCGGCCCGCTCGGCGACCACGCCGTCAACCCGCCCCGGCGCCGCTACTGGACGCCGGTCCGCGTCATCCTCTTCACCGGCCTCGTCGCCTTCGCGATCAACTGGCTCCAGAAGTACCCGTGCTCGGCGGGCGGCTGGGTGGACTGGCACCAGTACACGAGCGCCTGCTACACCGACATCCGCGCGCTGTGGGGCGCCGAGCGACTCAGCGAAGGCGCCGTCCCCTACCGTGACCACCCGGTCGAATACCCGGTACTGACCGGTTGGTTCATGGGGATCCTCGGGCAGATCGCCTACCGCATCGGCTCCGTGGCCGGCACGGACGGCGGCCCGATCTTCTACCACCTCAACGCGATCGTGCTGTTCATCTGCGGGGCCGCGGCCATCGCGATCCTCTACAAGATCCGCGAGGACAACCGCCGCACCGATCTCCCCGGCCCCAACCCCGACCCCGCGCTGGTCCACTCCCGGCCCTCGCGGCCGTGGGACGCGATGATGTTCGCGGCCGCGCCGATCGTGCTCGTCACCGCCACCGTCAACTGGGACCTGTTCGCCATCGCCTTGTCGATGCCGTTCTTCCTGTACTGGCAGCGCGGCAGGCCCCTCATGGCCGGGTTGTTCCTCGGCCTCGCAGTGGCCGCGAAGTTCTACGCGCTCTTGTTCATAGGCCCGCTCCTGATTCTGGCCCTGCGGCAGCGCAAACCCCTGCCCGCGCTCCAGGCGACGGCCACCGCGGCCGTGGTCTGGGCGGCGTGCAACGCACCGGTCGCCTACCTGTGGCCTGAGTCGTGGATGCGGTTCTTCGAACTCAACTCCGAGCGGCCGGTCGACTGGGGCACCGGCTGGTACGTGCTGCGCGGCATCACCGGCTGGGAGAAATTGTGGGACGCCGCGTTCGTCAACGACCTCTACCTGGTCCTGTTCGCCCTGTCCTGTCTGGCGATCGCGGCGCTCGGGTTCTTCGCGCAGCGCAAGAAGGCGAGCGCGTTCGGGCTGCGGGGGCTGTCCTCACCAGAGGACGTGGTGCCGAGGCTCGCGCAGCTGTGCTTCCTCGTCGTCGCCGCGTTCCTGCTCTTCGGCAAGGTCTGGTCGCAGCAGTACGTGCTGTGGCTGCTGCCGCTCGCAGTGCTCGCCCGCCCCAAGTGGGGCTGGTTCCTGGTGTGGCAGGCCGCCGAGCTGTTCTACTTCTTCTCCTTCTACGGCAAGATGCTCCAGGTATCGGCCGAGGAGGAGGGCCGCGGCATCAGCGAGGGCCTGTTCCTCACCGCCGCCGCCTCCCGCTGGATCGCGGTGGCGGTGATGTGCGCCCTGATCGTGCAGGAGATCCTCATTCCGCGTTTGGACGCGGTGCGAGGCCTTCCCTTGCGGCCCAAGCCCGAAGCTCCGACTCCGCTTCCTCGCGAGGCATCGGGCCCCGCTCCAGCCGCAGCTCCTTGAGATGCGCCCAGGCCCGGCCGACCTCAGGGCCGGGCGCCAGGCCCAGGAGCTCCATGATGGCGTTACCGTCGAGGTCGGGGCGCACCGCGCGAAGGTCCTCCTCGGCGCGGATGCGCGCGATGCGGTCCTCGAACGCGTCGTAGTCGCGGCGCAGCCGCTCGGCCTTGCGCCGGTTGCGGGTGGTGCAGTCCGAGCGCACCAGCAGGTGGAGGCGCTCGAGTTCTTTGCCGGCGTCGGTGACGTAGCGGCGCACGGCCGAATCGGTCCAGCCGGCGTCGCCGTAGCCGTAGAAGCGCAGGTGCAGGCTGATGAGCAGCGACACGGCCTGCACATCGGCCTTGGGGTACTTCAGTTCGCGCATCCGCCTGCGCCCCAAGCGGGCCCCGGCCACGTCGTGGTGGTGGAAGGTGACGCCGCCGCCGGGCACGACGTCTTTGGTCTCAGGCTTGCCGATGTCGTGCAGCAGTGCGGCCAGGCGAAGGAGCAGGTCCGGGCCGTCGGTCTCCAGGGCGAGCGCGTTGCGCAGCACCTGGAGCGAATGCTCGTAGACGTCCTTGTGCTGGGCGTGCTCGTCGATCTCCATGCGCAGCGCGGGCAGCTCGGGCAGGAACTGCTCGGCCAGGCCGGTGTCGACGAGGATCCGCAGGCCCACCACCGGATCGGGCGCGAGCAGGAGCTTGTTGAATTCGTCCCTGATCCGCTCGGCGGTGATGCGTGACAACTCGGGCGCCATGCGGCGCATGGCATCGAGGGTGTCCGGGTCGATGCCGAAGCCGAGCTGCGCGGCGAAGCGCGCGGCGCGCAGCATCCGCAGCGGGTCGTCGGCGAAGGAGGACTCCGGGGAGGCCGGGGTCCGGATCGTCTGCCGCGCGATGTCGACCAGGCCCCCGAACGGGTCGGCGAACTCGTGGCCCGGCAGTGAGACCGCCATGGCGTTCACGGTGAAGTCGCGCCGCTCCAAATCGTCCTCGAGGCGGTCGCCGTAGCGCACGACCGGGTTGCGGCTCACGCGGTCGTAGGCGTCTGCGCGGAAGGTGGTCACCTCCACCTGCTGGCCGCGGAACAGGCCGCCGATGGTCCCGAAATCGGCGCCCGTGGTCCACACCGTGGAGCAGTGCGCACGCAAGATCGCCTCGGTCGCCTCCGGGCGGGCGTCAGTGGTGAAATCGAGGTCGCTCACGCGCCGGCGCAGCACCGCGTCCCGGACCGGGCCGCCCACCAGGTGCAGCTCGTGCCCCTCGCTCGCGAACACCCGACCCAGTTCGTCGGCTATGGGCGGGACCGTGATTTCCTTACCGCTACTGTTGTCAGACATCGCCGGGCAAGCTTAGCGGAGAGTGCGAGAATGGCCGAACCTAGCGCGAGACCGGGACCGGGCGCCGGGCACTCGCCGAGCGGGCCCGGCAGGGACCCCCACCACCGTGCGAACCCGCAGAATCCGTACCCCGCCGTCCCCCAGACCGGCAACGGATACGCCCCGATCAACGGCGCGCCCACGCCCCCGGCGCCCCCCGCGAAACCCCAGGGCAAGAACGTGGTCCGCTCCAGTCTGCTGATGGGCTCGGGCTCCCTCGTCTCCCGCGTCACCGGGTTCGGCCGCACCGTCGTCATCTCGGCCGCGATCGGCGCCGGGCTCCTCGGCAACTCCTACACCGCCGCCCAGTACTTCCCGCAGATGATCTACGAACTCGTCCTCGGCGGCGTGTTCGCGAGCATCATCATGCCGCTGTTCGTCAAGGCCCACAAGAACGACCCCGACGGCGGCGACGCCTTCGCCCAGCGCCTGCTCACCCTCGCCGCCCTCGCCCTCGGCGGCGCCGCGATCCTCGTCACCGCCTGCGCCCCGCTCCTGGCCTCGGCCATGGCCGAACCGGTCCAGCACGACCTGGTCACCGCGTTCTCCTACTTCATGCTCCCGGCCCTGCTCCTGTACGGGCTCTTCGCGATCCTCTCCGGCGTGCTCAACTCCCGCGAGCACTTCGGCGCGCCCATGTGGGTGCCGATCATCAACAACCTCGTCGTCATCACCGTCGGCGCGGTCTTCTTCGCCGTCTACACCCGCGATGCCGTCCCCGACGCCGCCGGCCGCCTGTTCGACACCGCCGACCAGGTCACCACCGGGATGGTCGTGCTCCTCGGCGCGGGCACCACCGCCGGCGTCGTCATCCAGGTCATCTGCCTGGCCCCCGCGCTGCGCAAGGCCGGGTTCAAGTGGCGGCTGCGCTTCGACTTCAAGGCCCTGCCGCTGCGCACCATCCGGCGCATGGCCGCCTGGACGCTGCTGTTCGTGGCCGCCAACCAGATCGCGGTCCTGGCAGTGGTCAAGATCGCCAACACCGCTTCGGGGAACCAGACCGACGGCGGGCCGTTCGTCCCCGGCATCACCGTCTACAACAACGCCTACCTCATGATGATGATGGCCCACGGCATCGTCGCCGTCTCCGTCATCACCGCGCTCATGCCGCGCATGACCCGCGACGCCGACGACCGCCGCTGGCCCGAGCTGGCCGACCACCTCTCCAGCGGGATCCGCCTCGCGTCGTTCCTCTTGGTGCCCATCGCGGCGGCGTTCATCGCGCTGCACGAGCCGATCGGCCGAGCGATCTTCCAGTGGGGCGCCTACCGGCCCGAGGAGGCCTACGCCACCGGTCAGGCGCTCTTGGTCGTGGGCTTGATCCTGATGCCGTTCTCGATCAGCCAGCTGCAGATCTACGCGTTCTACGCCCTGACCGACACTCGCACCGTGGGCCTGTTCAACCTGCCGGTGATCGCCATCCGCATCGGCGGCTACCTGCTCGCGTTCGCCTTCCTCCCGGCCCAGTGGGTCGTGGTGGGCCTGTTCGCCGCCAACGGCGTCTCGTTCCTGGTGAGCCTCTTGCTCTCGATGAGCCTGCTGCGCAGGCGGATCGGGCTGCTGGGCATGCGCAAGACCATGAACGGCCTGGTCCGCACCGGTACGGCGGCCCTCATCGCGGGCGCCGTGGCGTACGCGGGCTGGTGGTTCTGGCCCGATGTGTCCGGTGACGGTGCCGCGGCCAAACTCGGGCAATTCGCTGCGGCGACGGTCCTGGGGATCGTGCTGCTGGGCGTGTACTTCGCGGCCTGCCTGGTATTCCGCGTCACTGAGACGGCGTCGCTCCAGGCAACGGTGCGCGCAAAGCTGCGACGATGAGGCAAGTACGATCCATACGTGCACTCTGGCCGGAAACCGCAGAGCCATATGGACCGCACGATGACCGAACCGGCCCACAAAGGCCCCGGCCGGCACGACCCCTCAGCGGGGTCGCATTGAGAGGGGAGGACCCCGCATCATGACCACCGCCGAAGTGCCGTCCGTGGGCGACCTGCTCGCGGAGCGGTACCGCCTCGAGGAGCACGTCGGAGGCGCGAACGGCCACCGCCAGCTGTGGCGTGGCGTCGACGTCCTGCTGCACCGCTCCGTCGCGGTCGTGCTCCGCTCCCCCGGCGGCGAAGACGCCGCCCCCACCATGACCGCCGCCGTCGCCGCCTCCCGCGCCCACGTCGACTCGATGGTCGACGTCTACGACGCGGTGGACGAGGGACGCTTCGCGTACGTCGTGCGCGAATGGGTCAACGGCTCCTCGCTGCGCGGCGTCCTGGAGCGCCAGACCCTCGAGAGCGCGCACGCGCTCGAGCTGGTCGCCTCCGTCGCCGATGCCGTCGCCGCCCTCCACGAAGGCGGCGTCACCCACGCCGACCTGCACCCGGGCACGATCCTGCTGTCCGAGGACGACCGGGTCATGGTCACCGAGCCGCGCAACGAGCCCGGCAACACCCCCGTCGAGGACGTGCGCGCGCTCGGAGGGACCCTCTACGCCTGCCTCACCGGGACCTGGCCGCGCGTCGTGCCCGCCGAGAACACCGGGCTCGCCGACGCCGCCACCGACGAATGGGGCGCCGTCCTCCCCGCCTCCACTGTCGCCCCCGGCACCCCCGCGGCACTCTCGACGCTGACCGCCGACCTGCTCGACCACTCGCAGACGCCACCGTCGGCCGCCGAACTCGCACTCGAGCTGCGCCGCCTCGCCGAGACCGGCGGAGCCGATCCCACCGCGCCCATACCGACGCACGCCAACGTCCTCGGTTCGCTCAACCTCGGCCGCCGGGGCGGACCGGACGCGCCGCCCGCGGGGATGAAGCGCCTCGCCGTCGTCGCGGCCGTCATCGCCGCGGTGCTCCTCGCCGGCACGGTCACCAGCGCCATCGTCTTCGGCGGCGGCGACGACCCCGCCGGGGCCGAAGACCCCGTCACCGGGGCCGACACCGGTGCCGACACGAACTCCGCACCGTCCGATGAGGACACACAGGTCACCGCGCCCACCGAGGTCGAACTCTCGGCCTCCGACATCCGCGTCGTCGACCCGCCCGACGGGGACCGCGACCAAGGCGAGGGCGTCGACTCCGTCATCGACGACAACGCCTCCACCGGCTGGACCACCAACACGTACTACAACGACCCCGGCTTCGGGAACCTCAAGCCAGGCATGGGAATCCTCATCGACCTCGGCGAGGCCCGCGAGGTCGCCTCCGTGCGGGTCCAGATGACCAGCGCGGGCGCCACCGTCGGCCTGCTCGCCGGCGACGAGGACCCCGGCGACTCCAGCGAGGGCGACCAGGCGATCGTCGACGACTTCTCGGTCCTGGCCGAGCCGGTCGAGGACGCCGACACGAACATCGAGCTGCAGGCCGGCGGCGAGGCCACCCGCTTCATCGTGGTCTGGGTGACCGAGCTCCCGGCCGTCTCCGACGGCTACAAGCTCACCATCAGCGACGTCAACGTGTTCGTCCGGTAGCGAGACCATGCCCGCCCCTCTCCCGCCCCGGCGGGGCCCGGTACCCGATCCGGTCTCCGCGAACGACCCGAGCGACGCCGAACTCCTGCGCCGCCACGTCGGCGGCGACCGGGAGGCCTTCGGCGAACTGTTCCGCCGCCACCGCGGCAGGTTGTGGGCCGTCGCAGTGCGCACCCTCGCCGATCCCGAGGACGCGGCCGAAGCGGTGCAGGACGCGATGATCAAGGCCTACCAGGCGGCCGGTTCGTTCCGCGGGAACGCGGCGGTCACCACCTGGCTGCACCGCATCGTCGTCAACGCCTGCCTCGACCGCATCCGCGCCGCCGGGCGGCGCCCGACCGTGCCGCTCGCCGATGACGAGGCCGCGGCCGTCCCGGCCCGCGCCGATGCCTCGACCGACCCGCAGCAGGCCGCGCTCCGGCTGAGCGTGCACCGCGCGCTCGCGGAGCTGCCGTTCGACCAGCGGGCGGTCCTGGTCTACGTCGACATGCTCGGCTACCCGGTCGAGGAGGTCGCCGCGATCCTCAAGGTGCGCCCGGGGACCGTGAAGTCCCGGGCCTCGCGGGCCCGGGGGCGCCTGGCCGCACTGCTCCCCGAATTCGACCCCAGCGAGGGAGCGCGTGACCCCGGCGACCCGGCTCCGGCGGCGGGGAACCCGCCGCGGCAGCTGGGCGTCGAACCAGGAGCGACGTACCGGACAGGCCGAGAGGAGGGCAACCGATGAGCCGACAGCGCCCGAGCGACGACCAGGAGGTCAGCCGCGTCCTGCGGCAGGCCTCCAGCGGCTACGGCGACCTCCCCGACCACGTGGGCGACCGTCTCGACCGCGTGCTCGACTCCCTCCCTGCCGCCGACACCCTCCACGGCAGCGCTGAGGAGGGCGTGTTCGGACGCTTTGCGGAACGCTTGCGGCCCAAACGGGTCCGCTACGCGCTCGTCAGCGCCGCCGCGGCGGTACTGGTCACCATCGGCGGCGTCGCGACCGCGATCCAGTTCACGTCCGCTCCCGGTACTGAGGAGGACACGGCCGGATCGGCCGATGTCTTCGCCGAAGAGGAGACCGCCCGCGACAACGAGGACAACGGCGCCGCCCCGAACGCCGCGGACGAGAGCACGGGCGAACAGGGCTCCGACGAGGCCGAACCAGGCGACAGCGAAGCCGGCAGCGAAGGCATCGCCGGCGTGGAGACCTTCGCCACCGGCAGCGACTACGACGCGGACACCGACCTGCTCGCCGCCCTGCGCGAACTCGGCGGCGACAGCTCCTCCGGCGTCGTCCCCGAAGAACTCACCGACCTCGCCGCGGGCGGCGAGTTCTGGAAGCGCTGCGAAGAGGCCATCGCCCGGGAATACGCGAGCCTGCTCGTGGCGGTCGACTTCGCCCGCTACGAATCCCAACCCGCGATCATGGCGCTCATGTACAGCGACTCCGGTGAGATCGCCGTCGCCCTCACCCCGGCCTGTGCCGACGGCGTCATCGAACCGCTCGCCGTCCAACCATGACCGCCGCGCACCTCTGACCCGCCCGGAGACCCGTTCCCCTCCCTCCAACCGGGTGAGCTTCCCCACGATCGACGAACACGCCTGTCACAAGCCCGCCACAGCGGCCGACCATGGAATTTCCTATCAATAGGATGGCGTTGAAGCTGCCAGATTCTCATGCACTTCGGGGGAGCCTCCCTGGAGCGCCGAACCATCACAGGAGCGAACCCGGTGAGCGAAATCCGCGACGTCATCATCATCGGCTCGGGCCCGGCCGGCTACACCGCCGCGCTGTACACCGCCCGCGCCAACATGCGCCCGCTCGTGTTCGAGGGCTTCCAGTTCGGCGGCGCCCTCATGCAGACCACCGAGGTCGAGAACTTCCCGGGCTTCCCCGAGGGCATCATGGGCCCCGAACTCATGGACTCCTGGCGCAAGCAGGCCGAACGGTTCGGCGCCGAACTCGTCTCCGATGACGTCACCCGCGTCGACCTCACCGGCGAGATCAAGAAGGTCTGGGTCGGCGACGACGAATACCAGGCCAAGGCCGTGATCCTCGCGACCGGCTCGGCGTTCCGGCCGCTGAACGTGCCCGGCGAGAACGAATTCATGGGCCGCGGCGTCTCCGCCTGCGCGACCTGCGACGGCTTCTTCTTCCGCGACCAGCACATCGCGGTGGTCGGCGGCGGCGACTCGGCGATGGAGGAGGCCACGTTCCTCACCAAGTTCGCCGCGAAGGTGACCATCGTGCACCGCCGCGACGAATTCCGCGCCTCCAAGATCATGGCCGACCGCGCGCTGGCGAACCCGAAGATCGAGGTCGCCTGGAACGCCGCGGTCACGCAGGTCAACGGCGAGGGCGGCAAGGTTTCGAGCATCGACCTGGTCGACACCGTCCACGGGTCGACCAGCGTGCTGCCGGTGACGGGCCTGTTCATCGCGATCGGCCACGACCCGCGCTCGGAGCTGTTCAAGGGCCAGGTGGAGCTCGACGAGTCCGGCTACGTGAAGGTGGCCGCGCCCTCGACCCGCACCAACCTGGAGGGCGTGTTCGCCGCGGGCGACCTCGTCGACCACACCTACCAGCAGGCGGTGACCGCCGCCGGGACCGGCTGCGCGGCCGCGCTCGACGCCGAGCGCTACATCGCGGCGCTGAGCGACAGCGCCGTCGACCACGGTGCCGCCGCTCTCGAAGCCTGATACCCCGCTCGTTCAGACACACAGGAGGATGCCCATGGGCGCCATCAAAGCAGTTAGCGAAGCCGATTTCCAGGCCGAGGTGCTGGATTCCGACAAGCCGGTGCTGGTCGACTTCTGGGCCGAGTGGTGCGGTCCTTGCAAGAAGGTCGCGCCCGTGCTCGAGGAACTGGCCGCCGAATCCGACGCGATCGAGATCCGCAAGCTCGACACCGACGCGAACCCGGAGATCGCCCGGAAGTACCAGGTGATGAGCGTGCCGACGATGATCCTGTTCAAGGGCGGGCAGCCCGCCGACCAGCTCATCGGCGCCCAGCCGAAGGCCGCCATCCGCAAGTTCCTGGGCCAGTAGCACCCCACCCCTCGGGAACACGAACACATTTCCACCGATCGGGGGACAGAAGCGCGCTTCTGTCCCC
>DATABR010000142.1:0-3236 GCA_036259435.1 Glycomyces sp.
CGGGGCGGGGCATCTGCCCGGCGAGCTCGGTGACGAGGCGGGCGATCACTCCCGGAGGCTGGCGGAATCCGGCCGCCGAAACCTCGACGTGGATCTTCTGGTCGTCGAGGCGCAGCGTCACATATTCATCGATATCAGTGAATGTCTGGCCGGGATCGGTCACGGTGGCGGCTCACTTCGGTGGACGTCACTGCGACAATAGCGAACCGACACGCAAAGCGACCAGGATCGGGCGCGGCGAAGGAAGCGAACCGCAAGTCAGCGGCTCCCTCGAAACCCGTGGACGCACATCACTCGGCGACGACACCGCTGGACGCGGCTCACCCAAGTCGGGCGTAGTGCGCGGCGCTGATCTCCCCCACGACCTCGGACGCGGCGCCCTGAGCGGCGGCCGCGGCGGCGGCGAGCTGTTCGGCGAGAGTGTGCCGGTCAGACAAGTTGAGGACGTTGTTCTGCAGGAACACGACTTCGACGAGCCGCCCGCGCAGGTCGACCGCGACCTTGCACAGTCCGTCCTCAGTGGATTGCTCGAAGTGCTCGTGCTCGCGAGCGGCAACGGCGAACTCGATATCGCGCATGACCTGCTCGGCAGCGGCGTCGCCGCCGGCACCGAAGTCGCGGCCACGTGAGGCGAAATCGCTGCCGCTCTCGGCGCGCACGGTCTCGGCCTCGGCCCAGGCCTGGCCGATCGCGGCGGCGAGGCCGTGGTTGCCGAGACGGCCGGTCTCGACGCCGAACTCGAGCTCGGTGAGGCGCCCGGCGGCGTCGACGACGACCTTCGTGGTCTGGTCGGGGTCGTACCCGGTGTGGCGGGCCTGCTGGAACTCGGCGAGCATCGCCATGGCCTTCTCGGCCTCGCGCTGCGCCGCTTCGATCGCGTCCCGGCTGGGCGGGTCGGCGAGCACTCGTCGGGCGTTCTCCCAGTTCTCGTTGCGCGGCACCACGTCGAGCCCGGCTCGAGCGTCCTCGATTCGCTGCTCATAGTCCTCAGGGATCGCGAACCTGAACGGCTGCTGCTCTTCGGGGGTTGTCATGGCCGCTCCAACCACATCTGCCGGGAAAAGGGGCGGCTCTGATCCTACCGCCGCGTCCCCGGTTCGAAAGCGGTTCAGTCCTGGGCCGCGAGGCTGAGGTGGTACGGAGCGGTCCCGTCCTCGATCTCGACGGTCGCGAAACCCGCCTCGGCGAGGATCGCCGACAGCTCTACAAGTCGGTGCTGCTTCATCGCGGCGGCTTCGGCGAGCGCCGGATCGTCCATGTGATCGGTCTGCACCGCGCCGAACACGCGGTCGCTGAGTTCCGCACCGACGTACCAGGACACGGAGACGCCACCAGCGTCGTCATCGAGGTCGTCCACGACCACCTCGACTCCGGGTTCGGCCCCCAGGTCGGGTTCGAGGAGCACGGGCAGGCCCGCCTCTCGCAGCGGTTCGGCGACCGCTTCGACCAACCGGGCCAGTCCAGCGGGGCGTTCGCGCGGCCCTTCGGCTTCGCGGACCATCCGCCGCAACGTCTCGAACTCGGCTCCGTTGAGCAACGCCAACTCGGCCATGTCGGCAGCGGTCTTGAAATCGAGCGTGTCGAAGAACTCGACCGAGTACGCGATCGAGTCCCCCGGCACCCCGGCCTCTTCGAGTGCGTGTTCGCAGACGCAGCAAGGCTGGCGCTCGGTGTAGATCTCGACGATGCCCGGGGGGCCGGGCATGGAGGCGATCTGGTGCAGCAGGTCGATCTCGGCGTGAAGCCGCGGTCCCCGGCTGCGGCCGGTCACGACCGTTCCGTCGTTCAGCCGGGCCGCGGCGTAGTTACGCGCGATGGGACTCGGCGTCTTCGGGAAGTCCCGCGCGCGCCGGTCGAAGGCGGCGGCGCTCAGGTCGGTTGCGCGGTTCATGTTGCGCCGACTCGGATCCCGACTTCGCCCATCACGACGGGCTCAGTGCCAAGGCGGTTCGGATGACCGCGTAGCCGGCCGTGTCCTGGGCGATGATCGCCGTGTACATCGAGATCAGTGCGGTGGTGAACGCGATCGCTCCGGATTGGTAGGCGGCGAGGACGGCTGGGGCGCCGGGGCCGGCCGAGGAGACCTGGGACCACTGGCTCGGGCCGAGGATCACGAACGGGGTCGGGAGGACCTTGTATCCGATCGCTTCGGCGGCCTGCTTCGTGGCCTTCATCGCGGTCACGGTGGCCATCATGGTCGCGCCGGTGGTCTCGAGCGCTCCGGCACAGGTGATCATCGCGGCGTCGCTGCGGCCGATGAACGTCGCGACCTGCATGGACCACCCGACGAGCTCTTGGTAGTCCTTGCCCTGCCAGGACGCGGCGAGACCGGTCACGGTCTGGCCGTATCCCGCACCGAGCTGGGTCAGCTGCGCGGCGGCCGATCCGATGGAGACGCCGAGCGACATGAGCTGCGAGGGGTTCGCGTCGAGGCATTGCTGGAAGGTCGGCACGCGGTCACGCCCCGCCCTGGATCGTGGGGACCTTGAAGCCGCTCAACTCCGATTCGATCGGCTTGAAATCGTTGGCCGCGTCTTCGTCGGCACGGTCCCAATGATCGGCGATGTCCTCGAGGACTTCGGCCGTGTCCTCCCAGTGGTCGTGGAGGTCCCGCATGTCCTCCTCGAGGTCCTCGGCGAAGTCCTTCGCGCCGTCGGCGCACATGAAGCCCCGGTTGGCGCTCTCGGCGCGCTGGGCGGCCTGGACCGCGTTCTGGGGGAGGCTCTTGGCCTGGGAGGCGAACTGCTGCATCTGCGTCGAAGCGCTGCGGATCGCCTGACTCTCCACTTGGACGAGTCCGAACATCGCGAGCCTCCCCTGGAGTGTCGGTGCCTGCTCGGCCACAGGTTAACACGGGTGCGCCATCCCCTCAGGACGCGTTTTCGGCGCTCTCGCGCGAGAATCCGGCGGACCTCGAGACTGGACGGCGCCTGTACCGTTTCATGGGCACCGCCGGATCGAACCCCTTGAGGCGAGGACGAGATGACCGCCAAGCAGAGCCCGCTCCCGCACAGCAGCAAGCGGAATCCGGTCCAGTCCAATCCGACCTCGGACGCGCGCGCTCCCAGGTTCCGGCGCTCCATCGGCAACCGCGTCCCCTACGGCCAAGGCCGGCTCGGCAGTCACGTGGCGGGGATGCGAACGCCCACCGGCAGGCCTCCCACCGGTCTCGATCCGAGCATGAACCGGAACATCGCCGCGGCGAAACTCAGCGACGGAAAGGTCATCGACGGCGT
>DATABR010000143.1:0-7547 GCA_036259435.1 Glycomyces sp.
CGATCGGTTCCAACGGACCCTGCCGTTCGTCGTGCTTATTCCGCGCTCGGCTGGCGGTCGTTGCCGCCGGTCGGGCGACGGCGACGGCGGCGCCTTCGTGCCGGGGCGTCGCCTTCGGCTCCGGCCTCGGCGCGCGGGGCGCTTTCGGCCGCGGGCTTGGACTCTCGCGGCGCCTTCGCCGCGGTGCCTTCACTCGCCTGGCCTTCGCCTTCGGTGCGGATGCGTCGGCGCTGGCGAGTGCGCGGGGCCGCGGCCTCGCCCTGCTCGCCTTCGGTTGCACGTCCGCCTGCGCGGTTCTCGCCATCCGCCGCACGTCCGCCTTCGCGGTGCTCGGCTTCGGCCGCCGGGCGCTCGGCGCGCCCGCTCGAGCGGTTCCCGCGGCCGCGGTCGCTACCGCCGCGTCCCCGGTCGCCGTCGCTGCGGCCCTTGCCGCGGCCTCGACCGCGGGCCGGCTTGCGGCTGTCGCCCTCGACGTTCTCCTCGCGCTCCGCGCTCAGACCGTCCCGCTTGCGCAGCTCGCTCGGCAGCGCCGACGGCGCGCCCTCGGGGATGTCCAGATCGGAGTAGAGGTGCTCGGAGGTGTGGTAGGTCTCCAGCGGCTCGCCCAGGTCAAGGTTGTTGGCCTTGACGATGATCTTCCAGCGCGCCAGGTCCTCCCACGTGAGGAAGGTGACCGCGATGCCGGTCGCTCCCGCGCGGCCGGTGCGGCCGATGCGGTGGATGTAGGTCTCGGCGTCTTCGGGCGCGTCGTAGTTGACGACGTGCGTGATGTCGGGGACGTCGATGCCGCGCGCGGCCACGTCCGTCGCCACCAGCACGTCGATCTTCCCCGAGCGGAAGGCCCGCAGGGCCCGTTCCCGGGCGTTCTGGCCCAGGTCGCCGTGAACCGAGCCCACGGCGAAGCCGCGGAAGTCGAGTTCGTCGGCGAGCTTCTGCGCCGCGCGCTTGGTGCGGCAGAAGAGGATCGTCAGACCCCGGCCGTTGGCCTGGAGGAGCCTGGCGGTGACCTCGACCTTGTTCATCGCGTGGGTCATGTAGACCAGCTGCCGCGTGTTGTTCGCGGCCTCGATGTCCGGGCCGGTCACATCGGCGGCCACGGTGACGGGCCGGTGCATGTGGCGGCGCGACAGCGACATGATCGTGTCGGGCATGGTCGCCGAGAACAGCATGGTCTGGCGCTCCTCGGGGAGGAGCTTGAGGATCTTCTCGACGTCTTCGGAGAACCCGAGGTCGAGCATCCGGTCGGCCTCGTCCAGGACGCAGTGCGCGACCTGGCTCAGCTTGATGTGCTTGGACTTGTAGAGGTCCAGGAAGCGCCCGGGGGTGCCGACGATGATGTCGACGCCGGTCCGGAGAGCCTCGACCTGAGGCTCGTAGGCGCGGCCGCCGTAGATCGGCAGGACCCGGATGCCGCGGGTCTTGCCCGCGTCCTCGAGGTCCCGGGCCACCTGAAGGCCCAGCTCGCGAGTCGGGACCAGGATCAGCGCCTGCGGCAGGCCGTCGGCGCCCTCCTCGGCGGAGGTGATCTGGTCGATGATCGGCAGGCCGAACCCGAAGGTCTTGCCGGTGCCGGTGGGGGCGCGGCCGATGATGTCGGAGCCGCGGAGCGCGATCGGGATCGCGTACTCCTGGATCGCAAAGGCCCGTTCGATGCCAAGCGCCGCAAGCGCTTCGACGGTCTCTTCGCGGACGCCCAGCTGGGCGAAGGTCGGCCCCTCGTTCTTGGGCCGGTCGTTGTTCACTTTGTTCACTCTGTTCACCTCGTGGCGGAGGACGTCACCAGATCCGGGGAACTCGGCGCCACATTCAGTCTCGTATACAGCGGCGACGACCGCCGGATTCGGGAAGTCGCCGCTTCGCAGGAAGCGGCCCAGCGCGTGGCGCTGGTGCCGCGTTCGAGGACCGCCTTCGCATCGCCGAGCTCGTACTCGTGAGCTTCGTCAAGGGGACTGCCACCTGGTGGCCGCGGTCGCTCCCGTCCATCGTACGCTCCCCGAACCCCTCCGTCTCGTTGCGACGCCTCGGCCCTACCCCGGCGACGCCTGAGCGCCACCCGATCGGGACCCCTAATGTGGCCGGTCTCACCCCTTCGGCGCGCCGCCGACCTGCGCAGACGCACGGAGCGGTCCGATTCGCGCCCGCCCCGCGAAGGCGAAGCCCACTCTGGGTCTTGGTAACCTGCCCCCGTGTCCGAGACAACTGATCCCGCCGCGGAAAACGACGGCCCGGCCTCCGCCGCCGCGGCCCCCAGTCGCGAAGCCGTCATCGATCTCCTTGGGCTGCTTGCCCTCGGCGAGCTGCTCGCCTTCGAACGGATGGTCTTCGACGCGCGACTGGCCCCCGACCTCGGCCGCCGGGCCGCCCTCTCCGAAGCGGCCGTGGGTGAGATTCGCAACTACCGGCTCCTGGCCGACCGCCTCACCGAGCTCGGCGCGGACCCCGCCCAGGCGATGGCGCCCTTCAAAGAGGCCTTCCGCTCCTTCGACGCCTCCACCGCACCCCGCGACTGGCTCGAAGCGCTCGTGAAGGTCTACCTCGGCGACGCCGTCGCCGACGACTTCTTCCGCGCCGTCGCCGCCGGACTCGAAGCCGACGACCGCGCCCTCATCGAGACCGTGCTCGCCGAGTCCGGCGCCGCCGACCTGGCCGCCGAGGAGATCCGCGCCGCCGCCCTGGCCGACGCCTCCGTCACCGGGCGGCTCTCGCTGTGGGCCCGCCGCCTCGTCGGCGAGGGCATCAACCGCGCCCAGGGCGTGGCCGCCGCCAACGAGCGGCTCACCGCGATCATCGTCGGCGACGGCGGCTCCCTCGACGCCCTCCTGCGCCGCCTCACTCGCGCGCACCAGGACCGCATGAAATCCGTTGGACTCAACAACTGAGCAACTGCGGTGACGACCCCGGCGCAAGGGCCGTTACCGAATCGAGATGAATCGGTCGCAACTGCGCCCTTCGCTCCACGCGTCTTGGGGGCGTAGGAGGACACAACATGCGGCTCACGAAAAGCCATGTCGTCAGCGGGGTGCTCGCCCTCGCGCTGTTGGGTGCGACGGGCGCAGCCTGGTACTTCGCAGCGCAGGCGCGTACCCCGGCGCAGCGCGCCGAAGAGACTGCCGAACCCGACGACAGTGTGATCACCGTCCGGGTCGACCAGGACCAGTTGATCGACACGGTCGATATCGACGCGGTATTGAACCGCACCGGCGACTTTCCGGTCCAGGCCCCAGCCGCCCCGGAGGGGGTCGCGACGGCGCTGGCCTCGAAGATCCCGGTGAAGACCGGCGACGAGGTGAAGCCCGGGACGGTCCTTTTGGAAGTCTCCGGCCGCCCGATGATCGCCCTCGAAGGGGACGTGCCCGCGTACCGGGATCTGCAGGAGGGCGACACCGGCCCCGACGTGGAGCAGCTGCAGCTGGCGCTTCAGCAGATCTACGGCACGCCCAAGACCGGTACGTTCGATGCGCGCACCGCCGCGGACCTCAAGAAGCTCTACGACCACGCCGGCTACGACCACCCGGTGAACTCTGAAGAGATCCCCGACGAGACCACCGACGAGAACGCCGGTGAGGAGACCGACGCCGGGAACCAGGGCGACGGCGAAGAGAACACCGGCGGAGCCCAGACCACCACTGTGGAGCGCGTGGCGCTGCCCGCCGCCGAGGTCGTGTTCCTGCCGGAGCTGCCCATGCAGGTCGGCAAGATCAACGCCAAGCAGTCCGCCCCGGTCTCCGAGACGGTCATGACCCTCGCCTCGGGCGACTGGAAGCTCGAGGCCGAACTCGACGAGGAGGCGGCCTCCGAGCTGTCCAAACTCGGCGAGGACGCCGAACTCGAATACGGCAACGGCCCCCTCGAGGGCCAAGAGGTCGGCGCGTTCGAGCTCGAGACGCGCGAAGTGGAGGACACCGAGGGCGGCGGCTACTACGAAGGCGAAGAGGAGACGCCGACGGTCGAGAAGACCTACGCGGTCTTCGAATTCGACGCCTCCAAGCTGGAGGGCGCCGAGGACCTCGCTCCCGGCGAGGAGCAGGAGCTCACTCTGGTGCGGGCACGCTCGACCGAGGACGCGCTCATCGTCCCGCTCTCGGCACTGTGGACCGACGGCGAGGACCGGACCATGCTCACCGTCCTCGAAGACGAGGACCAGAACGAACGCCACGTCGAGGTCGCCGTGTCCCTGCGTCATGAAGGCCGCGGGGTGGTCGAGCCCGTCGACGGCGAGCTCGCCAAGGGCGACGAGGTCGTGATCGCCTGGCGCGACCGGGGCAACGGCTGATGGCTCGCAAGCGCCGGCCCGAGACCGACACCGAACTGCTCTCATACGTCGGCGCCGATGAAGCCGCGGGCGCCGTCGAGGCCGAACCGGTCGGTCGCAAGGCCCGGCGGGCGGCGAAGCGCGCCGAAAAGGCCGACGGCACCGGCAAGGCCACGGGCGCGACCAGAGCCGAGCGCAGGGCCGAGCGCAGGACCGCCAAGGCTCAGCGCCCCAAACGCCAGGGCCGCTTCGGCATCCGCAGCATGGGCATCGCCTACGAGGCGTTCCAGTCCCTGCGCGGACGCTCCATGCGCACCTGGATGACCGCGATCGGCATCGCCCTGGGCATCGCCGCCACGGTCGCCACAGTGGGCCTGTCGTCCACCTCGGCAGCGGCGATCGCCGAGCGCTTCGACGCCACGGAGGCCACCCAGGTCACCGTCTCGTTCTCCAACAACATGCGCGACGCCGGATATGCACCCACATTGGACTCATCCGACCGGGTCCGGGGCATCAACGGCGTCCTCGATGCCGGAATCTTCTGCGCCTCAGGCGAAGAACGCGCCGCCTCCCGCACCGAGACCCAAGATTACGTGCGGGACGTGCCGGTCTTCGGCATGGAACCGGGCGCGATGGACGCCTTCGGCTTCACGTTCGTCCAAGGCGGGGCCTTCGACGCCGGGCACGTCGCCCGCGACGACAAGGTCGCCGTGATCGACGAGTCCGCCGCCCGCGACCTCGGCTTCTCCTCGCTCGAAGGCGGCCCGATGGTCTACCTCGACGGTGAGGAGTACGCGCTCGTCGGCATCTACACCGCCCCCGAGGGCGAAGCGAAGCTCACCGGCGCAGTCGTCATCCCGCCGACCCCGTGCACCGCCGCCGACACCACGTTCGCCGCCGCAGAGGTATTCATCCGCACCGACCTCGGCGCGGCCGACAAGGTCGCCGACACCGCCCCGACCGCGGTCTTCCCCGAAGGCGCCGAGAACCTCTCGGTCTCCAAGCCTTCGGACCTGCGCAGCTTCCGCAAGGGCGTCGAGAACGAGATGCAGGCCCTCCTGCTCGGCCTCGCGGCCGTCTCGCTCGTGATCGGCGCGGTCTCCGTCTCCAACACCGCGCTCGTCTCGGTCATGGAGCGCCGCAGCGAGATCGGGTTGAGGCGCGCCGTCGGCGCCGCCCGGCGAGCGGTCGCCATGCAGTTCGTGTGGGAGTCAACGCTCATCGGCCTCATCGGCGGACTGGTCGGCACCGTGCTCGGCGTCAACGTCACCGCGATCGTCTCGATCTACCGCGACTGGCAGATCGTGTTCGACCCCGCCCTGTTCGCCGCCGGGCCCGTCATCGGGGCCGTCGTCGGCGTCGTCGCGGGCGTCTACCCCGCCTGGCGCGCCAGCCGCATCCCCCCGGCGGTGACCCTCCGGGCCTGACGCTCGTTAGTCCTCGCATGACCTTTGCTGCTTACATCACCGAAGACGTCCGAGACCTGTTCCTGCCCGCCGCCTGCGCCTCCTGCCGGAGCGCGCCGGCGGCGGGCGGCGGTCTGTGCGCCGACTGCGCCGCCGACCTTTCGGCGTTGCACCCGGTCCTGGCGACCCCGCCGCACCCCGATCCGCCCGTCGTCGCCGGCGGGCCCTACGCGGGGGCGCTCGCCGAGGCCCTCAACGAGTACAAGGAGCGCGCCCGCCGCGAACTGGCCTCCGCGTTCGGTTCGCTCCTGGGCCGCGCGCTGGCGGTCGTCACCGTCGAGGTCCCGGACGCCGTGCTGGTCCCGATCCCGCCCACCCGCGCCGCCCGCCGAAGCCGCGGTTTCGACCACGTCGCGGTCGCCTGCGCGGGTCTGGGGGAAGTGCGCCCGTGCCTGCGCGCGCGGCCCCGGCCCGACTCGGTGGGCCTGACCCCGGTGCAGCGTCAGGCCGCGGCCCGCCGGAGCCTCCACGTCGACCGGCGCCGCGCGGCGGCCCTCGCCGCGACCGGACGCCCGGCGATCCTGGTGGACGACATCGTGACCACCGGCGCCACCTTCAACGCGGCCGCCCGGGCCCTGCGCGAGGCGGGCGTCATCGTCCCCGCCGCGATCGCGATCGCCGCCGCATGAGTGGGGCCCGCGGGGTTCATGTGGCGATACCGGCGGGTACTCCTCTCAGTGTCGGCAAGACGACAGCTCGAATCGGACCCATTCGACCGTGAGACCGAAGCGTTATCTCGAGTCCGCCGAAATTCGCGCGCGCGTGCCCCCGTGCATTGGAGAATTCCGGTAGCCGAAGGGTCGACTTTCGGGGACCGAGGGGATAGTCTCGAAATCTCAGATCGGTAACGAGACGGCAGAGGCCAGTTGGCCCGAAGATGAACGCCCCCAATCCAGAGGCGCGATTCGGCAGGCCGTCCCATCCGTGAGAGGAGGTCGCTCCATCCGCCGTACCGGATCACCGGCTCCGGACCCAGCACGCACAACTTCGTTCGCATCGCCGACGCGCAGAGCGCGCGATGCACCTGGGAGGTTCAGAGGTGGACATCGTCGTCAAGGGCCGCAATGTGGAGGTTCCCGACCACTACCGCGAGCTCGTCGAGGAGAAGATCGAATCCAAGATCGCCAAGTACCTCGCCCGTTACGACGGGGAAGCGATCGATATCGACGTCGAGCTCTATCACGAGCCCAATCCCCGCCAGAACGACCACGCCCAGCGCGTTGAGATCACGTGCCGCCCGAAGGGGACGGTCATGCGCGCCGAGGCCTGCGCCGGGGATTTCCGGTCCGCGTTCGAACTGGCGGTGACCAAGCTGGGTCACCAGCTCCGCAAGACCTCCGACCGCAAGCGCGTTCACCGCGGCGGAACGAAGGCGCCCATGTCGGTGTCCGAAGCGACCATGAACGGCTTCCACAGCGCCGAGCCTCCGGGCACGCTCCTGACCGAGGCCGCCCCGAAGACCGATCCCGCGGAGGCGCACTTCATCTCCGAGGACGTCGACCACTTCGACGGCCTCGTCGAGGACCACGTGCCGGGCCGGATCGTCCGCGAGAAGATCCACCCCGGTGAGCCGATGACCGTCGACGACGCACTCCAGAACATGGAGCTGGTCGGCCACGACTTCTACCTGTTCCACGACAAGGAGAGCGGACGTCCGTCCGTCGTCTACCGCCGCCGGGCCTTCGACTACGGCCTGCTGCGGCTCGACCTCTGACCGATACGGCGGCGCCGACCCCGGCGCTTGAGAAGAGGGGGGACTTTCCTCTTCGGTCGGGATGCATTGAGGGGTGGTATTCCGACCAGACGAGGCCCCGGGCGAATGCCCGGGG
>DATABR010000144.1:0-18639 GCA_036259435.1 Glycomyces sp.
GTCGCTTCGACGACAGCCCGCTGGAAACCAGAGAGGCGAACCTCCCATGGTCAGCGTCAGCCTACGCCAAAACGGCGGCGGCACACCAGAGCGAAACCCGCTCGCGCCCGGCGAAGACGAAACCGTCTACGGGCCGATCCATTTCAGCCCCGGGAAGACCCCGGCCGACTGGGTCGAGACCCGCAGCCGCGAGGCCGGGTGGGACCAGTGGCCCCACCGCGAGAACCCCGGCCTCATCGCCGATCCCGACGGCTACTTCGACTGGGCCGGAAGGCTCCTGTTCCTGCCAGACGGCTCCCCGAACCCGGACGTCTCCGGCACCTACCGGTACCAGACCCGCCCGGACCTGTGCGACCCGAACGCGCCCGACTCCGAGCCTGTCTCGCCCCGATACGAACCGATGTGGTTGCGCCACAAGCCCGGCGACACGTGGATGATCGGCGGGAAGCCGTTCGACCCCGACGACCCGGGCCCGTACGGGAACCCGCGGTGGCGCCCCGACCGCCGCACAGGACGCCACCGGCGCGGCGAGCAGCCCGACCCCATCCCGCCCTGGGACTGGCGCGAAGGCGACCCGCCCTCCCCGGATTTCGCCCGCACCCGCGTCAAGTGGGACGCGCACGGCGACTGGACGCCCGAACGCATCGCCGCGTCAGGACGCCCGGAGGACGGCGCGGGGTCGATCCCCGAGCACCCGGATTACCGCGACTCCCCGGCCTACATCGACCCGCGCTCGTGGCAAGTCGACCAGGCGGCGACCGGTGAACTCCCATTGCGCGGCATGCACAGCCAGAACCGTGACCGCATCGCTGAACACGCCTGCGCCCAGGCCGGCGACCGCAATGACGACAGCAAAGGGCGCGGCGCGGCGCCGTCGAGCCGTTCAGATGGTTCCCGTGCAGGCGGGTTCGGCTCGGCCGCAAGTGAAGCGGACGCTGATGGGCACGCCGGGTACATCCGTCCCAGCTGGCTGCGCGTTGGGAACGAAGCGTCGGGCCGCGAGGCTCCGAGCGCTGCCACCCGAACCGGCGAAGACCGGGCGGAGGAGCCGCCGGACGCTGATGACTCAGGATCGAGCCGAGGTTGGAGCCGTCGAGAGCCGCAGGGCCGCAGCAGCTCGGGTACGGAGCCCAAGGGGCGCTCGGGACCGGGAGGCGATCCCGAGCGCGACCGGCCGTCGCCGAGCGCGCCGCGCGAGGAGCGGACCCGGTTCTGGACCGCTGCGGACAGCGGTGATGCCGCGATGTCTCAGCACAGGGGCACCGACCGTGAAGCTGACACAGGCCAGGTGGCCGCCGATGGCGGATACCGGTTTTCGTCGATCCGCGAGCAGGCATTCGACCTGTTCATGACCGAGTCCGCGATCCTCCACGCCGCCCACCTCGTGCCGGAGCGACCCTACTTGCGTGAACGCGTCGTGTGGGTTTTGCGCTGGGCACTGTGGATCGCCCTCTGCGGCCGCACCGCCAAGCCCGAACCGCTCGACTCGGCGGCAGTCGACGTCGCGCCGCCCGGGAACGGGTCGTTGCGGATCCCGTCGCAACCGGCCCCCGTACCGGATGCGCCGCAATCGTTCCCGGCGTGCAACTCGTCGCTTCCGGAGCGATCGACGCATGAGGCCGTGCCGACACCTGAACGCCTGCCCGTTCGCGAGCCCGCGAAGGGACATGCACCCGCACCCGGCCTCGCCGCACCGTATCGCCCGGGTGCGGCTGCCTCCCGGTACTTCGACGGGGTCGGTCGCGCCCGGGCGCTCCGAGCGGGGAGCAGCGGAGCCGAAATCGCCGCCCGCATCCGTGCCGTCCCCGGCGATCCGGGGCGTCGCCCGGCAACGGTTCGCACCGCTCCGTATGCGGCGCAATGGGAGCGGGCTTGGGACGCAATGCAGCCAGTCGCGGCTTACGGAGGTGCCGCATGACCGACCTGATCCGCCACGTCGCCACCGCCCACGTCGGCGAGCGACTTCTCGTCCTCGCGCTCATCCCGACCCAGGCCCGCGTGCGGGTCACGGTCGAGAGCGCGGAGCCCTCCGGGGAAGTCATCGGCTCCGTTATCCACCTCGACACCGAAGGCCCCACCCTGCGCGTCGCCGCCCCGCTCCAAGCCGAGTGGGCCGGCATCCACTGCGCGGCGATCATCGAAGCGGCCGTAGCGATCTGGGCCAAGACCGACAAAGACTACAAAGGGTAGGCAGAACCGATCACCTGTGGGGCCGGGCACCGCCGGGCCCCACAGGCATTACGGTCTAATAGCGGATAAAGACCCCGCAGCTGCCAAGAGAACGTTGAGCTCAGGAGGACCAGAACGAGGTCGTCGAGCGTGACAGGTCAAAGGCCCCGTTGGCGCCGCTCATCGGGGAATGCGAAACGCCAGTGGGAGATGTACCCACTGGCGTCGGTCGTAGCTTCAAAAGCTGTGTGTTCATGAACGAATGGTGCGCCGCGAGGGATTCGAACCCCCAACCTTCTGATCCGTAGTCAGATGCTCTATCCGTTGAGCTAGCGGCGCTTGCCTGGCTTGATCTTGGTTGATTTGATCAGGCCGGGCATAACCTTACCTGGACTGAAAACCTATCTGCAACCGGGTAAGCGGATGTGCCCTGCATCATTACGCGCCGCGAGGGATTCGAATCTGCGACCATCGGATGAGAAGTCCGATGGTCGCCACGTCGAGTCACGGCGGTCAGCAGTTGTCGAGGACCGTTCGGGCCAGGGTCCGCCAGGCGGCGGGCAGGCGTTCGGCCCGCTCGGGGAGCGGCGATTCGGCCGCGGCCCATACGGCCGCCTCGGCCTCGGGCACCTCGTCGCCCAGCAGGAAGCGCTCGACGAACGCCGCGCGGTGCTCGCGGCCCGGGAAGAAATGGCCGCCCGCCGCGAACAGCGCCACATAAGCGTGGTGCAGGCCCACGGTGAGGGTCTCGGCCAGCTCCCACGGGTCTTCGGCGTCGCCCAGCCGCTTGGCGAGCGACTCGACCTCCCCGGCGACGGTTTCCTTAGCGGCGTCGGCCAGTGCCTGCGGGAATTCGGTGACCTCCGCGCGGGCCCGCGATCCGAGTTCGGAGTCGTCGGCCAGCAGCGTCCCCTCGGCGAAGCGGGCGATGAGGTGGAGCGCCTTGTCGCCCGGCCGCTGCCAGCCTTCGCCGCGTCCGAGCGCGTCCAGGTGCGCCTGGAAGCGCGCGACGGTGAGGTGCACGGCCTCCCCGCTGGCTTCGGTGGGCACGTCGTCGGTCTCCCAGACGCAGACGAGCTCGGCGTCCTCTCCGAAACCGGACAGGGCGGGGCCGTGCGCGAAGGCGAACGCGAGGCGCTCGTCGTCGTTGATGTCGGCGAGGACGTCGGTGGAGAGCCTGAGGACCGCGTTCGGAAGGGACATGCCGCAATTGTGGCTGTTCTTCGCAACCGCGTCCACCCGTCTGTTCACAACGGGGTCCAGTGATTCGGGCCATTCGGCCGTGAACGGACGCGCGGTTTGACGGAGGGCTCATGTCGTATGCGGCGGCTAGCATGAGCGCATGCCAACACCCACTGGCCGTGCCGGCACGGATCTCGAGCCGGGGGCGATCGCCGCCTGGCGCGCCTATTCACAGCGGCTTTGGGGCGAGCGTTTCGCCACCCCGTTGGAGGCGTTCGCGCACTTGGGCGCGGTGCAGTCCCAGGAGTACCAGCCGTCGAAGCTCACACCGGCGATGCGCGCAGTGTCCGACCGCGAGGGGCTGGCTTTTGCCGGGCCCGCCGCGGTGGACGCGCTGATCGATCAGGGTGCGGTGGTGCGTACGCACGTGCTGCGCCCGACGTGGCACACCGTGCCGGTCGGTGATCTGCGCATGATGCTGGCGGCCAGTGCCGACCGCGTCCAGCGGCTCGTGGGCACGAACGGCCGCAGTCTCGGGCTCGACGCGGCGACGCTGGGGCGCGGGGCGGAGGCCCTCGCCGCGGCCACGGCGGGCGGGCGGCATGTGACTCGTGAGGAGGCCGCGGCGGCGCTGGCGGCGGCCGGGATCGCGGACGTGTCCGGGTCGCGGCTGGGGCACCTGCTCGCTCATGCGGAGCTGGAGGCGGCGATCTGCTCGGGGAGTCCGAAGGGCGCCAAGCAGACGTATGCGAACTTCGACGAGCGCGTGCCGGCGGGGCCGATCGGGAAGGACGACGCGATCCGGGAGCTGGCGCGGCGGTTCTTCGCCTCGCGGGGGCCGGCGACGATCAAGGACTTCACGCGGTGGGCGACGCTGCGAGTCGCCGACGCGAAGGCGGCCGTGGACGAGCTCGAGCTGGGGGAGGTCCGGGTCGGGGACCGCGTGCTCTATTTCGGGGCCTTGCCGCCGGAGTCGGATGAAATCGGGCCGGTGGTCGATTTCGTGCAGGGCTTCGACGAGATGCTGTGCTCGTATACGGATTCGAAGGACTGGGTGCAGCATCATTCGGTGCCGCGCACGGCGTTCCCTGACCGGCCGCGGTTCAATTCGGCGATCCTGTTGGACGGTCAGCTGATCGGCAACTGGAAGGCGACGCCGAAGCGAGACGTGCTGCTGGTGGAGACGTGGCGGGTGCGGGGGTTCACGGCCGCGGAGATCGCGGCGTTGCGCCGAGGCGCGGACCGGCTGCGGGCGTGGTACGGCAAGCCGGAGATGGAGCTGGGCCTCGACCACGCGTGAGCGCGCCCGGCTGCCCTCGCATGTGAGGACTTCACATGTCCCGGGGAGTGTCACAGTCGCTGGGTAACGTGGTTGAACGGGGGCGCTGCGTGAGGGACAAATCCGGAATGACGGATATGTTCCGTACGCAGCGCCCCCGTTCAACAATCCGTACCTCAAGGGTGTGACACTTGAGGTACCTGAAGTTTCCTCTCCTTGCGGGCGGTTCTGGCTACAGGCGGCCCAAAGCGTCGGCGAAGGGGGCGAGGCCCATGGAGCCGAGGTTGAGGGCGTCGGTGTGGAACTGCTTGAGGCTGAAGTCCGCGCCCTTGCGCGCCTTGTAGTCCTCGCGGGCCTGCATCCACAGGCGCTCGCCGACCTTGTACGACGGGGCCTGGCCGGCCCAGCCGAGGTAGCGGTTGCGCTCGAATTTGAGCATGTCGTCTTCGATGGTGCGGGTGTGCTCGCGCATGAACTCGTACATCTTCTCGCCGTCCCAGGTCTCGCCCGGCCGCCAGCCGAACGGGTTGTCCTCGGGGATGGCGAACTCGCAGTGGAGGCCGATGTCGACCACGACGCGCGCGGCACGGAACGCCTGCGCGTCGAGCATGCCCAGACGCCCGCCCGGGTCCTCGTCGTAGTAGCCGAGCTCGTCCATGAGCCGCTCGGAGTAGAGCGCCCAGCCTTCGCCGTGGCCCGAGCACCACATCATCTGGCGCTGGAACCGGTTGAGCAGTTCCACGCGCGCCATGGTCTGGCCCACCTGGAGGTGGTGGCCCGGCACGCCCTCGTGGTACACAGTGGACTTCTCGCGCCACTTGCCGAACAGCTGCTGCCCCTCCGGCACCGACCACCACATCGCGCCCGGACGCGAGAAGTCCTCGCTCGGCCCGGTGTAGTAGATCGCCCCGTCCTCGGTCGGCGCGATCTTGCAGTCGATCCGCCGGATCTGCTCGGGGATGTCGAAGTGGGTGTCCGCCAGGTCGGCGATCGTCGAGTCGGCCAGCTCTTGCATCCAGTCGCGGAAGGCGAGCTTGTCGGTGAAGTTCTCGTCGGGGTCCTGGTCGAGGAACGCCACGACCTCCTCGATCGACGCGCCCGGCTTGATCTGCTCGGCGGTCGCCCGCATGTCCTCCTCGATGCGGGCCAGCTCCTGCCAGCCCCACGCGTACGTCTCCTCGAGATCGATCGCCGCGCCGATGAAGTACCGCGACGCCCGCGAGTAGCGGTCGCGGCCGACCGCGTCCGTCTCCGGCGCCTGCGGCGCCAGCTCGTCGCGCAGGAACACCGCGAAGTTCGTCGCCGCGAACCGCGCCCAGCTCGCGCCGTCGCTCAAGGCGATGCGCAGCGGCCCGGTCTTGACCGGCTCGCCGTCCACGGTCACCGACTTCGCCAGGCCCGCCCAGAAGTCGGTGTCCTTGCCCTTGGCGCCGTTCCAGTTGTCGCAGTGCGTCGCGACCTCGAGGACCTGCCGCTTGGCGGCGATCCGGCCCTTGGCGGCCTCGGCGCGCAGCGTCTCGGTGTACTGCTCGAACGCGTCGGGGAGGGCCGAGAGGCGGGCCGCGATGTTCTCGGCGGCCTCCTGGCCGTCCTTCGGCATGAGATCGAAGATCTGGCGCACGCCGTGCACCGGCGACGCGAGGACGTTGAGGCTCAAGTAGGTGTCGCCCGCTTCGTGGCGCTCCATCTGCAGGCGAAGGCGCTCCAGGATGGCCTCCTTGGCGACGCGCTCGCGCTCGTCGACCGGCTCGGCCGCCTCCAGGTCGTCGATCGCCTGCCGCGTCAGCGCGGCCTCGGCTTCGATCCCGGCGGGCGAGAGGTCGTCGATCTCGTGGTCATGACCGGGGACGCCCATGCTCGTGGCCGTGAGGGGGCTCAGGGCGATGACGTCCTCTACGTACTTGTCGGCGATGCGATCGATGCTTCTCATAGGGTGGACTTTACGCGAGGACGCCGGGCGAGCGCGACCTCATCTTCGAGCGATTCGACCCGTCCGCCGGCCCTGCCCAGCGCCAAAAGCGACTCCCGCGTGAGCGGGATCCATTCGGCCGCACCGCGCTCCGGCGGCCACGCGTCACGGCGACCTCGGGCGTGGTCGAACCAGTCGGCGATCGCCTCCGGCCGGTCCGGGTGTTCGGTGAGGTGTCGGCGCGCGAGAGCGAGCTCTTCGCCGAGGTCGTCGAGCGCCGCGAGCAGTTCGGATCGGTTGCCTTCGACCATGCCCGAGAAGAGGGCGGTCGGACTGGCCGCGACGCGCGTGCCGTCTCGGAACGACCCCGCCGCCAGCGCCCGCGCGAGCGGTTCGTCGGCCACGTTCACGAGCGCGGCGGCGACCAGGTGCTCGAGGTGGGAGATGCGGGCGGCGGCCCGGTCGTGGTCGGCGGCGGTCGCGGGCACGACGTGCGCGCCGATGGACGTCCACAGCCGCGCCAGTGCCGCCCAGTCGCCGAGATCGGTGTCCTCCTCGAGGCACAGCACCCAAGGGCGGCTGCGGAACAGGACGGGCTCGGCGGAGGCGAATCCTGCGGTCTCCTTGCCCGCCATGGGGTGTCCGCCGATGAAGCGCGGGTGGGCGGCGAAGGCGCGGGCGGCGGCGGTCTTGACGGAGGCGACGTCGGTGACCAGGCCGGAGTAGCGGTCGGCGGGCAGCGTCTCGGCGGCGATCGCGGCGAGGTGCCGGTAGGGGACGGCGACGACGGCGAGGTCGGTGTCGAGGAGCGTGGCCGGGTCGGCGGTCACGGGGAAGTGCGCGGCGGCGGCGTCGCGGGTGGCCCGGTCGGGGTCGTGGCCGAGCACGTCGTGCCCGGCCTCGGCCAGGGCGAGCGCGACCGAACCGCCGATGAGGCCGAGTCCGAGGACCCCGACGCGCATCAGAGGTAGAGCCCGGTGCCGTCGTTGTCGACGCGTTTGGCGGCGACGGCGTGGATGTCCCTCTCGCGCAGGAGGATGAAGGTGCGGCCCTGCATCTCGACCTCGGCCTTGTCCTCGGGGTCGAACAGGACGCGGTCGCCGGCTTCGACGGAGCGGACGAGGGGGCCGACGCCGACCGCTTCGGCCCAGTGGAGACGGCGACCCATCGAGGCGGTGGCGGGGATGACGATGCCGGCGGCGGATTTGCGCTCGGAGTCCGCGTCTTCGCGCACGAGGAGGCGGTCGTGCAGCAGCCGGACGGGGAGGCCGGTCGTGGAGTCCAACGGTGTATCGGTCACAACGCCCCAGCCTACCGCCCGCCGGCGGGAGGTCGGCACCACGAGCGGGGAGTCCCACGCCCGCCCCCCTGGGGCCGGGAGTGGCGGGATCACAGGCCCCCGAACGCAAGGGTGCCCGGCGGGTACGACACGTCGCGGCCGCGTCCGTCTCCCGAGGTCGGGCGTGTCCGCGTCGCGGTCCCCCCGCATCAACCATGGCTCGGGGGTACGACATTCCGGGGGCGACCGCCCCCCTCGGTCGGGTGTGGCGGGCACCGGCGCCCCGATATGAGGGTGCCCGGCGGGTATGACGAGACGGGTCGGCCGCGGGGCGCGGAACCGGTGCGGGGGAGGTCTCGGTACAGCCTGCTGGATGGGCACAGTCGCACCGAACCGGTACGGTACGTGTTGACGTTGCACCCACCTCCTTTCGGAGGAACCGTCCTTGGAGAAACCGTGAGCCGATTCCGCCGAACCACCGCCCGGGCACGACAGCTGTGGGTCGGCATGCGTCTGAACGCCGTCGCCGAACGGGCGATGGCCGGACGCGGCGTCGTCGAAGAGGAGCCCGTGCTCGCCGCGTCCGGCGGAGGCGGCGGGGACATACCGCCCGAACTCGACCAGTCCGGCGACGGCGAGAACCCCGAACGACGCTACGTGCCACTCGGCCTGGCCATCGGCGCGGCCTGGTCATGGCGCATGCTCATCATCGGCGCCGGGGTCGCCGTGGTCCTGTACCTGCTCAGCCAGGTCACGATGGTCGTCATCCCGGTCGCCATCTCCTTCCTGCTCGCCGCCATGCTCCAGCCCCTCGCGGCCTGGCTCATCGGCCACGGCTGGAACAAGTCCCTCGCCTCGATCGTCGTCCTCGTGGCCGGCCTCGCCGCCGTCGGCGCGATCCTCACCTTCGTCATCCAGCAGTTCATCGCGGGCATCCCCAGCTTCTACAAGTCGATCCTCACCGGTCTCAAGGGCGCCCAGGACTGGCTCGAGTCGGGCCCGTGGGGCCTGGACGGCGCGGAAGTCGCCGTGTTCCTCGAGGACATCCAGGGCAACATCACCGACTGGTACGACGAGAACCAGGAAACGATCGTCCAAACCGGACTCGACGTCGCCGGCTCCACCGCCTCAGGGCTCGGCAACTTCGTCACCGGCCTGTTCCTGGTCCTGTTCACCACCTACTTCTTCATCCGCGACGGCCGCAAGATCTGGACCTTCCTCACCGGGTTGCTCCCGCGCCCCGCCGCCGAGCCGCTGCGCTACGCGGGCGGCGCCGGCTGGTCGACCCTCGTGCAGTACATGCGCACCATCGTGGTCGTCGCCGCGGTCGACGCGATCTTCATCGGCCTCGGCCTGTGGCTCCTGGACGTCCCGCTGTGGCTGCCGCTGACCACCCTGATCTTCCTCGGCGCGTTCGTCCCGATCATCGGTGCGACGATCTCCGGCGTGGTCGCCGTCGTCGTCGCGCTCGTCGGCGCGCCTGGCGGCCTGATCACCGCGCTCATCGTGCTCGGCATCGTGCTCGCCGTGCAGCAGCTCGAGTCGAACCTGCTGCAGCCGTTCCTCATGAGCCGCGCGGTCAAACTCCATCCGCTCGCGATCGTCCTCGCCGTCACCGCGGGCGGCTTCGTGTGGGGCATCATCGGCGCGCTCGTCGCCGTGCCGTTCCTGGCGATCGTCAACGGCACCATTCGGGCCCTCAACCGGTTCCGCCTCGCCCGACGCGAGGCCCGCGGGCTCGACGACGAGGCCGCCACTGCGGAGGCCTCCGGCTCCGCTCCGGTCGACGCCGGCGGTCAGGCGGCCCAGGAGGCATGAGCACCGGGGTCATGAACGCAGCCGAGCAAGCCCTCGAGATCCTCGACGCCGCCGTCGCCGCCACTCCGCACGGGCAGGCCCGCGAAGGGCAGAGGGAGATGTGCGCGGCCGTCGCCACCGCCATCGACTCCGACAAGCACCTGCTCGTGCAGGCCGGCACCGGCACCGGCAAGTCCCTCGCCTACCTGTGCGCCGCGCTCGCGGCCGGGAAGCCCGTGGTCGTCTCGACCGCGACGCTCGCCCTGCAGCACCAGCTCGTCGCCGTCGACCTGCCGCGCCTGGTCGAGGCCGTCGCGCCGGTCCTCGGCCGCAAGCCGTCGTTCGCGCTCCTGAAGGGACGCCACAACTACATCTGCAAGCGCAAGATCGCCGGTGACGAAGAAGAGGACGACGGCGCGCTCGAAGGCACCGAGACCCTGAAATGGGCCGGGCAGCAGGCGTCGTTCGCCAAGCAGGTGCAGCGCCTGTTCGAGTGGGCGAACGACACCGACACCGGCGACCGCGACGACCTCGACCCGGGCGTGTCCGACCGCGCCTGGAAGCAGGGCTCCACCTCGTCGGCGGAGTGCCCGGGTGCGAAGGACTGCGCGCAGGGTCAGGACTGCTTCGCCGAGTGGGCCCGGGCCCGCGCCCACGAGGCCGACATCGTCGTCACCAACCACGCGCTCTTGTCGATCGACATGATGAACGAGCGCAGCGTGCTGCCCGAGCACGCCGTCCTCATCGTCGACGAGGCGCACGAGCTGGTCGACCGCGTCACCGCCGCGGCCCGCGCCGAACTCCATCCGGCACGCCTGCGCTGGCTCGCCCAGCGCGGTCGCCGCCTCATCGACACCGATGCGGCCGACCAGATCCGCGAGGCCGCCGACGCGCTCGAAGGCGCATTGAACGCCGCGGGGGAGCGCCGGTTCACCGGTACTCTGCCGGCCCCCCTCGTCGAGGCCCTGAACCTGATCAACGGTGCGTGCGTCAAGGCCACCACGATGCTGTCCACGCTCGACGACGCCACGAAGAAGCAGCTCTCGGCCCAGCAGTTCAAGGCCGGGCTCGTCGAGATGGTCGAGACGGCCGGTCGGTGCGTCGGCCCGGCGGGTGACGACGTGATCTGGGCGGAGCCGAACGGCCCGCAGCTCGTCGCCGCGCCGCTGTCGGTGGGCGGCCTGCTCTCAGCGATGCTCTACGAGGACCGCACCGTCATCGCCGCTTCGGCGACGCTCACGCTCGGCGGCCGGTTCGACATCGTCGCCCGCAATCTGGGTCTGCCCGCCGACGAGCAGGGTTGGTCCTCTCTGGACGTCGGCTCTCCGTTCGACTACCGCAAGCAGGGCATCCTCTACGTCGCCGCCGCGCTCCCGCGCCCGACCGCCTCGGGGCTCTCGGACGAGGCCGGGAAGGAGCTGCTGCGCCTGGTCGAGGCCAGCCGCGGCGCGACGCTCGGCCTGTTCTCCTCGAAGAAGGCCGCCGAGGCCGCCGCCGAACTGCTGCGCGCCCAGACCGACTTCGACATCCTCCTCCAAGGCGAGGAGACCCTCGGGAGCCTCGTCAAGCGGTTCAAGGAGGAAGAGTCCACGTGCCTGCTCGGGGTCATGAGCCTGTGGCAGGGCGTGGACGTGCCGGGCATGACCTGCCGCCTCGTCGTCGTCGACCGGATCCCGTTCCCGCGCCCCACCGAGCCGCTCACCGCGGCACGCTCGGAAGCCGCCGACGCGGCGGGCCGCTCCGGCTTCACCGAAGTCTCGGTTCCGGCCGCCGCCATCCGGCTCGCTCAAGGGGCGGGGCGGCTCATCCGCCGCACCTCCGACCGCGGCGTGGTCGCGATCCTCGACTCGCGCTTGGAGACCAGCCGCTCCTACGGGAAGTTCCTGCGCGATTCTTTGCCGCCGTTCTGGTACACGACCAAGTCCGATTCGGTCGCCGGAGCGCTCGGGCGCCTCGCCGAGACCGCTGAGGACTGAGACTCCATCGAGTCGCCCGGAGCGCTGATCGTCTGCACGCCAACAGTGCCGCAATGGCTTCTGGATTAATCGCGCGGTTCTCGGGGAACTCCTGCGTGCGTCCGGCATTGGTCGCCCGATCGCCGTCCTCAGGCGAGCCCGCGACCAAAGATGAACACCAGATGAATTCAAATGAAAGCTTTGTATAACCCCAGCGTGGAGCGGTTTCGTGGGGTCACACACAGGCGACTTCACAAGCTTGCCTCGTGTTCACCTGGATGTTAACTTCGCGATGACGAATGCCAGCCGTCCCCTGAGCCGATCGGTACAGTGAGGACAGTCAAAAACGACCGAAAGCAGGGGTGCCCAGTGCGGTTCTCGCTGAAGCCTCAGGACGACGCGTTCTACGCCTTCTTCAACGAAGCGGCCGACAACATCCGCCGCGGCGTGGGGATCCTTGCCGAACTCGGCGACGAGTCGCCCGACTACCAGAAGATCTCCGAGCGCCTCGTCGACGTCGAGCACGACAACGACCAGTTGACCCACCGGCTGTTCAACAAGATCAACTCGACGTTCGTCACCCCGATGGACCGCACGGACATGTACCACCTGGCCGGGAAGCTCGACGACATCCTCGACCACATCGAGGCCGCCGCGAACCTGGTCTACCTCTACGGCCTCTCCGAGCTGCCCGACCTGCCCCGCGAGATGATCGAGCAGGTCACCGTCCTCAGCGCCCAGGCCGACCTCCTTGCCGAGTTCATGCCCAAGCTCAAGGGCCTCAACTCGTCCATGCAGCAGTTCTGGGTCGAGTGCAACCGCCTCGAGAACGACGGCGACCGCGCCTACCGCATGCTCTTGGTGCGCCTGTACTCCGGCGAATACCCGGCGCTGACGGTCATGAAGCTCAAAGAGGTCGCGGACGAACTCGAAGCCGGCTGCGACTCCTTCGAGGCCGTCAGCAACGTGATCGAGTCCGTCTACGTCAAGGAATCCTGACTTGGACGCCAACCTCGTAGCGGTGATCGTTGCCGTCGGCGCCGCCCTGCTCTTCGCCTTCACCAACGGCTTCCACGACTCCGCGAACGCGATCGCCACCTCCATCTCCACCCGGGCCCTCAAACCCCGCACCGCCCTCGCGATGGCCGCCGTCGGCAACTTCGTCGGCGCCTACCTCGGCGGCGAAGTCGCCAAGACCGTCGCCGACGGCCTGGTCGAACTCCCCGTCAGCATGACCGGCCTGACCATCGTCCTGGCGGGCGTGCTCGGCTCCATCGGCTGGAACTACATCGCCTGGTGGTACGGCTGGCCGATCTCGGCCTCCCACTCGCTGCTCGGCGGCGTCGCCGGCGCCACCCTCGTCGGGGGCGGCACCGTCCTGTGGGGCGGCCTGCTCACCAAGGTCGCCCTGCCGACCATCGTCTCGCCCCTGGTCGGATTCGGGCTCGGCTTCCTGGTGATGATCGCTGTCTACTGGATCTTCCGCAAGGGCCGCCCCGACAAGCTCAACCGCGGTTTCCGCCACGCCCAGACCATCTCGGCCGCGGCCATGGCGATCGGGCACGGCATGCAGGACGCGGCCAAGACCATCGGCATCATCGTCCTGGCCCTCTACGTCGGCGGCTACCAGGACACCGCGGACCACATCCAGTGGTGGGTCTACATCGCGGCGGCGGCGGCGCTCGCGCTCGGCACCTACCAGGGCGGCTGGCGCATCATCCGCACCCTCGGCCGCCGGATCATCGACCTCTACCCGCCCCAGGGCTTCGCGGCCGAGACGGTCGCGTCGGCGGTGCTGTTCGTCAACACCCAGATCGGCGCCCCGATCTCGACGACCCACATCATCACCTCCTCGATCATGGGCGTCGGCTCCACCGGCGGCAAGCGCGCCGTCCGTTGGGGTGTGGCGCGAACCATCGTTATGGCCTGGATCCTGACGTTCCCCACGGCGGGCCTCGTCGGGGCCCTCCTGTACTACCCCATGAGCTGGATCTTCTAAGGCGTCGCGGGGACGCCGGCCTCGATTCGGGCCGGCGCCCCTGATTCGCTCATTGCGCCTGGATAGACCCCGTGCTTGAGCTAGCGTGATGGCATGTCCATCCAGCGCTTCGGGAAATGGGACTTCAGAGCGGTCGACTCCGAGTCGGCCGCTCATGCGCTCACCCGCCTCCGCAAGCAGGGCGCTCCCCTCGAGCCCGAGCGCGCCGCCGCCGTCGTCCTCCTCCGCGAAGCCCCGCTGCGGGTCTTCCTGCTGCGGCACGCCGCGAAGGAACCGTTTGGACTTCCGAGCATCAACCGCACCGACGTATCCCACGTCCGCTGGTCCCACCTCGACATGGACCTCCAGGACGACTTCGAGCGCGCCGTGAACGGGCCCCGGGGCGCCCAGTACGGCTTCCCGGGCGGGCGGCACAAGCCCGACGACCCGGACGTGGCGACGACCGGCCTGCGCGCCGTCGAAGAGGAGACCGGCGCGATGGTCGCCCTCCAGCGCGCCTGGGCCCGCTGGGTCACCCCCGAGTACGAAGCCGTGCGCTTCGACTCGTGGATCTACGTCGCCACCCTCGCCGAGGGCTTCCAGCCGCGCGTCCGCATGCGCGAACCCGAGTACGCCACTTGGATCGGCCCCGAGCAGGCCGTGTGCCAGTACGGCGGCCAGATGTCCATCCCCGAGGCCACGACCCTCGCCGAACTCGCCCGCTACTCCACCGTCGGCGAGGTCTTCGCCTCGGCCGAGCAACGCGACATGTCGCCGATCCTGCCGCGCGTGGCCCTCACCGGCGACAACGCCCGGCTCGTGCTCCCCGGCGAAGAGGGCTACCCGGCCAGCGCGCTCACCAGCCGCTGACCGCTGCCCAGCTCTTCATCAGAGCCGCTTGACCCATTGCACATCGGTGCGCACCACCGCGAATCCCTGCGAGCGATACAGCGCGACCGCCTTCGCGTTCGACTCGTCGGCGTACAGGTCAACCTGCTGAATACCATGGGCCGCAAGGTGGGCGAGCCCCGCGAGTGTCAATGTCCGGCCCAGTCCGGTGCCCTGGGCGCGCGGGTCGACGCCGAGCACGTACACCTCGCCGACCCCTTCCTCCACTTTGGTCCAGTGGAAGCCGAGCATGCCCTGTGCGTCCTCGACCACCAAGAGCCCGTCCGGATCGAACCAGATCTCGTCCAAGCGCGCGGCCAGATCCTCTGCGGACCAACGACCCTGCTCGGGATGCGCGGCGAACGCCGCCGCGTTCGCCCGCAGCCATTCCGCCTCGTCGAGCCCGACCCTGAAGGGCCGCAGCCGCACTCCTTCGGGCAGGCTCGCCGCCGGGCCCTCGCCCACCGGCCAATTGCGGCCGGTCCCCTCCGGCCACGCCGAAGGCCATGCGAATCCCTCGAGGCCGAGCGAGAACTTGAACAGCACCCGGTCCCGCGTAAAGCCGTGTGCGGCCGCGAATGCGGTCGATTCAGGCAGATCGCCGTGCGCCCAGACCCGAAAATTCGTGATGTCCGTCTCCATCCAGCCGAGGACCTCCGTCAGGAGGGCACTGCCGACCCCGTGTCCGCGGTGGTCCGGATCGACCGCCAGCTCCGCTTCAGCACTGTCCCCGACCACTTCGGCACCCGCGTAGGCGATCACCGAATCATCTTGGCGCACAAGGAAATGCGTCCGATTCGGATTGGGCTCGCGCGTCAGCCCGAGCGTGGTCTGCTCGTTGAACGGGGCGATCCCGTCGGCCTCTTCGCAGCGGTGCGCCATCGTAACGATTCTGTGAATATCCCGACCCGGAAGTGAAGCATGTTGCGCCATGGGGTTACCCTATTCCTGGACTCAGCACCGTGCCGGGGTGCTGAGTCCTTTTTCATGCCCCGGGCACGGGAACACCTCACGCTCACAGCGGGAGCCGGACGTTGTGGAGTGTTGCGGGATGATTCGCCGGAAATGTCGCATCAGTGCGATGCGGTGATGGCGGAGAGGGTGGGATTCGAACCCACGGCGGGCTGTGACACCCGCGCCGGTTTTCAAGACCGGTGCACTAGTCCACTATGCGACCCCTCCAGGGCCCTTGAGGCAAGCGCCAATCTACCAAACCGAAGTCAGCGCCGCTCCGTGCGGACGCAGCAGGTCGAGCAGGTGCGGTCCCCGTCGATCGTCAGCGCCAGGCAGCAGGTGCGGCGCTGGTAGACCAGGCGGCCTTCTTCGTCCGTGGCGACGTCGACCAGGTCGCTCACGTCGAGCGTTTCGAGCAGGGTCTTGGCGAGCACTTCGTCGGGGTCGGGCACGACTTGCGCGATCGAGGCGACCGCGTAGGCGATCCCTGAGGCGACCGAGCCCATGAGCGTGCGCCGGCCGACTCGCACTCGTGCGAGGAACGCCGCGAGCACCGGTGCGAGGTGGGCGTCGAACACGGTGGCGCGCAAGCGGTCGAGCAGTTCGCCCTCGTTCGCGACGATCTCGACGTCCGGGTGCGCCGCGCACGGGTCGTGCGGCAGCGCCAGGAAACGCGGCCGGACCTGGCGCACCGAGAACAACGGGGCGTCGTCGCTGACGCTGAAGACCGAGTTGGCGGCGTCCATGACCGGGACGCGGCGGGCGGCCGCGTAGCCGAGCACGACAGGCGCGAGCGTCCAGTACGAGTAGGTCTTCCACGCCAGCGCGGCGTTCGCGTGGGCCGCGCCTCCCCAGAGCGCCGCGGCGGTGTCCATGAGCTCCTCGATCCGCTCGCCGGCAGCCAGTTCGGCGGCGGGGAACTCGACCGCGCCCCTGCGCGGGGTGCCGTCGAGCCAGGCGCGGACGCCCGCGAGCGGATGGACGCTCACGTCGCGCTCGACCCGGTCGGCGACGGCGCGGAGCGCTTCGACCGGTCGGGGAAGCAGTGAGGACAGGGGGTGGCGGCCGATTGCGGTGGTGCTCAGCATGTGAGCCTCCGCCGTCGCGAGCCGCATAGAGTACCCCTTTCAGGTAAGGACTGGCTAACCTTACCTGAAGCGTATCGTCGATTGTCAAGGAACCGACAGGGACCGGGCCGCGACGCCGAGTAGGAAAGCGAGGTGCCGTGAAGGTGAGCGTCGCCGAGTGGGATGAGTTTCACAGCACCTCGCCTCGCAAGTCGATCATGCCCGCGACGAGGGCGGACGCGTCGCACACGCAGTGCGACCACGGGCCGCGCGCATAGTCCGCGATCGGGCTCTGGCACGCTGAAGTGCATGACGGACCACTCCGACGCGCAGCTCCTCGCCCCTCGCACGCGCGAGGACACCGGGCTCCTCGCCCCGCGCGTGATCAAACGCGAGATCTGGATCGTCCTGGCGCTCTCCCTCGGCGCGTCCGCGGTCTGGTCGATCGTCGAGATCCTCGGGACCCTCACCGAGCCCGGCGGTCTGGCCGACAGCGTGCAATCGATGAATTCAGCCAAGGCCGCGGCCGATCGGCCCTGGTACGACCTCGCGCGCCAGTTGGTGAGCCTCGCGCTCGCGATGGCCCCTGTCGTGCTCTGCCTGCACCTGCTCAGCCTCGACCGCGGCAACCCGTTCCGGGCGATCGGACTCGACAAGCGCCGCCCCGGCTTCGACCTCCTCAGCGGCGCGGGCCTGGCCGCGTGCATCGGCATTCCCGGCCTCGGCCTCTACTTCACGGCGCGGGCGCTGGGCCTGAACGCGACGATCGCGGCCGCGAACCTCAACGACGTGTGGTGGGCCGTTCCGATCCTCGTCCTCGCCGCGCTGAAGAACGCGATCATCGAAGAGGTCGTCGGCCTCGGCTATCTGGTCACTCGGCTGCGCCAGCTCGCCTGGCGCCCGGCCGCGATCGTCGGCGCCCATGCCCTGCTGCGCGGCACGTACCACCTCTACCAGGGTTTCGGCGGCTTCATCGGCAACGCTGTGATGGGCGCGGTCTTCGCCCTCGTCTTCCTCCGCTGGAAGCGCACCGGCCCATTGATCGTCGCCCACACGCTGCTCGACATCGCCGCATTCGTCGGCTACCTGGTCGTCGCACCCCGCGTGGGCTGGCTCTGACCCGACCTCAACCCGCTTGGCCCGCCAGGCACCGGCCCGGTATGCTCTGTGCTTGGTACGCGCTCCGGCGCGTCCTGGAGGATTCGCATAGTGGCCTAGTGCGCCCGCCTGCTAAGCGGGTTTCGGGTGATACCCGATCATGGGTTCAAATCCCATATCCTCCGCCACTTTCGCGTATAGCGACGTACGTGACCTGCGGGGACACTGTCACAAAGGACAGTGTCCCCGCAGTCGTCTTCGAACATCCGTGATTATGTACGAAAGTCTAACGTTCACGGCCTCTGACCTGCTGAAATACCGCTTGTCTGACTCTTCGTCGCCAGCTGCGTACAGCACTGTCCAGCGGTCGCCAGCCAGTTTTCCGCCAAATACCCGCCAAAGTTTTGAAGCGAAGACGACTGTCGCTCAGCATCATTCACCCGTTAGGGTGAAATCTCAGGCCTGCATCCCATATTTTGAGACCACTTGGATGTGTGGGCGTTCTGCCAGCAGAAACATCAGGAATCAGGCTACGGGAATCTTTTGCCCCTTCGAAGCGGGTGAGGTCATCCGGCACGTCAGGCATGCCCGGCAGCTGCATGAACGGGTCGACCGTCGCGGAATGAGCGCGCGCCCAGGCCAGCCAGGTGCGGGCTGATTCGGTCTGGGCCGCTTGGGGATCGGCGGCGTCGATTTGTGCTTCGAGCTGGTCGCAGTAGTCGGTGAGCAGTCGCCACCGCTCCCATGCTCGGGCTTGGCGATCGAGTTCCTTCGCGAGGAAGTCCTCGACTGCGCGAGCCCGGTCGCGGGCCGCTTCCGCTTCTTGGGTCGCCTGCTGGGCTGCTCGAGCGAGTGCTGCGGCGTCGGCACCTGCTTGATCGGCTGTGGCACGCCCGGCGAGTGCTTCGATCACTTCGGGGAGTCGCTGCTCCAGCGCGGCTGTCTTCCCGTCGGTCCAGTTCGATTGCTCGCCTGTAGGTGACTGGGGGAGTGCGATCTTGAGTTGTCCGGCCTTGACGGGGTCTGGTGCCTTGGGGGACTTCTGATCGACGGTGACCTCGTAGCGGAAGTCGCCGAGCTTGAT
>DATABR010000145.1:0-3428 GCA_036259435.1 Glycomyces sp.
GCAACGCCCACCCGCACCTCTCCGCCGACGGGCGCATCGCCCTCATCCACAACGGCATCATCGAGAACTTCGCGCAGCTGCGCGCCGAACTCGAGGATGCCGGGATCGAGTTCGAGTCCGACACCGACACCGAGGTCGCCGCCCAGCTCCTCGGTCGCGAATACGCCGTCGACGGGAACCTCACCGAGGCCATGACCCGCGTCTGCGCGCGCCTCGAAGGCGCCTTCACCCTCCTGGCCGTCGCCGCCGACGACCCCGAAACCGTGGTGGGCGCCCGGCGCAACTCCCCGCTCGTGGTCGGCCTCGGCGAGGACGAGTACTTCCTCGCCTCCGACGTCGCGGCGTTCATCGCTTACACGACCGACGCGATCGAGCTCGGCCAGGACCAGATCGTCACGATCAACCGCGAGGGCGTCAGTGTCCGCGGCTTCGACGGCACCGCCTCCGAAGGCAAGCCGTTCAAAGTCGACTGGGACATCGCCGCAGCCGAGAAGAACGGCTACGACACCTTCATGCGCAAGGAGATCCACGAGCAGCCCACCGCCGTCGCCGACACTCTCCGCGGGCGCATCGACGAGTCCGGGCAGATCGTTCTCGACGAGGTCCGCATGTCCGACCAGGACTTCCGCGACATCGACAAGGTCTTCATCATCGCTTGCGGCACCTCCTACCACGCCGGGCTCGTCACCAAGTACGCCATCGAGCACTGGACGCGCATCCCCTGCGAGGTCGAGCTCGCCAGCGAGTTCCGCTACCGCGACCCCGTCCTCGACCGGTCCACACTCGTCGTCGCCATCTCCCAGTCCGGCGAGACGATGGACACGCTCATGGCCGTGCGGCACGCCAAGGACCAGAAGGCCCGCGTGCTGTCCATTTCGAACACGGTCGGCTCCACGATCCCGCGCGAGTCCGACGCGGTGCTGTACACGCGCGCCGGCATCGAGGTCGCCGTGGCCTCGACGAAGGCGTTCCTCACCCAGCTCGCCGCGTGCTACCTCGTGGGCCTGCACCTCGCGCAGGTGCGCGGCATCAAGTACGCCGACGAGGTCTCGGCCGTGCTGGACGAACTCGTGGCCGCGCCCGGCAAGATCGCCAAGGTCATCGAGAACCTCGACCCGGTCCGGCAGATGGCGCGCGACTGCGCCGAGGCGGGCACCGATCGCGTGCTGTTCATCGGCCGCCACGTCGGCTACCCCGTCGCCCTCGAAGGCGCGTTGAAACTCAAGGAGCTCGCCTACCTGCACGCCGAGGGCTTCGCCGCCGGAGAGCTCAAGCACGGCCCGATCTCCCTCATCGAGGACGGCACGCCCGTGATCGCGATCGTGCCGAGCCCGCGGGGCCGCTCGCTCCTGCACGACAAGATCATCTCCAACATCCAGGAGGTGAAGGCGCGCGGCGCGAAGGTGATCGCCGTGTGCGAGGAGGGCGACCGCATCACCGCCGTGCACGCCGACCTCGTGATCGAGACGCCCGCGTCGCCGACGCTCCTGTCGCCGCTGCTGACCGCCGTCCCGCTCCAGGAGTTCGCGGCCGAACTCGCCACGGCCTTGGGCCGCGACATCGACCAGCCGCGCAACCTGGCCAAGTCGGTCACGGTCGAATAGAACAGCACGACCCGAGAAAGCATTGTGGATCGATGTCGCTTCCGCGTGCCGTTCGGTGATGGTGCCCTGCATCGAAAGTCACGTGCGGTGTGCGCATGCGGGCGCCCACCGCACGTAGTCGTTTCGGTTCGGTTGCCTTGCGCTGCTGCAATTTCCAGCACTTCAAGAGCTATGAGTGGAATTCTCGCCTTAGGCGTGTTTACACTCGCGCAGTGAGAAAACGCACCCTGATTTCCGGCGCCGTGGCGATCACCGCCGCCGGCGCGATCACGATCGCCGGTACGGTCGTGGCCCAAGCCCAGGAGACCGGTGACGCCGCGCTCGCGGACGCCATCGACGCGATCCTGACCGACAAACGCCTCACCGATTCGCAGGTCGGCGTCACCGTGGCCGACGCGAACACCGGTGAGGTCCTCTACGACCATGGCGGCGCCAAGCGGGCCATCCCCGCCTCCAACGACAAGCTCACCACCACCGCCGCGGCCCTCGAAGCCCTCGGCGGCGACTTCACGTACACCACCGAGGTCGGGGGCGACCGGCCCGTCGACGGGGTAGTCGCCGGTGACCTCTACCTCCGCGGCGCGGGCGACCCGACGGTCCTCGAGGCCGACTACGACCGGATGGCCGCCGACATGGCCGACCTCGGCGTGTCCATGATCGAGGGCGACCTCGTCGCCGACGACACCGCGTTCGACACCGTCCGCTCCGGCACCGAATGGGGTTGGGCCGACCTCCAGTACGTCTACGCCGCTGAGGTCTCGGCGCTCACCGTCGCCTCCGGGAGCGACTACAACGCCGGATCCGTACGCGTGTTCATCAAGCCCGGCGCGGCCGCGGGCGATCCCGCGAAGATCGAGATGGTCCCCGCGAACGACTACGTCGAGATCGTCAACAACGCGACCACCGGCACCTCGAACAGCGTGTCGGTCAACCGCGACCCGCACGACAACGTGATCCGCATCAGCGGCACCGTCGCGGTGGGCGGCAACGGTACCTACGCCACCCGCTCGGTCATCGAGCCGACGCGGCTGGCCGCCGACGTCTTCGCCGACTCCCTCGAAGAAGCCGGGATCACCCTGAACGGCGACCTCCGATACGGCGAGAGCACCCCGCAGGGCCTGGAGACCCTCGCCTCCCACCAGTCGATGCCGCTGTCCGAGCTGACCGGCGTGGTCCTCAAGCCCTCCAACGCCTCCGTCGCCGAAGCGCTGTTCAAGACCCTCGGATACGCCGCCACCGGCAAGGGCACCTTCGCCAGCGGCAAGGCCGCCGTCTACGCGGCGATCGAGCCGTACGGGGTCGACACCGGCCCGATCCGCCAGGTCGACGGCTCGGGCATCTCGCGCCACAACCTGCTCACCACCGGGATGCTCACCGACCTCCTCGTCGGCGTCAAGGACGCACCCTGGTTCGACACCTGGTACGACGCCCTGCCGATCGCGTGCAAGGACGGCACCCTCGGCAGCCGCATGTGCGACACCCCGGCGGCCGACAACGTGCGCGCCAAGACCGGCTCGATGACGAGCGTGTCCGCCCTGTCGGGCTACGTCACCGACGCCGACGGACGCGAACTGGTCTTCGCAGTCCTCACCAACGACTACCTGTATTCCACGGTGAAGGACATCGAGGACAAGATCGCCGCGGCGATCGCCGCGCACACTGAAGCCTCCACCGAGGCCGAGACGATGCGCTCGGCGAACGTCGAGGACATCGACATGCCCGAAGAGGACCCGAACCACAACCTCGAGTGCTCCTGGATCGAACCGGCGATCTGCTGACACCCTGAGCACCAACCGAACCGATGACCGAGGGCCCGGCCGCACC
>DATABR010000146.1:0-11051 GCA_036259435.1 Glycomyces sp.
GCCGACGTGCCCGTCTACATCGCCTCAGAGCTCGTCGGCGCGATGCTCGGCGCCTTCCTCGTCTGGATCGCCTACTACGGGCAGTTCAAGACCCACCTGGCCGACCTCGACGTCCAATCCGGCCCCGTCGACCAGGACACCGCCGAGGTCCCCGTCCAGAAGGCCGGCCCGATGCTGGGCATCTTCTCCACCGGCCCCGAGATCCGAAACGGCGTCCAGAACGCGGCCACCGAGGTCATCGCGACCTTCGTCCTGGTGATCGCCATCCTCACCCAGGGCCTCAACGACAACGGCAATGGCCTGGGCACCCTCGGCGTGCTCATCACCGCGCTCGTCGTCGTCGGCATCGGCCTCTCCCTCGGCGGCCCCACCGGATACGCCATCAACCCCGCCCGCGACCTCGGGCCCCGCATCGTCCACGCGCTCCTGCCGCTCAAGGGCAAGGGCGGCTCGGACTGGGGCTACGCCTGGGTCCCCGTCGTCGGTACGCTCATCGGCGCCGCGCTGGCCGGCGGCCTCTATAACGTTGCCTTCGCCTAGTGATGGGACCAAGATCGACAGTGACCACCTCGCCAGAGCCGAGCTCGACGACAATGACGTTCAGGAGCGCAACATGACCGACGCACACACCGAGGGCCCGTTCATCGCGGCCATCGACCAGGGCACCACGTCCAGCCGCTGCATCATCTTCGACCGCGACGGCCGCATCGTCGCCGTCGACCAGAAGGAGCACGAGCAGATCTTCCCCAGGCCCGGCTGGGTCGAGCACGACGCCGCCGAGATCTGGAACAACGTCCAGGAGGTCGTCGCCGGGGCGATGGTCAAGGCCAGAGTCGTCCGCGACGACATCCTCGCCATCGGCATCACCAACCAGCGCGAGACCACCATGCTGTGGGACAAGCGCACCGGCCAGCCGGTCCACAACGCGATCGTCTGGCAGGACACCCGCACCGACACGCTGTGCAAGGAGCTCGGCGGCGACGTCGGCCAGGACCGGTTCCGCCGCGAGACCGGCCTGCCGCTGGCCGCCTACTTCGCCGGACCCAAGATCGCCTGGCTGCTCGACAACGTCGAGGGCCTGCGCGAACGCGCCGAAGCGGGCGAACTGCTGTTCGGCACCATGGACTCCTGGGTCATCTGGAACCTCACCGGCGGCGTCAACGGCGGCGTGCACGTCACCGACGTCACCAACGCCTCGCGCACGCTGATGATGAACCTGAGCGACCTGAACTGGAACGAGGAGATCGCCGGGGCCATCGGCGTGCCGATGCAGGTCCTCCCCGAGATCCGCTCCTCCTCGGAGGTCTACGGCGAGGTCACCGGCGGCACCCTCGGCGGACTCCTCGGCGGCGTCCCCGTCGCCTCCGCGCTCGGCGACCAGCAGGCCGCCCTGTTCGGGCAGACCTGCTACAGCGAGGGCGAGGCCAAGTCCACCTACGGCACCGGCACGTTCATGCTCATGAACACCGCCGAGAAGCTCATCCACTCCGAGTCCGGCCTGATCACCACGGTCGGCTACCAGATCGGCGAAGACGACCCGGTCTACGCCCTCGAAGGCTCGATCGCCGTCACCGGCTCGCTCGTGCAGTGGATGCGGGACCAGATGGGGCTCATCAGCACCGCCGCCGAGATCGAGACGCTCGCGTCCTCGGTCGAGGACAACGGCGGCGCCTACTTCGTCCCGGCCTTCTCCGGCCTGTTCGCGCCCTACTGGCGCTCGGACGCGCGCGGCGTCATCGCCGGGCTCACCAGGTACGTCACCAAGGCCCACATCGCCCGCGCCGTCCTGGAGGCCACCGCCTGGCAGACCCGCGAGATCACCGACGCCATGACCAAGGACTCCGGCGTCGAGCTCTCCGCGCTCAAGGTCGATGGGGGCATGACCTCCAACAACCTCCTCATGCAGTTCCTCGCCGACGTGCTGGACGCGCCCGTGGTGCGCCCCATGGTCGCCGAGACCACCTGCCTCGGCGCCGCCTATGCCGCCGGCCTCGCCGTCGGCTTCTGGAACAACGTCGACGACCTCCGCGTCAACTGGCGCCGGGCCGCCGAATGGACCCCCGACATGGACCCCGAAGTCCGCGACCGGGAATACAAGAACTGGCTCAAGGCCGTTGAGCGGACCATGGGCTGGCAGGACGAGTAGGAGCTCCGCGATGACCACCTTGCAGCATGTGTCCCCACAAGGGACCGACCCGACCGGCGATGGCCAGGCCGTTCAGTGGCACAGCATTGAGCGGGTCAGCCGCGCCGAACAGCGCGAGCAGCTCACGAACGCCACGTTCGACCTGCTTGTCATCGGCGGCGGCATCCTGGGCATCTCCACCGCCTGGCACGCCGCCCAGTCGGGGCTGCGGGTGGCCCTCGTGGACGCCGGCGACTTCGCCGGCGCCACCTCCTCGGCCTCCTCGAAGCTCCTCCACGGCGGACTGCGCTACCTCCAGACCGGCGCGGTCAAACTCGTGGCGGAGAACCACTTCGAGCGCCGCGCCCTCACCCGCCAGGTGGCGCCGCACCTCTCCCGTCCGCTCAAGTTCTACCTGCCGGTCTACAAAGGCGGCCCGCACGGCGCTGCGAAGCTCGGCGCGGGCGTCTTCGCCTATTCCGCGCTCTCGGGCTTCGGCGACGGCGTGGGCCACCTGCTCAGCCCGGCGAAGGCCCGCGAGGCCGTCCCCGAGCTGCGCGTCAAAAACCTCAAGGCCGTCGCCGTCTACGGCGACAGCCAGATGAACGACGCCCGCATGGCGCTCATGACGACCCGCGCCGCGGTCGACGCCGGCGCGACCGTGCTCAACTACGCCCAGGTCACCGGCCTGCGCTTCACCGACGGCCGCGTCACCGGCGCCGAACTGCGCGACAAGGTGGACGGCACCGAATTCGGCGTGAACGCCCACGTCGTACTCAACGCGACCGGTCCGTGGGTCGACCACCTGCGGCGCATGGAGAACCCGGTCGCGGATCCGTCGATCCGGCTCTCCAAGGGCGCGCACATCGTGCTCAAGCGCACCGCCGAGTGGAAGGCCGCGCTGGCGACGCCGGTGGACAAGTACCGCATCACGTTCGCGCTGCCGTGGGAGGACATGCTTCTGCTCGGCACCACCGACGAGATCTACGAGGGCGACCCGGGCGAGGTCGCGCCGACCAAGGCCGACTTCAAGCAGATCCTCGCCGAGGCGAGCATGTCGGTGCGCTCCGAGCAGCTCGATCCCGAGCTGATCACGTACGCGTTCGCCGGGCTGCGGGTGCTGCCGGGGGGTCCCGGGGGCACCTCGAAGGCCAAGCGCGAGACCGTGGTGACCGAGGGGCGCGGCGGGATGCTCTCGGTGGCGGGCGGCAAGTGGACCACGTTCCGCCATATCGGACGGACCGTGATGAAGAAGCTCGCGGACCTGCCGGGCTACTCGCTCGGATCGGAGATGGAGCCGATGGCGAACCTGCCGCACCGGTTGCCGCTGCCGGGCGTCGCGAACCCGCACGCCGTGGAGCACCGGCTGCTCTCCGACGGCGGCGCGCCGCTGCCGAACCTCGGCGAGGACACCGCGAAGCACCTGGCGACGCACTACGGTTCGATCGCCTTCGACATCACGCGGCTGGCGGGAGAGCACCCCGAGCTCGCCGAGCGGGTCCACCCGGACGCGCCCGAGATCTGGGCCCAGGTGGTCTACGCGCGCGACCGCGAGTGGGCCGAGACGGCCGACGACGTGCTGCGCCGCCGCACCACCTTGATGGTCCGCGGCCTCGACACGCCCGAAGTCCGCGCCAAGGTCCAAGCGCTGCTCGACCGAAAGTAACCGAGCCCTGAGCCGATGTTCGGCTCGCCGGCTTCGCCGAGAAGGCGGGCCCGCACTCGCGAACGATGCCCGCGAAGGCGGCCCGCCACTTGCTGTCGCACCCCCGCGCGAGTCTTGAAGCGGGAGGCGCCTGCACATTGAGCATTCCACGCGAACGGTCCGGCTCGTCAGTCCCTCCCCGCATCAGGGTGGATCGCCACGAACAGCGAGTAGGGCTTCGCGCCCGGGCCCGGCTTCCACTGCTCGAGCTCGTCGAACAGCGCCTTGAACCTCGGCCTCGCTCGCCACCGGCCGGTCGGCCTTGAACACTTCCCCGCCGCGCTCGTCTGCCACGCAACCGTTTCGCCCAAGTCCACCTCCGCGGCCAGCAGGTACGTGGTGCCCCTCTTACGCAGGGCGGTACTGGGAGCGGAGTCGTCCAAGGCGCGCCTGGGCTTGGACGGCGCGGTCATCCGGTGGATCACGGCGTCGGCGCGGTGGCCGTCGACGGCCCGCAGCAGCGCGTCGCGGTCCATGGCATCGGCGGCGACCGGGGTCGCCCCCAGGCCCTCGACCACCCTCACGGCGGCGGCGTTGCGTGCCAGACCGAGCACCTCGTGCCCGCCCTCGATCAGGGTGCGCGTCAAGGGTGTCCGCGGGTCGCCCCGGCGATGAAAACCTTCATGGCTGTCGCTTCTTGAGAGGCCTTGGGGTGCCCTGACACTCGTGAGATGCAGCTCGATCAAGGCCAGGACAGGAGGGGTCCGGTGAGTTCGAACCGCACACCGCCGACCGATCGATAAATGCGGCCGTCTTCGGTTGCACCACAACTCAAGATACGCCGACTCGCTCGAGACGCTCGGCGAGCTCCTCATAGGTCGCGCCCAGTTTCCTCACCGCCGCCGCGGCCTCGGCGATCCGATCGGCCACAAGGTCGTACTGGAGGCCGCCGAGCAGCAGCGCCTGGCGCGAAGCGACGCCTGCGGCCTCGTCGGCACCGATCGAAGCCAGGCAAACCGCCGCGTCGCCCAGCCGCCTCGTGCTGACCTGGATCGCGAAGTGCGCCAATTGGTTCCGAGCATCCTCCGAGAGCCCGGCCTCGATCATCTCGGCGAGCCGCTCGGCCGCCTCGCGATTCGCGAGCGTCCCGGCCGACACGGGAAAGCCGTGGTCGCCCCGCAGCCACGAGATCCAAACCGGAAGCGAAGTCCGGATCGCCTCGGCCGCAGCGATTTCACGTCGCCGGTCGAAAGCACGCCGCGAGGTGTACGACTCCCCGTACAGCAGCGAATCGGTCCGCCAAGCGGCCAGGAACTGCTCGACCGGGAGCGTCGCGAACGGGAACCCGGCCGGGTCGTGGAACCGGACCATGCCGTCTTCGACACCGAGCGCGATGACGAAGTGGTCGGCCCCGAACGGCTTGCCGCGCCCGGGCGCGTGGGTCAACAGACCCATCTCGACCGGGCCGACGAGCAGCGGTTCGACCGCGTTGGCCGCCTCGAGCCGGGCGGCCGCCGCCTCCGGCGTCCCACCGGATTCGCGCACGAATTCCCAACCGAGCGCGGCGCACGCCGCATCGAGCGCGATGTCGCCCTCCCACCCGGCCGGATCGAAGAACGGCCTGTCGCCGTCGAGGAGCTGCATCCCGAACGGCGAACCGGTGAGCACCTCGATCACGCCGGGTTCCGGCGAAGCCGGGCCCAGCGCCATCGAAAGCGAGTTGGCGTAGCAGTAGTGGCCGGAGCCGGTGTAAGGCAGGAACATCGAAGCCTCCAGAGCATTGGAACTTGGTTCCGACTGACGCTACGATTTTGAATTTCTCAATACAATGGGGACGAAATTCGGATCACAGCGACCCTGTCAGTTCTGGGCGCCGAAGCCGGGAGAGTAGGTGTAGATCCCGCGCAGGTCGTCGCGCCAGTGGGCGAGGCGGCGGACCTGGAAGGCCGGTTCCCAGGCCGGGTCCTGCGGCTCAATGCCGAGCGGCACGGCCGGTTCGAATCCGAACCGGCCGTAGTAGTCGCGGCTGCCGAGCAGGATGATCATCGGCTCGTCCACGGCGTCCGCCGCCGCGATCGCCGCGTGCATGAGCGCCGATCCGATCCCCTTGCCGTGCAATGCAGGATCGACGCCGATAGGGCCGAGCCCGAGGATCCGCTCCCCGGCCAGCCGCCCATACGAGCAGACCACGTGCCCGACCGGCTTCCCCTCCGCCTCGGCCACCAGCGACAGCTGCGGCACCCAGTCCTCGCCGCCGCGCAGGGCGTCCACGATGGCGGCCTCAGTGCCCGAGGCGTACTCGACCGTGGCGAAAGCGGCGTCGTGGAGGGCGTGGATGAGGGGCGCGTCGCCCGGGAGTTCTCTTCGAATCAGTGTCACCGGGGGAGTATCACAGTCCGCCCGAACGCCCGCAATGGAATTGACCCGGTCAAGACCGGCGCGCGACCTGCAGTTGGAGAAGTCCGGCGACGACCACGAGTGCGGCGGTCGCGTAGTGGACGCCGAACGCGGTGGCGGGGCTGCCCTTGTTCACCCTGGCTGAAGGCCTGACGTTCGGCGACGGCGCGCCCCGAACCCTTGAAGGCCGCGCTCGCGCCGCTCTACGCCGTGCTCGCGCCGCTCGCAGGGGAGGATCAGGACCCGGAGACGCTCACCGAGACCGGTTGGGCGTCGATCCACGGACTCGCCGCACTCGGCCGCGACGACCGCCTGCGGCCGGGTTTCCAGGCCGCTCGCCTGCGGATTCTGGTGCGGAAGCTCACCGGCGCCTGAGCGCCGCTCGACTCGTCGCGGTCCCGGTCGCGCGGGATCGCCCGTGCGGAGCGCCTACGGTGGAGGGTGATGAACGAGGTCGATGTTGACGAGCGCGGTCCGGCGGAGCGCTTCGAGGAGCACCGCGGCCACTTGCGGGCCGTGGCGTTCCGGATGCTCGGGAGCACCCCCGAGGCGGACGACGCCGTGCAGGAGACTTGGCTGCGTTTCGCCGGGGCCGACACCGCCGACGTGGCGAACCTGCGCGGGTGGCTCACCACCGTGGTCTCGCGGATCTGCCTGAACATGCTGCGCTCGCGGCGCACTCGCCGCGAGGACGCCCTCGAGGCCGACCTGCCGGTGGCCACGGCTCCGGGCGGCGGCGGGGATCCCGAGTCGGCGGCCGTCATGGCCGACTCGGTCGGACAGGCGCTGCAGGTGGTCCTGGATTCGCTCGGCCCCGCCGAGCGACTCGCGTTCGTGCTCCACGACCTGTTCGGGGTGCCGTTCATTCGCATCGCTCCGATCCTCGATCGCACCACCGAGGCGACCCGGCAGCTCGCCAGCCGCGCCCGCCGGCGGGTTCGCGAACGGCAAGGGAGTGGGGGTCGCGGGGAACTCGACGCCGATCCCGAGGTGCAGATTCAGAAAGCGGTGATCGACGCCTTCCTCGCCGCCGCCCGCGAAGGGCGCTTCGCGGACCTGCTCTCCGTACTCGACCCGGACATCACCGTGGTCGCCGACGAGGCGGCCGTGGCGACCGGCTTCTCTGGGCGCGAGGTCATCGGCGCGTCGCAGGTGGCCGCGATCTTCAACGGCCAGGCCAGGGAGGCGGTGGCCGTCCTCGTGGACGGCAACGTTGGCGCGATGTGGGCCCCGGACGGCACACCGCGCTCGGTGCTCGCCTTCACCGTGGTCGCGGGCAAGGTCGTGGGCATCGAGATCATGAACGAGCCCGCCACGATCGCGAGCCTCGATCTGGTGACCTTCGACAACTGAGGCGGCTGTTCGGCGCCGAATTGTCAGACCCCCGAGGCACCGTTGAAAACCGGGGGCCCAACCCAACCGGATCCGAGTGTTCTCGGCGTGCGCCTCCGAGCCCGGCTCGTGTCTCGGCGGAGCACGCACCCCCGACCCGAATCCCTACGCTCGGCTTGAACGCGCTCCGCCCCTATCCGGCGTTTCCGGGCAGGGGCGGGCGCCGTATGCCTCTGGGTTGAGGTTCCCCGGTTCCAAAGGTCGCTCGCGGGTCCGACAGTTTTGGCAGTCCCGGCGTCCCCCGATCCGGGGAAGATCCCTCAGATCCGCTCGATGAGGACCTTCACGTCCCACGGGCCCAAGCGGAGCGCCGCGCCCGCCTCGAAGTCCTCGTCGTCGATCGCGTCGCTCGCCGCTGCGGGCAGCGCGAACTCGGCTTCGTCCCATGACCAGTTGTGCAGGAACCGCACCGTGCGGCCCTCGCCGGTCACCCCGCTCGTCACCGTCAGGCTCGGGTGGGCGGGCCGCCACGGGTCCTCGGGTGCGAGCCAGGAGAACAGCGCCTTCCCGAAGGCCGCGTTCGGGATCGTGCCCACGTACGTGACCCGGCCCTCGCCGTGCGCGTTCGTCGCCGCCGCCGCGAAACGGCCGTAGTGCGGATGCGAGTACTCCGCCAGGGCCTCCGCGCCCTCGACATAGAGCCCGTCGGCCCACTTCACCGCCGCGGCCCCGTCGAGTTCCAGCGGCGAGCCCTCGGCGGCCCGCACGGCCACCTCGCCGGTGAGGTTCGCGAATTCCTCGTACCAGACCCCGGCGGCCTCGGTCAGCCGCGCGGGCTTGACCTCCAGTCGCGCCCGCGCCTCTTCGTCGCCGTACCCGGTGCGCGGCCCCACGACCAGGTGCCCGCCCGCCGCGGCGTACGCCGCGAGCCAGTCGAGCAGCTCGTCGGTCTCCGCGTAGAGCCCCGCGGCCACCAGCACCGGGTACTCCACCGCCGCCTCCTGTGGAGTGCTGAGCTGCCCGGTGTGGACGATGCGCGCCTGCAGTCCGGCGTCGAACACGCCCCGGTAGAACGTCCCGAGGATCGTCTCGAACGAGTGATGGTCGGCTCCGCCGTCGTCGGTCGCGATCTGCGGCTGCGCCGCCAGCGCCCACTCGCTCCGCTTGGAGTACAGCACCGCCACGTCGGCCTCCGGCACCAGGCCAGCAAGGGCCCCACCGGTCTTCCGCAGCTCCGCGCCGATCTGCGCGAGCTCGCGGTAGACCCGCCCGGGCTCGAGACTGTGCGGCAGCACCCCGCCCCAGTACGTCTCGGTGCCGAAATGGAGCGTGTGCCACTGCCAGTACTCGACCATGGCCGCCCCGCGCGAGACCTGCGCCCACGCGGCCTGCCGCCACTGCCCTTCGAAGGCCGGCTCGTTGCGCCAGGGCTCGCCGATGGCCTGAGCGTTGGTCTCGGTGACCAGGAACGGCGCCTGCTTCGAGGAGTACATCCGGTCGGCCAAGTGGTAGAGGGCCCAGGTCCCGTCCGTCTTCCACATGATCGCGTCGCCGTCGTCCACGGGCGGCAGCGCGAGGCCGTCCTGCATCCGGTAATACGGGTTCCCGGAGGCCACGTCGAGCCGCGCGGAGAGCGAGGGGTCGTCGATGCCCGGGCGCGAGTAGGAGATGCATGTGGTCACGAACTGGTCCTCGCTCGCGTACTCGCGCGCGATGTCGGCCTGCCAGCCAATGAACTCGGTGGTCAGCTCGGCCTGGAAGCGCCGCCACGCGAGCGTGTACTGCGGCTGCAAGTTCCCGTCGGGCCGCCACAGATCCGCCCAGGTCGACAGCCGATGCGACCAGTAAACCAGGCCCCATTCGCGATTGAGGGTCTCGACATCGCCGTAGGTGTGCCGCAGTCGGTCGGAGAACTGCTGGAACACGCCCTCGTTGTGGAAGACCTGCAGGCCGGGCTCGTTGTCGACCTGGAAGCCGATCACGGCCGGATGGTCGGCGTAGCGGGCGAGGATCTTGCGGATGACGCGTTCGGCGTGGAACTTGAACGCCGCGTGCGTGTAATCGACCTCCTGACGCCCGCCCCAAGCAACGCGCTGGCCGGTGCGGTGCTCCCCGGCGATCTCGGGGTAGAGGCGCGCGAGCCAGGGCGGGACGGCATACGTGGGGGTGCCGAGGACGACGGCGATGCCGCGCTCGTGGGCGCCGTCCAGCACCGGCTGGAGCCAATCGAGGTCGAAGCGGCCGTTCTCGGGTTCCCAAGTGCTCCAGACGGATTCGCCGACGCGGATCACGGAGAAGCCCGCCTCGGCCATGAGGTCGAGGTCGATTTCCAGGCGTTCGCGAGCGGCCTCGGTGCCGAAGCCGTTCGCGGCGTCGGGCTGGTACTCGAAGTAGTACGCGGCTCCGAACAGGATCGGATTCGGCCAGTCGCTCATCTGGTGCTCCATATGACTACGTAGTCAGAGGTACCGTACGCAACCTCGGCCGCCTATGTCAACCCCAGGGTTCGACGCCCGACTTCGCCGCTCGAACCCGCTGCTTCGAGGCGCGCGCCGCTAGTACTCGACGCCCAGCGCCCGGCCCGATTCTTCGGCGTCGATAGAGCCCTCCACTGGCTCCTGCTCGGCCAGCTCCGACAACCGCACCGGCGAGGCGATCGGCCGCTTCGCGAACCCGGCCGCATCGATGCCCGCCAGCTCGGCGACGCTCCGCCCGCACACCCGGCCCTGGCACAGCCCGAGCCCGGCCCCGCTCACCAGCTTCAACGACCGCACCCCAGCCACGTCCCGCTCATCGATCGCACGGAACAGCGCCCTGCTCGTGACCTCCTCGCACCGGCACACGATCGTGTCGTCACGCAGCCAGTACTGCCAGCCCGGTCGCACCGGGTACGCCGCCGCCAGCGCGGCCGCGAACCGCCGCCCCGACCGCACTCGCGCCATCGCCCGCAGCGGCGGCTCAACCGCCGCCCCCACGTACTTCGCCGCGGCCGAACCGGCAACGGCCCCTTCGGCTTCGGCCAGATCGGCCCCGCCGATGCCCGTCAGCTCCCCCGCCGCGAACACCCCCGGAGCCGTGGTGCCCTGAGCCGCGTCGACGACCACGAAGCCCTCAGCCACCCGGCACCGCGCCGCCAGTGCGAGCTCCAACTGCGGCGTGAACCCGAACCCGACCGCCACCGAGTCCACCTCGATGCGCCGCTCCGAACCCACGACCGGATTCCACAACGAGTCCAGCCTTGCCACGGTCACCGACTCCACACCCTCGGAACCGTGCGCCTCGACCACCGCCGTGCGCGACCGGTACGGCACCCGGTGCCGCGCCAGACGACCCGCGTACCGCGCCAACTCGCCGGTCTTCGACCAGCCCGCGAGCGCCCCTGACGGATTCCCGAGCCAGCCCGTCACCGCCGCGTTCGCCTCCGCGACCTCGACCACCCGCGCGCCCGCGTCGACCAGCGAGACCGCCACCGGCAGCAGGAACGGCCCGGTGCCGCCGACGATCACGCGGTCGCCGATCGCCGCGCCCTGGCCCTTCGCGAGCGCCTGCGCG
>DATABR010000147.1:0-16508 GCA_036259435.1 Glycomyces sp.
GCATACCGGCTGGAGATGAGATCAGTGTTCGATGAGAATCGCGCGGCGCGGCGCGGCCTGGCATTCGGCGCCGTCGGGCTCCTCGCCCTGGCCGGCTGCGGCACCGGCGACGCGACCGCCGAGGAGCAGGTGAGCGCGCCCGAGGGCGCTGCCCTCGAGGAGCTCACGGCCCAGGTCATCGAGTCCTTCGACCACGATCCCGACTCGTTCACGCAGGGCCTGGAGCTGCGCGAGCACCCCGAGTTCGGCACGGTCTTCTACGAGAGTGCGGGCCTCTACGGCGAGTCGGATGTTCGCATCGTCGACCCGACCACCGGGAAAGTCCTCGCCTCCCAAGATCTCCCGGCCGAACAGTTCGCCGAGGGTCTCACCCTCACCGACTCGGACCTGTGGCAGATCACCTGGCAAGAAGGTGTCGCCCATCGCCGCGACCCGGTCTCGCTCGACATCGTCGAGACCGTCGCGTACGAAGGCGAAGGCTGGGGCATCTGCTACGACGGCACGCGGCTCGTCATGAGCGACGGTTCGTCCACATTGACTTTCCGTGACCCGGTGACCTTCGCGGAGACCGGCACCGTGGACGTTGCGCTCGACGGCGAACCCGTCTCCCAGATCAACGAGTTGGAATGCGCGGGCGGCCAGGTCTGGGCGAACCTGTGGCAGACCGACCAGATCGTGCGCATCGACCCGGCCACCGGCGAGGTCGGCGCGGTCGTGGACGCTTCGGGCCTGCTCAGCGCCGACGAGTCCGCCGGAGCCGACGTGCTCAACGGCATCGCCGCCGCCGCAGAGAAAGACACGTTCTACCTCACCGGCAAGCACTGGCCGAAGCTGTTCCTGGTGACGTTCACCCCGGCCGCGTAATTCCTTTGCGCCGGGCTCAGGGCCATGGCAACATGCGGCTCTATGACACCCGTATTGCGCACCGGACGCCTCGTCCTCGAACCCTACGTGCACGAGGACGAGGAGGCCTTCGTGGCGCTCTTCACGGACACCCGCGTCTCGCAGTGGATGGGCGACGGCCCCGAACCCGAAGAAGCCAATCGCGCCCTCTTCAAACGCGTCTTCACGCACGTCTACGACCTCGACAAGTTCGACGTGTGGGCCGTGCGCGAGAACGGCGTGCTGGTCGGTCATGCCGAGATCAAGCCCACTGAGGTTTCGGGCGGCCATGAACTCATCTACGCCCTGGCCCACGCCGCCTGGGGCCGCGGACTCGGCACCGAACTCGCCAAAGCGATCATCGACTACGGATTCGACACCCTCGGACTGTCCGAAGTGCACGCCACGATCGCCGAGCAGAACACCGCTTCGCTCGCGGTCATGGGCAAACTCGGCTTCGCGCATGTACGCGACAAGCCCAAAGACGGCGGCTCCGTCACCCGCGTACTGACGCTCAAGAAGCCCGAATAGTGAAGGTACGCTTACGTAAAGTCCTGAGTGAACGGACTATTGACGCCCATTCCCGCACTCTCGGGAATTGCGCGGAAGGTTCGGGTAGGCCATGATGAGGTCATGGCCATCACACCCCTGGACCGATTGCTGGAGTACAAGATGCACCTCTTGACCGACTCCCGGCAGCCCCGCGCCTTCGCCACCTGGTGGCAGGACCTGATCACGGCGGGTCTCTCCGCGTGGTTCTTCGGCGGCCTCATCCTCGACGTCAACGCCCACGCCAACGACTGGCCGGAGAGCTTCTTCACCTGGTGGCACCTGCTCTTCTACACCGGCTTCTTCGCCACCGCCGCCTGGATCGCCTGGATCTTCGTCCGCGCCCACCGCGCCGAGGGCCGCACCGGCATGGCCGCGGTCCCGCACGGATACGGCCCGGCCCTGATCGGCGTGCCGTTGTTCCTCGTCTCCGGTATCGCCGACATGATCTGGCACCAGGTGCTAGGCGTCGAGACCAGCCTTGCGATCCTCTTCAGCCCTTCGCATCTCGGCCTCGCCGCCGGGGGCATCCTCATCGTCATCGCGCCTTGGCTCTCGGCGTGGCGGCGCGAGGCGATCGGGGCCGAGCCCGAGCCGATCCCGCTCGAGGCCCGCATGGCCGCGCCCGCCCTCTCGCTCGGCTACGCGATCAGCTCGCTGGTGCTGTTCCTCGCCTACCTTGTGCCCTACGCGAACTCGCCGTTCGAAGTCGCCGCCGCGCTGCGGGGACCGGACGTCTTCCAGGGCTTCCCGGTGGCGGGCATCGTGTTCACCACCGTGCTCGTGCTCGGGATCGTGCTGCTCGCCTCCGGCCGATTCCGACTCCCCTTGGGCTTCTTCACCGTCGCGTTCGCGTACCCATCGCTCATGGCCGGCGCCTACGAGGGCTTCGAGTACGGCGGCTACGTCTGGGTCTTCCTGCTCTCGGGCGCTTGGCTCGACTTCCTGGTGTGGCTCATCCGCCCCGAGCTGCGCCGCCGCCGCGACCTGCTCGTGCTCGCCGCCGCGTGGGCGATCCCGGTCTGGGCGGCCTACCTCATCGCCACCGGCTCGGCCACCGGCGCCTGGCCGGCCGCAGAGATCGGCATCGGCGCGCCCCTGGTCGCCGCGGCCGTCGGCGGCCTGTTCATGCTCGTGGTCCAACCCGAGGAGCGCAAGGTGGTCCGCACCGTCACCGAAGAACCCTCGCCGTTCGACGACGTCATCGCAAGGGCGAGGGCGATGACCGCGCACAAGCAACCCGAATAGACGTGAGAGGCCCCGCCGATCCGCCGGGGCCTCTTCGCGTTACTTCCGCAGCGCCGCAAGGCTCTCGGTCAAGAGCTCCTCGGAGATCAGCGACGTACTCGTGCCCTCGGTCGCGCATGCGTACGCGCCCGACACCCGTCCCGCGTCGATCGCCGCCGCCGTGTCCATGCCCTGGAGCCGTGCCCACAAGAGCCCTGAGGTGAACGCGTCGCCCGCGCCGTTCGAGTCCACCGGCTGCCACGAGGCCCATGCCTGCACGGCCCCACCGAGTTCGGCGGCCGGGTCGATCGCGGTGTACCGCTCGAGCGAGCCGCCCCGCTCCATGAAGTAGCCGCCCCGCTCGCCGTCGGTCGCGGCCACGAGGTCGGCCCGGCCGTTGTCGAGGACCCAACGCAGGGTCTTCTCGGGGTCGGCCAGCCGTGCGGCCGACATGGTCACCAGGTTCGCCCTGAGCGCGAAGGCCTTCTGGTGGTCGGCCTCGCCGTCCCAGCCGTGCAGGTCGGTCGAGACCGGCACGTGCTCGGGTACGGCCGCCAGTGCGTCTCGCGTGTGGTTGGGGATCGAGACGTGCACGTGCTTCGCCTCGGCCAGGTGCGGCCCGAAGAACTCGGCGGGCAGGCGCAGCTCCGGATCGTGGCGGTAGTCGTAGAAGGAGTAGCGGCGGCCCTCGGCGTCGACGAGGTTCACCGAACGCGAAGTGCCGTTCGCTGAGATCAAGTAGCGGAAGTCGAGGCCGTGGGCCTCGTAGTGGCGGCGGATGAGCGCGCCCTGCTCGTCGTCGCCGATGAAGTCGATGAAGCGAGTGGCGAGTCCGAGGTGGTGGCATCCGAGCGCGACGCCGTTGCCGGTGTGCGCCACGTAGTCGTAGATCGGGTCGACGTGGGCGGAGTCGCCGTCGCCGATCGCGATCTCGGGGACGCGCACGATGGTGTCGACGCCGACACCGCCGACGACCAGGATGTCGAGCATGAACTTCCTTTGCCGAGTTCTTGCGGATGTTTGGAATGCCTTGCGGGAGCAACACTATGTCCGTGACCGTGCGAGGGTCAACATCAAATCTCCACCTTAAGGGAGCGCTCATGGTCAAGCTTGCCGTCATCCACTACTCCCAGACCGGGAACGTCTATGAAATGGCCCGGACCGCCGCCCGCGAGGGCGAGGACGCGGGCGCCGAGGTGCGCCTGCGGAAAGTGCAGGAGCTCGCCCCCGAGAAGGCGATCGAGTCGAACGAGGACTGGGCCCGCCACCACGAGGCCACCGCCGACGTCGAGGAGGCCTCGCTCGACGACCTCGAATGGGCCGACGCGGTGATGTGGGGGACGCCCACCCGGTACGGCCTGCCGACCTCGCAGCTCAAGCAGTTCATCGACCTCACCGGCCCGCTGTGGGAGCAAGGCGCCCTGGTCGACAAGGTGATGTCCTCGTTCACCTCGACGCAGACCGCCCACGGCGGCCAGGAGTCGACCATCCTGGCGCTCAACATCACCTTCTACCACTGGGGCGCGATCATCGTCGGTCCCGGATACACCGACCCGCTCCAGTTCGACGTGGAGATCGGCAATCCATACGGCGCCGGCCACATCGGCGCGAAGGGCCCGGTGGGGGAGAAGAACCGCGAGGCGATCGCGATCCAGACCCGACGGGTGGTCGACGTGACCCGCAGGCTCCTCGGCGAATGAAAACGGGCGGCGACCGCTCCGCGGCCGCCGCCTCGCTCCAGGTTCCTCAGGCGTTGACCTGCGGCTTGATCACGCCACGGCGAATCGCGTAAGCGAGCGTGGCCGCGCCGAGCGCCGGACCCCACACGTAGAACGGGAACACCCAGATCATGTCCGCCTCGCCCTGGCGGATGGTCAGGCCCGCGAACGGGACCGCCATGAACGTGAACATCGCGGCCATGATCGCGGCCGGCACGATCGCCACCATCGGCGGCACTGGGCGGCCCTTCACGATCGGCATCCAGAACGGCCAGCGCGTGCCCCACCGCTGGGTCATGCCCAGGCACAGCACGCCTCCGGCGATGCAGGCGAAGCCGAGGAGCAGGCCCCAGACGCGGGTGGCCGGGTCGAAGTCCGAGCCGAGCGGCCCGCCGAACCACGACCACGGGGTCAGCCAGCTCATGCGCGTCACTCCATAGGGGAGGGCGCTGGCGAAGGCGAGCCAGCTGGCGGTCCGGCCCCATTTCGCGGCCCGCTCGGGACTGAGCCAGTTGCGGTCGGCCGCGTCGCCCTGCCGCATGAGGAGCAGGTGGAGGGTCAGCGCGGTCCAGATCGCGGCTCCGGCGACCGTCCACACCTGAGTGGCGAGGTGCGCCCACATGTCGGCGACGGCGCCGCCGAACTTCTCGACGAACTCGGCGAACATGCCGGGGTCGACGACGCCGGTGGCGATGAGCGCGGTGAGGAGCCCGGCGATCGCGGCACCGGTGACGACGCGGGCGATCTTGCCTCGGGCCAGGAGCACCGGTCCGACGAGGAAGACGAGCGGAATCGCGAAGGCCGCGAAGTAACCCGCGAAGGCCATCGGCGTCGTGGTGGTGAGCACCAGCCCGAAGACCGCCGCGTAGAGCGCCGTGACCGGCCACAGTCGCGGCTTGGCCCTGGCGATGAAGAGCCCGACGAATCCGGCGGCGATGAGTGCGGTCGGTGCGACCCAGCCGGGGACGGCCTCGGGGAGACGGAACGTCGGGTCGAAGGTCTGGTGCGAGTAGGGGCCGTGCTCGGGGTCGAGGAGGTGCCAGAGGCCGATGGGCAGGGCCAGGAGCGACCAGAGGAACGCGGCGATGACGGTGTTCCGCCCGAATCGGCTGGGGCCCGCCGTGCGGGGCTGCGAGGTGAGTTGCTCTGTCATGCCACTAGATTCGCGTCTTCGGGGCCTGGATCCCTCCCGCGAGCGGGCGAACCGCCTCCCCCGCGAGGGGGAACCGACCGGGGGAGTGGGACCCGCGTACGTCCCTCTCGGGCAACGCGGCCGACCTGCGATTGCAATACCTGTTCGAAAAGGTCGGGGAGTGAGACGGATCTTATTGAGACCTGAGTAACAATCGCTGTCGTCGTTATCGAACCGTTGCAAATCTGGCTCAGATGTTATCGGCGTCGGCTCTCGAACGGCCCTGGTGTGCCATACGGCCGTTGCGGGACCATTCGGGCGCCTTGACTACCGCTAGACGTTCCTGCGCCCTCTGATCGCGCCCGACACGGCGCTCCACTGCCCTTGGGCCACCGCCCGGTCACCGAGTATGAGAGGATATTGCCCGCTCGGGGCAGTAGCTCAGCTGGTTAGAGCAGCCTGCTCATAACGGGTTGGTCGCGGGTTCGAGTCCTGCCTGCCCTACATTGAAGGCCCCGCTCTGCGGGGCCTTTTCTCTTGGCAGGCAACTGTCCGACGGTGCGGTTCGCGTACCGCGGGCTGGCGGTGTTGGCCGGAGAACGGGGACTCGAAGCGCGTGATGCGTCCTGGCCACTTGCGGCGGCAAGGCTTGTGGAGCCCGCATAAGACCTTTGGCAAATTCACCACCGGGGCAGCGGGTCGTGCAGCAGGAAGCGCGCCTCAGTGATGAGGGTGCAGCCGCTTCTCATCAGCGGTTGAGGTCAAGAATCTCCATCGCTAACTTGGAGGGCCCAGGCCAGGAACGGCGTGCTCTACTTCGAAGTCTGGGCCGACCACGAGGTGTTCGTTCGCACAGTCCAGACCAAGCGGGTCGTCCACGACGAATACGGGCCACTCGAATTCGACTGCCAGGTCCTCGATGTGCCCGGCACCGCCTTCCGGCTCATCGTCTATGTGCCGCAACCGAATTCCGCGACCGCAGCAGCATTCCGGAGATTGACCGCGGTCACTTCTGAAACCCCTGCTGGAGGTAGGTAACCCGGCGGCGATCGACATCACGCCGGGATTTCATCTCCAGGACTTTAAATCGTGCGGCGAGTCTTTCTATGATTGATCCGGCGCCGCAGAGCGCCCAAGCTCTTGAACAGCGACCGGTCAGGCAAGGACGCAGCCGGTGACAGCCTCAGTGTTCTCACCCTCCCCACGTCTTCCCCGGAGCTGCTTTTCCATGCGCATGCCTCTCTTCGCCATGTCCATCGGCGCGTTCGGCATCGGCGCCGCCGAGTTCGTCATCATGGGCATCCTGCCCCAGATGGCCGCCTCCTCGGGCGTCTCGCTCGCCGAAGCCGGCCTCGCCGTCTCCGCCTACGCCATCGGCGTCGTGCTCGGCGCGCCGCTGCTCACCGTCGCCACCACCCGGGTGCCGCGCAAGCCTCTGCTCATCGGGCTCATGGGCTGGTTCGCGCTCGCGAACCTCGCCACCGCGCTCGCTCCCGACTTCGGCACCATGCTCGCCTCCCGGTTCGTCGCCGGACTCCCGCACGGCGCGTTCTTCGGCGCGGCCGCCGTCGTCGGCGCCAGCCTGGTCTCCTACGAGCGGCGCGCCCGCGCCATCTCAGGGATCATGTCCGGCCTGACCGTCGCCACCATCGTCGGCGTCCCGATCAGCGCCCTGCTCATCGGCCAGTTCTCCTGGCGCTGGATCTTCGCCGCCGTCGCCGCACTCGGCGTCGTCGCCGCCATCGCGATCTGGGCCACCGTGCCCGACACGCGCGGCGTCATCGTCCCGACCAAGGCCGCCGACGAGATCCGCGCCATCCGCTCCAAGCGCGTCCTGCTCCCGCTCATCACCGGCGCGGTCGGCTTCGGCGGCATGTTCGCCGCCTACACCTACCTCACGCCGATCCTCGAAGCGATCACCGGCCTGAACGCGGTCGCCATCGCGATCACCCTCGCCGTCTTCGGCATCGGCCTCACCCTCGGCAACGTCGTCGGCGGCCAGGTCGCCGACCGCGCCCCGATCCCGGGCCTGTTCGCCTCGTTCACCACCATCGCCGCCGTGCTGCTCATGATGTACTTCTCCATGAGCAACCCGGCGCTGGCGATCGGCGGCGTGTTCCTCATGGCGGCTTCGTCCTCGCTGGTCGGCCCCATCATGCAGCGGATGCTGCTCGACGGCGCGCACGCCGCCCCGTCGCTGGCGTCCTCGCTGCACCACGCGGCGTTCAACCTCGCGAACGCGAACGGCGCCTGGCTCGGCGGCCTGGCGCTCTCGGCCGGGCTGAGCCTGACCGCGCCGCTCCTGGTCGGCGTCGTGCTGGCGCTGGCGGGGCTCGCACTGTCCGTGCCGCTCGCCCGCGCCCACACCGTGCCCGTCGTGCCGAGCCACGTCACGACCGCCGAGCTGGTCCGCGCTTCCTAAGGCGAGCCACGCGGGCCTGGCCGACCCGGGCCCGCGGTTTCGGCCTCACGGCACCAGCACCACCTTGCCCGTCGTGCCCCGGTTCTCCAGGGCGCGATGGGCTTCGGCGGCTTCGGCCAGCTTGAACGTGTGCACCGCCGGGCGCAGGCGCCCAGCCGCAAGCTCCGCGAGCGAGCGCTCCTCGAGCGCCCGCAGGCCGCCGAGCTTCGCCAGCAGCTTCGGCCCGAGCGCACCAGAGACGGTCAGGCCGCGGCCCACGATGTCCTCGACCGTGGCCTGGGTGGGCTTCCCGGCAGACCAGCCGAAGACGACCATCCGACCACCGAACCCGAGCCTGTCGAACGCGGCCCGGCCGGTCTCGTCGCCGACGGAGTCGAACAGGAGCGTCGCATCGCGCTCGCCGAGGGCCGCGTCCAACCGCTCCGTCCAGTCCGCGGTTTTGTAGTCGATCGCCGCATCGGCGCCGTTCGCGGCGACCCGCGCGACCTTCTCCGGACCGCCCGCGAGGCCGACGACGAACGCGCCGGCGTTCTTGGCCGCCTGCACCAAGAGCGTCCCGATCCCGCCAGCGGCGGCCGGGACGATCACCACGTCCTGGGCCGAGACCGGCCCGACGCTCAGGACCATGAGGGCCGTGCGGCCGGTGCCGATCATCGCGACCGCCTCAGGGAAGCCCGCGCCGTCCGGGATCTCGTGCACGGACTCCACTTCGCGCACGGCCTTCTCGGCGTATCCGCCCGAAGCGAACCCGAGGTGGGCGACGACGCGCTTGCCGAGCCACGACTCGTCCACGCCCTCACCGACGGCATCGACGACGCCGGCAGCCTCGCGGCCGGGGATCATCGGCAAGTCCGGCAGCGGGTACGGCCCGTTTCGATCGCCCGACCGAAACGTCGTGTCGAGCAGATGGACCCCGGCGGCCCGGCTGTCGATGCGCAACTGCCCGGGCCCGGGCGCGGGGTCGGCGACCTCCTCGTACACGAGGACCTCGGGACCGCCGAATTCATGGTGTCGGATCGCGTGCATGTCCGCCTTCTTCCATCAGTGGGTGTGGGCCCCACTGTAGAAACGAGCCGACTGTGCCCGCATCCGTCGACCGACTGGAGCAGCCGGGCGGCGACAGAGGGGGTCGGGCGGACCTAGTCGACCGTGCTCGGCCTCCTGCGACACGACCGCGATCCGGCTGTAAGGGACGGGCATCATCCGAACGGGCCGGACCGACTGCGCTCAGGTCTTCCTGTGCCGCCCTCTGGGTTGTGGGTCCGTGAGGCATGCGGGGTCGATGTCGCCGGACCGCAAGATCGCTCGGATGTCGCTCGGCGGTTCCATGCCGCCCCAGTGTCCTCGCAGCAGCGACATCTCTGCCGGCGTCAAGGTCCGCTGTGCCACCTGGTTCGCGTGCTTGATGATCAAAATCGAGTCGACCTGCAGGACCACATCGCTCTCGAACCTGATCGATTCGATGAGCCTCGACACCGCCTCGACCAGGTCCCGGTCGACATGAGGGTTCTCCTGGGCCGGTGCATCAGACGGGGCATCCGGCTCAGCCGCCGAGTCGATCGCCGCCGCCAGCTTGCTCGCACGGCTCTGGCTGTGATTGCCCCAGGACTGGATCCTGAACCGCTGGAAGAACGACCCGAACAGAGGCGGATCCGATTCGGCGATCTCGAACCCCATCGCCTCGAGAACCTGCCGGTACGCGTCGATGACCTCGCGGTGCCGGTCACCCTCGCCGAGGAAGAGCATGCCGTCGGCGAGACCGGTCTCCCGCCCCGTGAACGCTGCGATCGCGCCGTACGACGGGTCCCTGGGACTGGTCGCAAGATCGTGTCCAATGGTGATGTTCCCGTGGTCGCCGTGGGCGTCCTCAGGTCGCGTCGGTGATGCGTCGAGGTTCAGCGCGATGTACAACGCCCTGGCCTGCGCTTGGAGCTCTTGGGATCTCGCCTCGTTCCCGCCCGCGGCGTAAGCGGCGGCCAAGGCCCTGAGACTCCGCGCCTGGCGCAGCGGATCCGGCATGGCGGCGAACACGTCGCACGCCTGGCGGCCCATGCGGACCGCTCGGCCGAGATCGCCGTCGGCCGTATACAGCTTGCACAGCACTCTCGCCTTGACCGCCAACGTCTCCGAGGTCTGGTACCGGTCCAGGTGGGCGACGCGTTCGAGGGCGTCCCTGGCCTGGTCGATCTGCTGGGCGTCGACGTACAACTCCGCCAGCCAGTACGTGTACACCAGCTGGTGCCGCCAGCCGTTGACGTGCTCGACGAGTTCGAGCCCGTGCAGCAGCGCGGCCTCGGCGCGCGGGAAGTCCCCGTCGGCGCGGTGCACCGCGGACTGCCTGAAGTAGAGCCGGGCCCGGTAGTACTTCGAGGGATGGTCGCGCAGCAACTCGGCGATGTCACGGCACAGTTCCTCGGCGGCGCTGATGCGCCCCTGGTCCACATAGAGCTCCGAGAGCGACAGCAGCGGGTAGACCGTGGTGGGCCCGCCGGGTGCGGCGGCGTCGAGTTCGCGGGCGCGCAGCAGCAGCGCTTCTGCCTCGGCGAAGATCCCCATGCGGCGCAGCACCGTTCCCAGCGAGGTGAGCACCTCGACGATCACGTGGCGCTTCTCCGAGGCCTCGGCTGCGACGACCGCCTCGCGCAGCAGCGATACGGCCTCCCGGTAGCGGCCAAGCTGCGTGAGCGTGGTCGCGAGGTCGTTGCGGGCCTTGCCGGTCCGGTCGCCGTGCGGGGTCCTTCTGAGATGCTCGAGGGTCTTCTGGGCGTACGCCATCGACTGGTGCAGGTCGCCGGAGGCGTACGCGACGGCATCGGCCAACGCGTACGCCCGCACGGCGTCCATCGGCTCGTCCGAGCGGACCCCGGTCGCGATGCCGCGCTCGGCCACATGCGCGAGCTCGGGCAGTTCGTACAGCGAGTCGGCGAGGGCGCGCCGTTCGGAGCCGTCCTCGCGGTAGCCCGCGTCGGCGAAGTCGATGAGCCGGGTGAGAAGCCGGGAGACGGTCGGGTGCCCGTTCCATTCGAGGAAGGTGGCGATGATGTTCCGGTACTCCTCGACCGGCAGCTGCGCCGTGCCCTTGGCGTACCACTCGACGGTCTGCTCCCGGAGCCGTTGCAGTGCAGCGGGCTCGAAGGCCGATTCGGCTTTCTGCCGGGCGTATTCGCGGACGAGGTCGTGGAACCGATAGCGGCCGGGCCGGTACTCCTCGATGCGGTGGGTGGCGCCCAGGCTCGCCAGAAGCCGTTCGGCCGACCGTGGCTCCCAGGTGACGAGCGCGCAGGCGAGGTCCTTGGAGAAGTCCGTGCCGGGCAGGCACGCGAGGGTGAGGTACAGCAGTTCTTCTTCGGGTTCGAGGGCCTGATAGGACAGGTCGAACGCGGCGGCCACGGTCGTGGTCGGGTCGCCTTCGACGGCGAGGCGCGAGAGCCGGTCGTGCCCGGCGAGGGCCGCGGCGGTCTCGGCCAGCGTGGTGTCGGGCTGCCCGTCGAGATTGGTGCCGACGATCCGCAGGGCCAGTGGCAGGCCGCCGCACAGCGCCGCGATGCTCCGGGCCGCTCCGGGTTCGCGTGCCACGCGGTCGGTGCCGATGAGGCTTTCGAGGAGCCGGACCGACTCGTCCGAATCCAGCGCGCCGACGGTGATCTGCCGGACGTCGTGCAGCGCGGCCAGATCGGGGAGCCGAGACCGGCTGGTGACGATCGCGATGCACCCGGCGGTCGCGGGCAGCAGCGGGAGTACCTGCCGGGAATTGCGGGCGTTGTCGAGGACCACGAGCGTCCCCGTGTCGGCCAAGCGCGAGCGCAGCAGCGCCGCGGCCTCGTCCGAATCGGACGGGATCGACTCGGTGGGCACGCCGAGGGCCCGCAGGAAACCGGCGACGGCGTCGAGCGGGGAGAGCGGCGCGGTCCTGTCGAAGCCGCGCAGGTTCACGTACAGCTGCCCGTCGGGGAACCGCTCGCGGACCTTGTGCGCCCAGTGCAGCCCGAGTGTGGTCTTGCCCGAGCCGCCGATGCCGGAGAGCACCGCGACCTGCGGTCCCGGCCCGAGGAGTCTGTCGAGGACCGCGAGTTGCCCTGCGCGGCCCGTGAAGTGGACGCCGACGGCCGGCAGTTGCGCGGGCGCGGGGAGCGAGCGCCGGTCGGCAGGGGCCGGTTTCGGTGCGGCCTGCAGCGCCGGGTCGTCGCGGAGGATCGCGGTGTGGAGTTCCTTGAGGTGCCTGCCCGGGTCGATGCCGAGTTCGTCGGCGAGCTGGCGGCGGATGGACTCGTACACGTCGAGGGACTCGGCGGTGCGGTTCTCGCGGTAGAGCGCGGTCATCAGCAGCTCGGCCGCGTGCTGGCGGTAGGGGTGTCGTTCGAGGACGCCGCGCAGGTCCGCCACGACCGAGACGCCGGTGGCGAGCGAGAGTTCGAGCTCGGCTCGGAACTCCTCGGCGGCGGCCCGCTCCTCTTCCCAGCGGCGCGCTCCGGCCTCGATGACGCGGCCGCCGAGTCCGGCGAGGGCCGGGCCCCTCCACAGGCCGAGCCCTTCACGCAGGGAAGCAAGGGCCGCTTCGGGTTCGGAGGCCGCGACCTGTTCACGAGCAATGCGTGCGGCCCGCTGAAACCGCAGCGAATCGAGCTTCTCGGGGCGCACCCGCATCCGATAGCCGTCGCCGACCGTTTCGAGTTCGCTGGTGCCCGATTGCAGCAGCAGACCGCGCGCGGTGGCGACGGTGTTCTGCACTTGCCGCCTCGCGGTCGCGGGCGGGTCGTCCTCCCAGACGGCGTCCACGAGCTTCGGCAGCGGCACCACGTGACCGGCTTCGAGCAGCAGGACGGCCAGCAGGCGGGGCAGGGTGCGACCGGGCAGCGGCACGGGCACGCCCTCCCAAGCCAACTGCAGGGGCCCGAGGATGCCGAAGTCCACGGTCCACCTCCAAGAGGTGCGGAGCCGTCATATATGCGGGGACCGCTCCAGTGTATGGGCATACCTTGATCAATTGGGAACGCTTGCAAAGGCTTTCGCTCAGTGAGTGATCGGATACCGGTCAGTGTCTCATGAACGAATCGTGAAGGTCTTGACGCCGAGGTGACGAGGCTTGGACCCATCGAGACCCATCGAGCGGCAATCCGAGGAGGAGCGATGTTCACAAGACAGCGTCCCGAGGCCCAGTTCCTTCCCCACGAGGCCCGAGCCCGGTTCAGAAGCGGACTGGTCAGCCCCACCAGCGGCTGGTCCCAGGGGTACGTGCAGGCCAACCTGGTGAGCGTGCCGAGCCGGCACGCGATCAGTCTGCGGCGCTTCGCGGTCCGCAACCCCCGCGCCTGCCCGCTGCTGGAGGTGGTGGGAGCCGGGAACTACTGGACCGAGCTCGCTTTCGGCGCGGACCTGCGCCGCGACCTGCCCGCCTACCACGTGTGGCACAAGGGCGAACGCGTCGCCGAGCGCACCGATGTGACCGAGTTGTGGAGCAACGACCTGGTGACCTTCCTGACCGGCTGCACCTTCACGTTCGAGCCGTTCTTGGAGCAGGCCGGGATCCCACTACGGCACCAGGAGCAGGGCGTCAACGTGCCGATGTACCGCACCAACATGAAATCCCTGGGCGCCAAACGCTTCCGGGGCCCGACGGTGGTCTCGATGCGGCCGATCCCGGGCGCGATGGTGGACCGGGCGGCGTCGATCACGATGGACATGCCCTACGCGCACGGCGCGCCGGTCCACGTCGGACGGCCCGCCGCGATCGGCATCCGCGACCTCGCCCGGCCCGACTTCGGGGACCCGGTGACATTCGAGGACGGCGACGTGCCGGTGTTCTGGGCCTGCGGCGTCACGCTCCAGGAAGCGGTGATCAAGGCCAGGCTCCCGTTCGCGATCACCCACGCGCCCGGCCACATGCTCATCACCGACCGCAGGGCGAGGCCGGGCGGCACGGGTGAGATACGAGTGATTCGTTGAACGGCGCCCGCGAAGGCCGCGGCCTCTTGAGATCCGCCTGGCCCGCTAGACCGCGCCCGCGGAGGCCGCGGCCGGTTCCGGGAGGCGGAACATGCCCAGGAAGCGCTCGGCCATCGCCTGGTCCCCTTGGACGGTGACGCGCCCGGCGTGCAGCGACACGTCGAGGCTGCGCCCGCCCAAGGTGAGGCGCTTCAACGTCTCGGCGTCGGTGCGGATCACCGCATGCGGATGCTCGGGGCGGCCAGGAGCCAGGATCAGCTGGGCGTCGATGACCTCGGCGATGAACGGCCGGTCCCCGACCCAGAGTTCGAACGCGGCGTCGAAGCCCCGCGCCGCCACCGGCATGAACAGGCTCCGCATCGCCAAGATCAGCGCGTCCGCGCCCATCGGCGCATCGAGCGGGATCGCCGCCGACCGGGCGCCCCAGCGCAGCAGCAGCACGATCGGGCCCTCGAGCTCGCGGCCCCACTCGGTGAGTTCGTACACCTTCGACGCCGCCGGAGGCGGCAGGCGGCGCTTGGAGACCACGCCGTGCGCCTCGAGCTCGCGCAGCCGCTGCGACAGCACGTTCGCGCTGGCCCCGTGGAGCCCGGCGCGGAGGTCGGTGAAACGCTTGGGTCCCAAGAGCAGTTCCCGGACGATGAGGAGCGACCACCGCTCACCGACCAGATCGAGCGCGTGGGCGGCCGGGCAGCCGTCGCCGTAAGTGCGCACGGTTCCTCCACTGGGTTTTCGTTGCTGCTGGCCCGCAAGCGTCGCCACGCGAAATCGAGGAATGAATCCGCACGTGAATCCCATTGCGGTAGTTCGTATTGAGCATAGAGTCCCCGAGGGCGATCAGCTAGTCCTGGTAAACGACCAACAGGTCTCGGAACGGTAACGTGCGCTCTGTAAAAGGTGCGTGTCCTGTGCCCGCCGTGCTTGCGGCCACCGTGATCATGCGGCACCATTCAGGGCGTGCCAGAACTGACCGCCTCCTCGTTGATGGATCACCACCAAGCCGCCAGCACGCTGGTCGCCCTCCTCGAAGGGAACGGCCGCTTCATCGCCGGCGAGCCCCGATACAAGCGCGACATCACCGCCGCCCGCGAGGCCGCCCCCGGCCAGACTCCCAGCGCCGTCGTCTTCACCTGCATCGACTCGCGCGTCACCGCCGAGAGCGTCTTCGACTGCGACTTCGGGCAGCTGCTGGTGGTGCGCACCGCCGGGCACGTGCCCGACCGTGCCGCCGTCGGCTCCCTCGAATTCGCCGCCGCCGAACTCGGCGTGGCCCTCGTCGTCGTGCTCGGCCACGAGCGGTGCGGGGCGATCAACGCGGCCCTGCACGCCGTCCAGGACGACACCCACGACCCGCGCACCGACTACCTCGTCGAGCAGCTGTGGCAGCCCGCGTCACAGGCGCTGACCGAGACACCCGAGGGGGAGGACGCCGCGCCGCGCGCCTTGCGCCTCCAGGTGCGTCGCACGGTCGCCGACCTCGGCCGCCGCGAGAACTTGGACGGCGTGCTCGTCGTCGGCGCGGTCTACGACCTGGACACCGGGAAAGTAACGCTCATCGACGAGAACTGACCGCGAGGAGCTGTCAGAATCGGGGTATGAGCGACAAACCCTTGACCGAAGCCGAAATCGAACTGGCGCTGTCGGAACTCCCCGGCTGGAGCCATGTCGGCGACCGCCTAGAGCAGACTTGGACCTTCGGGGGCCACCTCGAGACCCTTGCCGCCGCGGCCGCCGTCGGGCTCCTCAACGAGAAGCGCAACCACCACGCGGACTTGACGATCAACTACAACAAGCTCCGCGTCTCCACCACCACGCACTCGGCGGGGAACAAGGTCTCCGCCAAGGACACCGACCTGGCGGAGGCGGTCTCCGACCTCCTCAACTGATCGGACAGCGGTCGAACGTGACTGCTGCGCACCGTGTTGCATACGGAACACCAATGTGTACGACCTGCGAAAACAGGGAACGCATAGGGTCTTCATGTCTGTCATGATGGACATCAGCACAGGTGGGAGCACGTCATGGACGCATATGCTGCTCGGGCCTCCAAGACCGACAAGCGCATCGCCCTCGACCGACTCGTCAGGGCCCGGCGCAAGGGCATGATCGACACCCGGGAATACCGACTGCGGCGGCAACTGGCCGAACAGGCCCGGAGCATCGCCGAACTCCAGTCGCTCCTGGTGGACGTCGACGACGACCGGTTCACCAGGGATCACTGGCGCTACGGCAGGTGGCGCGGACCGGTCAAGGAAAGCCGCGAACTCGAGATCCAGCACTTCGTGGGGGCGGCGCTGCTCAGCGTCGCCCTGGTAGTGGTGGTGGCCTGCGTGTACGCGGTCATCACGCTGTACTAGTACTGGAAGTAGCGAAGGCTGTCAGAAGACGACGATGGGCCGTACTCATAGTGGTAAAAGTGCGACTATGACGACTACGGCCCATCGTCGTCGACTGTTGTCAGTTCCCCGCCACCAGGGCTTCCAGCTTCGCTCGCAGGCTTTCCAGGGTTTCGGCGATCCACGGCATCGCCAGCGGCTCGGGCGCGAGCAGCGCGGCGAGGCGCTCGGAGTCCGATTCCCCGTAGATGCCAGGGACCGCCACGCGCATCGTCAACGGTTCCGCGCCGTCGCCGCTG
>DATABR010000148.1:0-8737 GCA_036259435.1 Glycomyces sp.
GTATGCATATATAGAAACCGGTACCAGTGTGACGGCCGTAGTGACTTGTCCGATTTATTTCTGCCGTTTTTCGGCCGGGACGCGAAAACGGGGGAGGTTTTAGGCCTCCCCCGTTCACGTCGTCGCTACTGCGGCTGCGGGACCGCGACGTCGACCAGCGCCTGCTGCTCGACGTCGTGGACCTTCGGCGATCCGGTGGACGGCGCGGCGGCGGCCGGGCGCGAGATGCGCCGCAGGTGGACCCCGCCGAGCTGCTCGAGGAGGTTGAGCGCGATGTGCGACCAGGCGCCCTGGTTCGCCGGCTCCTCCTGCACCCACGCGGTGTCGTCGGCGTTCGGGAACGCGCCGAGCGTGCGCTTGAGCTCGTCGGCCGGCAGCGGGTAGAGCTGCTCGACGCGGACGATCGCGGTGTCGGTGACACCGCGGCTCTGGCGGGCGGCGGCCAGGTCGTAGTAGATCTTGCCCGAACACAGCAGGACCCGCTTGACGTCCTCGGGCCGGATCTGGCCGCTGGCGACGGCCGGGTCGGGCAGGACCGGCTGGAAGCGGCCGGTGGTGAACTCGTCGAGCTTGCTGACGGCGGCCTTGTGGCGCAGCAGCGACTTCGGCGTGAACACGATCAGGGGCTTCTTGACCGGGTCGAGGGCCTGGCGGCGCAGCAGGTGGAAGTAGTTGGCCGGGCTGGTGGAGTTCACCACGCGCATGTTCTCGTCGGCGCACTGCTGCAGGAACCGCTCGATGCGGCCCGAGGTGTGGTCGGGGCCCGCGCCCTCGTGGCCGTGGGGGAGCAGCAGCGTCACACCGGAGTGCTGGCCCCACTTGGCCTCGCCCGAGGAGATGAACTCGTCGGTGATGGTCTGGGCGCCGTCGACGAAGTCGCCGAACTGGGCCTCCCAGAGCACGAGCATCTCGGGGTTCTCCACCGAGTAGCCGTACTCGAAGCCGAGCGCGGCGAATTCGGAGAGCAGCGAGTCGTAGACGAAGAACTTCGCGGCCTGCTCGCCCAGGTGGGCCAGCGGCGTGTACTCGGCACCGGAGGCCTGGTCGACGACGACGGCGTGGCGCTGGACGAAGGTGCCGCGCCGCGAGTCCTGCCCGGCGAGGCGGATGGCCTTGCCCTGCATGAGGAGCGAGCCGAACGCGAGGGTTTCGGCGAAGGCCCAGTCGACGGTGCCCGAGATGGACATCTCGCTGCGCTTCTCGAGGACCTTGCGGACGGCCTTGTGCGGTCCGAAGCCCTCGGGGAGGGTGGTGTGGGCCTTGCCGATCATCGCGATGGTCTCGGCGTCGACGGAGGTGTCGACGTCGGCGACCGGTTCGGGCTGGTGGCGCCACGGCAGCGGCCCGGTCTGCCCGGACAGGGCCTCCTTGGTCTCGCGGAAGACCCGCTCGAGCTGGGCCTGGTAGTCCGCCAGGGCCTCTTCGGCGTCTTCCATGGTGATGTCGCCCCGGCCGATGAGCGCGCGGGTGTAGAGCTTGCGCACGGACTGCTTGCCGTCGATGACCTGGTACATCTGCGGGTTGGTCATCTTGGGGTCGTCGCCCTCGTTGTGGCCGCGGCGCCGGTAGCAGACCATGTCGATGACCACGTCCTTGCGGAACTGCTGGCGGTAGGCGAAGGCGAGCTTGGCGACCTCGCACACGGCCTCGGGGTCGTCTCCGTTGACGTGGAAGATCGGTGCCTGGATCATGCGGGCGACGTCGGTGCAGTACAGGCTCGAGCGCGAGTGCGCGGGCGCGGTGGTGAAGCCGACCTGGTTGTTGACGACGACGTGCACGGTGCCGCCGGTGCGGTAGCCGCGCAGCTGCGAGAGGTTCAGCGTCTCGGCCACGACGCCCTGGCCCGCGAAGGCCGCGTCGCCGTGGATCGCCACGGGCATGACGGTGAAGCCGTCCTCGCCGAGGTTGAGCCGGTCCTGCTTGGCGCGGACGATGCCCTCGAGCACCGGGTTCACGGCCTCCAGGTGCGACGGGTTCGCGGCGACCGACACGACGGTCTCGGACCTCCCGTCGGGGGAGGTGAACTTGCCGGTGAGGCCCAGGTGGTACTTGACGTCGCCGGAGCCGCCGATGCTCTTGGGGTCGATGTGCCCCTCGAACTCGGTGAAGATCTTGGAGAGCTTCTTGCCGACGATGTTGGCGAGCACGTTGAGCCGCCCGCGGTGGGGCATGCCGATGACGACCTCGTCGATCGCGGCGCCCGCGGCCTCGTTGAGGACCCGGTCGAGCAGCGGGATGAGCGATTCGCCGCCTTCGAGGCTGAAGCGCTTCTGGCCGACGAACTTGGTCTGGAGGAAGGTCTCGAAGGCCTCGGCGGCGTTGAGGCGACCGAGGATGTGCTTCTGCTCGGTGACCTTCGGCTTCTCGAAGGGGACCTCGATGCGCCGCTGGATCCAGGCGCGCTCCTCGGGGTCTTGGATGTGCATGTACTCCACGCCGACGCGGCGGCAGTAGGAGTCGCGCAGGACGCCGAGGATGTCGCGCAGTTTGATGCGCTGCTGGCCCGCGAAGCCGCCGACGGGGAAGGTCCGGTCGAGGTCCCACAGGGTGAGGCCGTGCGACAGGATGTCGAGGTCGGGGTGGCGGCGGATCTCGTAATGCAGCGGGTTGGTGTCGGCCATGAGGTGGCCGCGGACCCGGTAGGCGTGGATGAGCTCGATGACCCGGGCGTTCTTGTCGATCTGGCCTTCGTGGGTCTTCGAGACGTCGCGGACCCAGCGCACCGGCTCGTAGGGGATGAGCAGTGAGCGGAACACCTCGTCGAAGAAGTCGTCGCCGAGCAGCAGCCGGTGCAGCGTGGAGAGGAACTGGCCGGATTCGGCGCCCTGGATGATCCGGTGGTCGTAGGTCGAGGTGACCGTCATGATCCGGGAGACGCCCAGATCGGAGAGGGTCTCATCGGAGGCCCCGGCGAATTCTGCGGGCACTTCCATGGCGCCGACGCCGACGATGAGGCCCTGGCCCTTCATCAGGCGCGGAACGGAGTGGACGGTGCCGATGCCGCCGGGGTTGGTGAGCGTCAGCGTCGCCCCGGCGTGGTCCTCCATCGTGAGCTTGTTGCCCCGGGCCTTGCGAACCAGGTCCTCGTAGGCCTGCCAGAACTCGCGGAAGTCCATCGACTCGCAGTTCTTGATCGAGGGCACCACGAGGGTGCGCGACCCGTCGGGCTTGGCGATGTCGATCGCGAGGCCGAGGTTGACGGATGAGGGAGTCACCAGGTGGGGTTTGCCGTCGACGAGCTTGTAGGAGGCGTTCATGCCCGGGTGGGCCTTGATGGCCTGCACCAGCGCGTAACCGATCAGGTGGGTGAAGGAGACCTTCCCGCCCTGGCCGCGCTTGAGGTGGTTGTTGATGACGATCCGGTTGTCGAACAGGAGCTTCGCGGGGACCGCGCGGACCGAGGTGGCCGTGGGGATCTCCAGGGACGCGTCCATGTTCTGGGCCACCTTGGCCGCGACGCCTTTGAGCGGCTTGGTGCCTGGTTCGTTCACGTTCGGAGTCGCCTTCTTCGCGGGTTCGGCTGCTTGTGACTCCCGGCTCGCGGCCGGGGCGGGGGACGCAGCGGCGGGCTCGGTGGCCGGTTCGACGGGAGCGGCCTCGACCGGGGCGGACTTGACCGGCTCCGGCTCCGGCTTCGCTTCGACGGCAGGAGCGGGCGCGGCCGCGGCCTGCTCGGCCTTGGCCGGCGTCGCACCGTCGCCTGAGAACTGCGTGCCCTGCGGATCGCCGCCGAAGAACTCGCGCCACCCGGCGCTGACACTGTCGGGGTTTTCGCGGTAACGCTCATACATCTCGTTGACCAGCCATTCATTGGCACCGAAATCGGTCAACGGATTGCCCGGAGTCGCACTCGACACGACTGAATCGCCTCTTCTTTGACGCTGCGTGGACGGGGACGGCAGTCCCCGGACTCAAGGGTAACCGGGAGGAGTAGAAAGTGTAGTACCGGTAACGCCGTTGCGGGGCCGGTCACTCGGGTCGATGTGAATGTGCTGCACAGCAGGTGGACAGCGTGCAAGTCTCGTTCGCCACAACGGCGTTTCGCACAGCCGCGAACCGTGCGTTGTGAGCGATACGGCAGGCCGCGCACAGGCCCGGACAGACCGATCGCGCCCCGGACGCACCGGGGCGCGGAGGTCTCGCGGAGCGCCTAGCCGGCGGCGCTGCGCTCCCTGCTCGAGAACGACTCCGTGGGCTCCTCGAGGAGCTCCTCGGCGCCGACGACGGTGAACAGGCGGGTGATGAACCGGTTGGGATTGACCACGGCAAGCGCGACGCCCATCTCGCGGGCGATGCGGTAGGCCACCACGATGGTGCCGATGCCGGTGGAGTCGAGGACCGTCACCTTGGCGACGTCGACCCGGATGGCGGTGGCCCCGCCCGCCTCGAGGGCGTTGGTGATCGTCTCGCGGATCTGGGGCGCGGTCGCGTAGTCGACCTCGCCGGCCAGCTCGACGGTGACGACCCCGGCGTCGGTCGTGGCGGTCTCGATTGACAACGTCATGAACTCACCTGATTCGGTAGGGTGCCCCGGCCCGAGCCCAACACCTCGTTGAAGAAGCGCCGTCCCGGCTGCGACACAAAGTCTATCCGACCGGTACGACGGAAAACAGCTCGCGGACGAGCGTTTCCCGCAAAGGCGTGCAGACTTCGGATAAAGGTCACCCGATCGTGTTGCGCACGCTGGCGCGGCGTGGCCTCGCCGCCCACCCCGAGAGGCCGCCGGTGGGCTCCATCCTGAACGCTTGGCGCGCCCCAGCTCTGGGCGTATGCTTCAACACCACCCGTGACCTGCGGACCGCTGACCGCCGAACCTGTGAGAGGCCTATGCCCGTTTCGACCAGCCAGCCGAACGCCGAGACCGAGGCCACCCTGCTCGTCGTCGAAGACGAAGAGAACATCTGCGAGCTCCTCGCCACCTCGCTGCGCTACGCCGGCTTCGCCGTCCACGCCGTCGGCACCGGCGACGAGGCCCTCCGCTCCATCGCCAGGCACCGCCCCGACCTGGTCGTCCTCGACGTCAACCTCCCCGACTTCGACGGCTTCGAGGTCGTGCGCCGCATGCGCTCGGGCTCCGACCACACGCCCGTGCTCTTCCTCACCGCCCGCGACGACACCGCCGACACCGTCACGGGCCTGTCCGTCGGCGCCGACGACTACATCACCAAGCCCTTCGCGCTCGAAGAGGTCGTCGCCCGCATCCGCGCCGTCCTGCGCCGCTCATCCGGCGAACTGCCCCGCCCCTCCCGCCTCCAGTACGCCGACCTCGAGCTCGACGAGGAGACCCACGAGGTCTGGCGCTCGGGCAAGGCCGTGCAGCTCTCGCCCACCGAGTTCAAGCTCTTGCGCTACTTCATGATCAACGCCGGGCGCGTGCTCTCCAAGTCCCAGATCCTCGACCACGTGTGGCGCTACGACTTCCGCGGCGACGACGGCATCGTCGAGTCCTACGTGTCCTACCTGCGCCGCAAGATCGACACCGGCGAGCCCAAACTCATCCAGACGCTTCGGGGCATCGGCTACGTCCTGCGGGAGCAGCATCGTTGAGCGCACCGCGCATGTTCGAAGCCGTCCGCGACAAGTGGGACCGCACCCCGCTGCGGGTGCGGCTCACCGCTGCCGTGCTCTTCCTCGTGGCGGGCTCGCTCATCCTCATCAGCGTCTCCACGATCCTGGCGCTGCACTCCTACTTCCTCGGCACCGTCGATGAGGAACTCGAGACCCAGCTGATCAGCTGGAATCCCGACATCTTCAACCCCGAGAACCTGGAGGACTCCGAGGAAGGCCCCGGCCTGCGCCCCGACCAGTACATGTTCAGCGTCGCCTCCCCGACCGGGAACCGCCTCGACCGGCCCGACAACCGCCCCGACTACCCGGTCTTCGACTACGCCAGCCTCGCCGCCGCCGACGGCGACGCGTTCACCGCGCTCGGCGCGGACGGCACCACCCGCTGGCGGGTCGTCGGCGTACTCGGCTCCCAGATCGGGAGTAAAGACCCCAAATACGACCCCGTCGACCACAACCTCGACGCCGACACCTATTACGTCCTGTCCTACAAGCTCGCCCACTTCGACAAGACCGTCGCCGGGCTCGTGTGGGTCGACCTGTTCATCGGCGCGGGCGTCCTCGCGGGCCTGGCCGCCGCCGGGGTCGGCCTGGTGCGGGCGAGCCTTTCGCCGCTGCGCCAGATCGAGAACACCGCGGCGATGATCGCCGCCGGGAACTACTCGCGGCGCGTGCCCGACCACGACCCGAACACCGAGGTCGGCCGCGTCGGATACGCCATCAACACGATGCTCACCAAGATCGAGGGCGCCATCCGCGCCCGCGAGTATTCCGAGGAGCGCGCGCACGACTCCGAGGAGCGCATGCGCGAGTTCATCGCCGACGCCTCCCACGAGCTGCGCACCCCGCTGACGAGCGTGCGCGGCTACGCCGAACTCGTGCGCACCAATCCGCAGATGCCCGAGGCCGACCGGCAGCACTACATCGGACAGATCGAGGAGGCCGCCAAGCGCATGGGCCTGCTCGTGGGGGACCTGCTGCACCTTGCCCGCCTTGGGCAGGAGCGGCCGGTCGAGACCGAACCGGTGGACCTCGCCGTACTCGCCCACGAGGCCGTCGCGGCCCACGCGGTGATGTCCGAGGACTACACGTTCCGCTTCACCTCCGTGGCCGGAACCTCCACTGTGGTCGCGGCCGATCGAGCCCGGATGCGGCAGGTGCTCGACAACCTGCTGTCGAACGCGGTCCGCCACACCCCACCCGGCACGACCATCGGCGTCGAGATCGCCGCCGAGGACGAGACCGTGCGACTGACCGTCGCCGACGACGGACCCGGCATGGCCCCCGAGACCGCCGAGCGCGTCTTCGAGCGCTTCTTCCGCTCCGAGGCCGCCCACCCCGGGTCGGGCCTGGGCCTCGCGATCGTCGCCGCGATCGTCAAGGCCCACGGCGGGACGGTCCAGGTCGCCACCGAACCCGGCGAGGGCACCGTCTTCACCGTGATCCTCAACGCCGAACCCGACAGCGGCGTTCACAGTTCCGACTAGGGAAACTTGGAAACCTCTCATGGCACGCTCGGCCCCGTCCGGCCCGCCAGCACCCCCTAAGCCTTCTGACCAGCGCGCTTACCGCTCCTCGAGGCTCGGATCATTAAAGGGTTTTAAGGCGTTTTCGCAGCGGGCCGAGAGCTGCGCCCCGCATGCTGAATTCCATGAGCACCAATGAGAGCACCAAGGGCCCTGAAGGGACCGAACCGCAGGGCCCCGACGGGACTCGCACCCCCGCCGACGCCGCACCCGCGGCCGAGCCGCACGCCGCTGATTCCTCCGCCGCGAGCCTGCCGCCGACCGGCACGCCCGCCGAGGGCGGCACCGCCGTCGTCGGCGGCCATGCCGCCGCCTCTGGGCCCGCCGCCGATGCGGCATCCGACCCGGCCCCGCAGCCGCACCCCGGTGCCGCGCCCGACGCGCAGCCTCCCGGCTATGGCGCCTCCCAAAGGGGCCCGGCCGCTGGAACACCTTCCGAACACACCCGCGTCCTCCAGACCGCGGGCGCGCCCGCCCCGGCCGGCGCTCCCTATATGGCCGCGCCCGGCGAGGCGCCTCCTTCTTGGCACCACACTGGACCCGCAGTCCCGCCGATGTACCAGCAGCCCGGCGCGCCCGTCGGCCCCTACAAGCCGCGCGGCCGCGGCAAGCTCGCGGCCGGGGCGCTCGCGCTGGCCTTGATCGCGGGCGGCGCCGGGGGCGTCGCGGGCTGGTTCATCGCCGACCGCGACGGCGGCACCACCACCACCGTCCAGTCGGTGTCGATGGACGCCGGAAGCGGCATGACCTACACCGAGATCGTGGACAAGGTCCGCCCCTCGGTGGTCACGATCGTGACCGACTCCGCCGAGGGCTCCGGGGTCGTGTACTCCAAGGACGGCTACATCGTCACCAACAATCACGTGGTCGACGGCGCGCAGTCCGTGGAGGTCCGCTTCTCGGACGGCACCACCGCCGACGCCACCATCGTCGCCACCGACGCCACGCAGGACCTCGCGGTCATCCAGGTCTCCGGTGTGGACGACCTGACTCCGATCACCTTCGGGGACTCCGACGCCGTGCAGGTCGGTGACGTGTCAGTCGCGATCGGCTCGCCACTGGGTCTGGAAGGCACCGTGACCACCGGGATCGTCTCGGCCCTCGACCGCTCGATGACCGTCGCGGGCGAGCAGCAGCATGGCCCCGGGCAGCAGTCGGGCCAGACGCTCACCGGGCTCCTCCAGACCGACGCGGCGATCAACTCCGGCAACTCCGGCGGCGCACTGGTCGACGGCGACGGCCAGCTCATCGGCATCAACACCGCGATCGCCACCACCGACTCGGGGTCGATCGGGCTCGGCTTCGCCATCCCGTCGAACACCGTGCAGAGCACTGTGGAGCAGCTCATCCGGAACGGCTCGGTCGAGCGGGGCTTCCTGGGCGTCTCGGTGGCCGAGACCGACGGCAACGGGGCCATGGTCCTCAGCGTCGAGCCCGACTCCCCGGCCGCCTCGGCCGGGCTCCAGGAGGGCGATGTCATCACCGCGATCGACGGGAATGCCGTCACCAGCGCGTCCGAAGTGGTCGCCGCGGTTCAGGGCACCTCGGCGGGTACCGAGATCACCATCACCTATGCGCGCGACGGGCAGGAACAGGAGACCACGGCCACCCTCGCCTCCTCGTGAGCACCGCGAACGCACCGGCTG
>DATABR010000149.1:0-2721 GCA_036259435.1 Glycomyces sp.
TGGTGGGCGCTGCCCGCGGTTCGTCCGTTTTGGAACACTTGCCGACTACGGCTTCTCGGGGCCGTCGGTCGTAGTGTCTTGGCCGGAGTCGCCCTTCGGCTCGTCTTCGGCCGACGGAGTTGCCGCCTCGTCGTTCGCAGCCGCGCCGCCCGCTTCGCCATTCCTGCGCGACTTCAGCGCGAAGCCGATGATCAGTGCTGCCAGCACCACCACTGCGGCGCCGATCGCCCACGGGATCCACGAGGCCGAACCTTCGTCATCGGCCGCCGCGGTCGTGTCGTCGCCGGCGTCGGCGGTCTCGCAGCCGTTGCCAGGCACGGTCGCTTCGACGCTCGAGGCGTCCAGGTCGGCCAGATTCTGGCTCGCGACCGGGATCATCGCCTGCGCGGTCGCCAGCAGGCGCGACGCCTCGCCGAACTCCGGGTCCTCGGGGTCGGTGTACATGAACGCGCCCGGCGCCTCGCCGTCGCAAGCGAATTGGAGCTCGATAAGGAACGCCACCGCCCGCGCGGCCGCGTCGTCCCGTCCGGCCGCCAGCAGCGCCTGCGCGGCCATCGCCGTCGAGTTCGCGTTCTCGCCGAACCCGTTGTCGAACCCGCCGCTCTCGGCCTGCGCCGATTCGAGCCATGCCACGGCTCCGGTCAGCGAGGCTTCGGCGGCGGCGCCGTCGAGCGTCGCCAGGGCCGAGACGACCAGACCGGTCGTGTCCGGGTCGGAGACGCAGTCGTCCCCGCCGTCCACGTCCATGAAGTTGAACCCGCCGTCAGGGCACTGGATCGCCGTGAATCCGGCGGCGGCCTCCTCGCCCGCCGGGCTGTCGGTGCGCGAGAGCCCCAGCACCGCCCACGCGGTGGACAGAGCGGTCCCGTCGCCGTAGGTGCCGTTCGCGGCTTGCGCGGCCTCGACCTCGTCGGCGAGCTTGATCCCGCCGAAGTTCGTCGGGTCGCCGCCCGCGGTCGCCACGGTGTACATGACCTTCCCGGCCGAGCCCGCGTTGAGCGCCGGCTCGTTCGCGCCCTCAGACGTGGGCATCACGTACGGGGTGAGAATGTCGGTGTTGTTCAGCCACTCGAGCGTGGCCTGGATCTGGTCGCCGCCGACACCGGCGGCCTGGAGCCCGATGACGGCCTCGAGCGAGGACGAGACGTCGCCGCCGTTCCACGAGGTGCCGTCGGACTGGGCGACGAGCCAGGACGCGGCGGCCTGGGCGGGCTGCGTGAGCGGCTCTTGGGCCTCGGCCGGAGCGGCGGAGGCGAAAACGGTGATGGGCACGACCGCGGCGGCGGCCAGCAGTCGACCGGACAGGTGGCGCATTGCCTGACCTTTCCTAGAGCGAGTGGGGTCTTCGGGCAGGCGGCGGCGCCGCAAGCGCCTGTAGACCACGACAGGCGTTGACATTCGGATGGCGCCGGCGGGCATTCGGGCTCACGCGGGTGGACCGAGCTTCATGAAGGGTGCTCGGCGATCGTTCAAGAATCCGCGACTACCGTTGCGGGTCAGCGCCGGCCTTTCACCGGACTTCCCCCACCTGGCGCCTGTTCAGTTTGGGCTCATTGTCGCGGGTGACTTCGCTGGGTGTCAAGCTGGCCGCCCACGCAGTGCAGCCGTTCACTCGCGCCTCGCGAGTGAACTCCCGCCTTCCGGTTATTGACCCGTAGCACCGGGTGTCGATACGGTGCACAACGTGAGCAGAAATAAGAACGCCGATTTGGACAGAGTTCTGCGCGCTGCGACACGGGTCTTCCTGGAGCGCGGTTTCTCCGCGACCTCCATGTCGGACCTCGTGGCGGCCACCGGCATGAACCGCGCCGGGCTCTACGCCGCCTTCGGCTCCAAGCACCAGCTCTACATCACGGCACTGGGGCGTTACCGAGAGGACACCGAGCCCGAGCTGCACGCGATCGCCCGCCGCGTACTCGACCGGGGCGAGGAGGTGCGCCTCGACGCGCCGCGCGCGGTGGCCGACCTGCTCGACGTGGTCGCCCGCCACTCCAAGGAGGGCGGTTTCGTGGTGCGCGCCGCGGTCGAGCTCGCCGACGACCCCGCCACGATGCGCCGCGTCCAGGAGGCCTGGACCGAACTCGAACGCGAACTCGCCGCGATCCTGGCACGCGCGGTCGAACGCGGTGAGATGGACGCCGCCGCCGATCCCGAACGGCTGGCCCGCGCCGTTCTCGTGTTCATCCAAGGTGCGCTCGTCGTCGGCCACGCCGACGAGGACGACAGCCGCCTGGCCGATGCCGCCGCCGGTCTGGTCGAACTCCTCGCCGCTCACAAGCCCTCGGCGACCGACGACGCGATCCGCAGCCAGGCCCCCGACGACGCCTTGCTCAACGAGTCGTAGCGGATCGGCTCCCCCGAGTCGAGGAGCTTCTCGTACGGGGCCAGCAGCACCGCTCTCGTGCGGGCCGCGAAGTGCCGCTGCACCGCCGGCAGGTCCACGTCCTTGCGGTGGGCAGGCATCGACACCACCGACACCGCCCCGCGCACCAGGTCCCTGCGGCCGGTCTGCTCCAGGTGATCGAGCATCCGCGCGGCCGTCTCGGCCGAGTCGTTCCGGGCCGACATCGTCACTACCAGCTGGTCGGTCGCGTCGATCGCCGCCTGCCAGTTCGCCGCCCGCACGTTGTTGCCCGTGTCGACGACGATGAGCTTGTAGAAGCGTGACACCGCTTCACGGAGATCCCCGAAGGCGCGCGAGGTGAGCATTTCCCCGGCTGT
>DATABR010000150.1:0-3585 GCA_036259435.1 Glycomyces sp.
GGCGCCGTTTCGTTTGCGATCACTGGGTTGTGACGCCATAGCGGCATGGCCGCCGCCTGGCACAAGCGGATGCACCGGCGCGAGGCGTAAAGGCTAGTTCCCGAACCTCGGACCGTAGGAGCCGCCGAGATCGATCGGCTCGGCGGGCACGTCGCCGTCGCGCAGGCGTTTGACCAGCTCGACGAGCCGTTCCGGATCCAACATGCCGTCGGAGGAGCCGCACTGGTCGATCGGCAGCCATGCGAAGCCGAGGTGCTGCTCGTACTCGACGTCGCTGAGGATGCGCGGCTCGAACCGCTCGACCCGGTGGAAGAAGTACCAGTTCTTCTGAACCAACAACCGCCGGTTGGGAAAGCAGACGTAGACGCCGAAGCCGACCGGCCTGACGAGTGCGGCCAGGTCGATCGCGTAGGCGGTCTCCTCGTACACCTCTCGGATTGCCGCCGCAGCGAGGTCTTCGCCGTCCTCGACGCCGCCGCCGGGGGTGAACCAGCGGGGCACGCCGTCGCGGCAGCGGGCGCCGCCCATGTGGAGCACGGTGTCGTGCTGGTCGAGGAGGATGACGCGGGCGGAGACGCGGAAGGTGCCGCCTGACGCGGATTCGACGCTCATGACCGGCCCCTCACGCGGCTTCGGGCAGGCGGCCGATCGGCTCCAACTGGACCGGTTCGGCGGGGACGTCGCCGCTGAGGAGGCGCTTGACCAGGTGCAGGAGCGACTCGGTCGCCTCGCTGCCCTCAGTGGTGAGGAAGGCGTCGACCGGGATCCAATTGAACTCGAGGTCCTGCTCGTAGGGGTCGCCGCCGGTCACGCGCGGCTCGAACCGCTCGACGCGTATGCAGAAGAAGTGGTTCTCCTGCGTGAAGAGCCCGAACTCTCGCAGCTTGTGATAGCGCTGCCGGGCGACCGGGCCGATCAGATCGTCGGGGGAGACGCGCAGTCCGGTCTCCTCGAACAGCTCGCGCGCGGCGGCGTCCCGCATGGACTCGCCGGGGTCGATGCCGCCGCCGGGCAGGATCCAGCGCGCGGGCCGCTCGGGGGCGGCGTATCCGCCGATGAAAAGGACGCTGTCCTGTTCGTCGATCACGATGCCGCGCGCACCGTGACGGTCGATTCGGGTGGGTTCGTTCGTCGCGCTCACCGGTCAAGTATGGTGGCACGCTCCGTAGTCGTCCAGTCCCTATCGGCGTCCCACAGCCAAGCGCCCCACGGAAGCCGCACGGGCGCAACGGGTGTCGATCCGCCGATGAGCCCCTTGAGCAGGTCAGCGATCCGTGCGGGGAAGATCCGCTCGTCGGTGGCGGCCACCGCATCGAGCGAGAGCCACCGCGCCGCAGTGAACTCGGCCCGCTCGGTCCGCTCGAGCCGGTCCCTGACCGGCTCGAAGTGCGGCACACGCAAGAAGAAGAACGCGTCGCTGGAACGAACTACCAGGTCGGGACGGTCGGACCAATCCCCGGCAGACTCGGCCACAACCGCCCCGAGCGAGCCTGGATCGATCCGCAGCCCGGTCTCCTCGAACACCTCCCGAGCCGCACCCTCGGCAAGCGTCTCCCCCGCGTCGAGCCCACCGCCGGGAGTGACGTAATACTCCACGCCCGGCCCCATGTAATCGCGGCTGAAGAACAGCAGCACCCGATCAGCTTCATCCACCAACAACACCCGCGCACACCGGCGGCGGATCAGTTTCGGCTCGGGGGCGTCCATGCCCCGAGTATCCGGGTCGGACGAGGATGCGTCCACTCAGGCAGCGGGCGACGCTTGTCGCCACCGGTCCAGTTCACCCACTCGAGCTCCACCGACTCGGCCGGAAGCCAGGTCAGGCGACCGCGCTGTTCAGGCGTGAAGGCCCGCGGCGGTCGCCTGCCGCGGGCCCGGTTTCCTTTCGAACTCAAGCGGTCTCGAGCGCCGGTTCCTTGGCCCCGGCCCCGCGCTCCTCGATCAGGCGCTTCGCGAGCTTCCCCGACGCCTCCGCCACGCCCATGATCATCAGCGCGTTGATCGCGTGGAAGCCGAAGATGATCTGACCCGGCGTCGTCCCGGCCACGCTCACCACGGCGATCAGCGACTGCAGCAGCACCAGGCCGAACACGCCCGCCGACAGCCCCACGAGCTTCCCTCCCGAACGCGCCAGCGCCGCGAACAGGATCCCCAGCAGCGCCACTGCGCCGATGATCTGGCCGTTCATGATGTGCAGCGAGAACGCCTCATCCGGCGAACCGGACGCGATCGCCCCGTATCCGGCCAGGAAGAACTGGATCCCGATCAGCACGTGCAGCAGGATCGTCCAGATCCGGTAGAACCTAAGCATTGACGCTCCTCGTCTCGATCTCGTCCTGAAGGGCGTCGACGCCCGTCATCGTGCCGTAGGCGAGCAGGTGCACCACGCAGTGATCGGTGTGCGCCCGGCCCCGCCAAGCCTCCACATCGGATTCATCGACGGCATGCGGCGCCAAGGCCGCCGCCACCGCCAACCGGGCCCCGAGCGCCGCCCGATCCTTCAGACCCGCGCCGTCCACCAGCTCGGGCAGGCCGTCCCCGGCCTCCTCGCCCCGGACGCCGACCGTCCGCGACACCGCCTCGGCCGCATCCGCCCCGAGCAGCCCCGTCCCTGACGAGGCCAACGCCCGCAGCGTCCCGTACGCCACCCCGACCGGCGACCCCGCCGCCCACTCCGGTTCACGCACCGGCAAACCCCGCGCCCAACCCGGCCGGTCCTCCAGCAGCCGCAGGCTCAACCCCGGCTCCAGATCCGCCGCCACGGCCGCCCGCATCGTCCGCGACGCCACCGAACGGCCCAGCCGTGACCCCATCGCCGGATGCGGCGTCTCATTGCGCGCCAACGCCTGCACCAGACGCGTAATGAACTCGAACACCAGCGCCGTACCCACGAACCGCGGCGCGGCCGCCGCCGGGAACGGCCCCTCCGGACCCGGCTTCAGCGCCCACGCCGCCAAAGGCGCCCACGCCCGCGGTGGATCCGACGCGCGCATTCCCTCGGCCAGCGCCGACTCGCCCAACGCGTGCAGCATCGTCGTGTGGGCGTCCGTGCAGTACCGGCAGCCGTGCCGCACCGCGATCGCCGTCGCCACGACCTCCTTCGCCAGCCGCTCCTCCGGGCCGCCGACCAGCAGCGACTCCCGCAGCAGCGCCCACATCGCCGCCAGCAGTTCCGGTGCGGGCGAGAGCATCAGGAATGGCGCGCCGATCACGCCCAGTTCGGACTTCGCCTGCCGGTACACCTCGGCCACCGGGCCTTCAGCGCGCCTCGGATCGACGGCGCTGACAAGTCTGATCGCAGGGGGCATGGGGGTCTCCTCGCATCGATTCACGGCGGCCGGACCGCCGGCCCGGCGCCTCATGCCTCAAGCGTCCTCGCCGCGGGTCCGCGGCGCGTCGTCCCGGCGCTGGCATTCGGCCGCGCGCCGAGCGCCGCAATCGGGCCTCGCGCGTACACCCTGCGCAGTACGAAACCCCTGCACCGCGGGCCGACGCCCCCACGGCGTCGTCGCCATAGGATTGGGACATGTCGACTCCCCCCGGAAAGCGCCCCTCTGGGCTGCGGCTCGACCTGGTCGTGGCCGC
>DATABR010000151.1:0-4524 GCA_036259435.1 Glycomyces sp.
GGGCACCGGCTCCTTGCGGGCTCGCGCCGGTAGAGTCCAGACATGACTGTCATCGATGATCACGGCCGCCCCGAACCGCCCATTGCGGGCGATGAGGCCGCGACACTCCTCGGCTTCCTCGACTACCAGCGCGCCACCCTCGCCTGGAAGGTGAACGGACTCGAGGCCGAAGGGTTCAACCGCACCGTGGCCGCCTCGTCCATGACCCTCGGCGGGATGCTCAAGCACCTGGCGTATGTCGAGACCAGCTGGTTCTCCCGGTCGCTGTTCGACCGCCCGATGGGGGAGCCGTGGGAGTCGGTGGACTGGAAGGCCGACAACGACTGGGAATGGCGCTCCGCCGCCGACGACTCCCCCGAGCAGTTGATCGACTTGTGGCAGAGCAGCATCGAGGCCGCGAGGGTTCTCACCGCCGAAGCCCTCGACGACGGCGGGCTCGGCCGCCTCGCCGCCCGCGGCTGGCCCGACGGCCGCAGCCCGTCGCTGCGCTGGATTCTCACGCACATGATCGAGGAGTACGCGCGCCACAACGGCCACGCCGACCTCATCCGCGAGGCGATTGACGGCCAGACCGGCGAATGACCCCTTAGGACCGTGCCGACGGTAGTGCTTTGCACTCGCCGTCGCCCGGCGCAGCGGACGATCGCGTCTCGCGCAGGTCTGCAAGCGGCCACCCCACCCGGTTGCGTTATGGTACGAAGGCGTTACTCCCTTGGCGTCGAACGCCAACGCAGAGAGGACATTCCATGCGCCGGACCACCGCTAGGCTGCACATTGTCAACGCCCTGACCGCCCCGGCCGCCCGGGCGCGGCACGACCCTCACCGCTTCTTCGACCGACTGCTGGAGAGCCAGCGCACCGCCAACGCGGGCGTGGCCCTCACCGAGGAGGACGAGGCCGCGCTTGATGATCTGCGCCGCTTCCTCGTGTTCTTCGCCGAGGTAGACACGATCAGCGGCGTCGGCTGGCTCTCGGTGCAGGACATGATGAAGGACCGCATCAGGAACCGTTTCGTCGTGCGCCGCCTCCAGGCGGAGTTCCCCGAGGTCAGGGACGAGCGCGTCGAGGCGCCGGTGTTCGTCATCGGCCTACCTCGCACCGCCACGACATTGACCCACAAGATCCTCGCGAACGCGACCGGCGGGCGCGGGCCGTACATGTGGGAAATGGACAACATCGGCCTGCCCCGGCCCGAGGCCGAGATCGCGAAGCTCCGCAGGCAGACTCAGAAGCGCTTCGATCAGATCCTGCTGCTGAGCCCGTCGTGGCCGCGGATCCACCCGGTGCGCGCCGACTGGGTCGAGGAGATCTACTTCCTGCTCAACCAGAGCCGCCTGCACAACACCATGGCGTTCATGCCGAAGTACGTGGAGTTCCTGCGCTCGTACGACGCCAGGCCCGATTACCGGTTCGTACGAGACGCCTTGCAGATCCTCCAGTTCCGCCGTCCGAAGCCCCGCTGGATGCTCAAGCACCCGGACTGCCTGGCCGAGACCGCCGCGATCCACCACGTCTTCCCGGACGCGAAGTTCGTGTGGACGCACCGCGACCCGCACACTGTGATGGGTTCGATGTGCTCGATGGCCGAGTCCCTCGCCTACCTGCACAACCGCCCGAGCTCGGTGGACCCGCACGTGATCGGGCAGACCTGGCTGGGGATCCTGCCGGAGATGGTCGAGCGGGCGCGGCGCGAGCGGATCCAGATGCCGCGCGAGGCCACCGTCGACGTCGCCTATCACTCGATGATGGCCGACCCGTTCAAGTACGTGCCGGAGCTGTTCGACAAGCTCGACCTGAAGTGGACGGAAGCCGACGACCGCAATCTCGACGAGGCGCTCAATCGGCCGCGCGATCAGCGCAGCCACGAGTACTCGATGGTCCACTACGGCCTGGAGCCGGCGATGGTCGACGACGCTTTCGGCGACTACAGCCTGTTCGTGGACAACCTGGCCGCAGGCGCCCGCTGACGGGGCGCGATCCTCTTATTCGCCGAACGCAACGCCCGTAAGTGCGATGCCGCGGAACGCGGCGAGTCGTTCGGCCTCGGCTTCGACGGCCTTCTTCGTGCGGTCGTCGAAGGCCCGCCAGGGTTCGACGGCCACGGTGAACCGCTTCCCGGTTTTCCGTGGCCGCCACAGTCCGGCCACCTCGCCGTCGGCGAGGACCGCGCCAGGGCGGCCGAGCACCGGCCACAGCGCCTTCACCTTGGCGGGGTCGGAGACGAGGGTGGCCCGGTCGCGGGCCTGGAGAAACAGGTCGTACGGCCCCAGCAGCCGCGTCGCGCTGCCGTCTCGGGCCTCGCGCAGGGCCGTCATGTCGGCCTCGAGCATCCACCGGGTCTCACCGTCCACTTCTACTTCGACCGCGTCCTGGGGCCAGTGCGCCTTGACCTCTCGGACCGGCGAGTCCACGTGTTCGGCGACGTGTTTGATCGTGGACGGCCCGCTCAGGTGCAGATAGGCCCGCACGGGGTCGAGCCGGTCGGGATGGTCGGCGGCGACGGCGAAGCCGGGCATCGGCCGCAGCACCGGCGGCGACGTGTCGGGCACCAGCTCCAGTCCGGCGCGGACCGCCGAGAGCCGGAACGGCATCTCGTAGAGGTGCACCGCGTTGCAGGAGCGGCAGAACCGCTGGTACGGCTGGGGCATGGCCTCGTGCAGGCGCGTGGACATCTCGCCTTTGACCATGGGTGTCTTGGCGATCGACCGCATCTCGGCGGTCACGGCATCGAGCGCTACCAGGATCGGGATGCCGGCGTCGTTGAGCGGCTTGGCCGCGTCGAAGATCCGCTTGGCCGCGTCCGCTTCCGACCAGGGGGCGACCGCCGCGGCGACTTGCGCGGCCTCGGACCGCCGGTAGCAGTGAGGCGCGCCCCGCAGCGTCCAGAGCCACACCAGCTCGTCCTCGCTCAGCGCGGCGGTGTCGACGCCGCGGATGGCGAGCGCCCACCGCGCGCCGTCCGGCCCGGTGTCCTGAGCGCCGAGGTCGAGGATCGCCGTGTCGGCGAGCTCGCCGTGCTCGCGGTCGAGCTGCTGGACGTGGACGCGGTAGCGCAGGACCTGGTGCCGATCGATCATGGCCTCACCGTATCCCCGACCACCGACACGCGGGGGGCGCTCGCCTGATCGGCAGCCCTTGCGCGATCGCTCCATGAGGTCGGATCCGGAGCTCGCTCGCCTTTCTGAGCTTTTTTCGCGACACGCGATGAATGCATCGAGGCGGACTCGTCTACATCGGCAAGAGCCCGACATTCCACTCCTCGAAGGACTGATCATCATGACCGCATCCGAGACCCCGCTCGCGACCACGACCAACGACGGCCCCGGCCGAGCCCTGAACATCACCCTCTGGATCCTCCAAGGCCTGCTCGCCGCGTTCATGATCACGGCCTCGGGCGCACCGAAACTGTTCGGCGTCGACGCCGCCGCCGAGGGCTTCGACCTCATCGGCTGGGGCGACTGGTTCATGTACGTCGTCGGCGCCCTCGAAGTGGCCGGCGGGATCGGCCTCGTCATCCCGCGCCTGTCGGGCCTGGCCGCGATCGGCCTGAGCCTGCTCATGATCGGCGCCACGATCTTCAACGCCACCATCCTGAACTACCCGGTCTTCACCCCGATCCTGCTGTTCGTGTTCTTCGCGTTCATCGCATGGGCCCGCTGGTACCAGACCCGGCGCCTGTTCCGGCACGGCCTGTCCCGCATCAATTGACGCACCCGAGAACGGGGCCGGTGGCGCTGCCACCGGCCCCGCTTCCATCTGCGCCGCAACCCGTCCGGCATGGCATGCAAACCGCTGAAGGCACCTGCTAACATCTGTTGGCAGGTATTGGAGGCCATATGGAAGAAGGCATCCCGACCGGGGACGAATTGGTCGCGCTCCTGGCGGCGCTCGCCAGCCCGCACCGCATGCGCGTCGTGGCCGCCCTCGCGGGCGGACGCAACTACGTGAGCCAACTGGCGCGGGACCTCGGCATCAGCCGGGCGCTGCTCCAAGTCCACCTCAAGAAACTGGAAGCATCCGGCCTGGTCACCTCCACACTCGAAGTATCGGAGGACGGCAAGGCCATGAACTACTACGAGGTCGTCCCGTTCGCGGTGCACCTCACCCCCGCCACCGTCGAGCGCGCCTCGACGACACTCACCATCTAGAAAGGACCGACTTGTGAGTGGACACGAATGGCCGGAAGTCATCGGAGCCATCGGCCTCTTCACGCTCATGAACGGCGTGGTGCTCTCCCTGATCTGGCGCAGCGCCTTCATCAAGCGCGTCAAGCTCCAGTACCGCCACGACGACCAGTACAAGGAACTCGCCGCGAAGGCCGAGCAGACCCAGGCCAAGCTCGCCGAGGAGCTCACGGCCGTGAACCAGCGCCTCACCCGCATCGAGGCCGGCAACGCCTCCATCGAAGAGACACTCAAAGTCGTCGAATGAGACGAAAAACGGCCCCGGACCGTCGAGCGGCAACTCGACGACCCGGGGCCGGGCATCGACCGCCGGGCGGCAACCCGGCGGCGTTCACCCAGG
>DATABR010000152.1:0-5339 GCA_036259435.1 Glycomyces sp.
TGCGATGGGGCCCTTCAGGTTCGTATTGCCTTGCCTTCGTGACTGCGCTGCTACTTCGCTCCGGCTACGCCTTCGTGAACAGCAGCGCGGCGTTGTGGCCGCCGAAGCCGAACGCCGTGTTGAGCGCGGCGTTCAGCTCCACCTTGCGGGCCTCGTTCGCGGCCACGTCCAGGTCCAGGTCCGGGTCGGGGTTATCCAGGTTGATCGTCGGCGGGATGACCCCGTCGACGATCGCCATGATCGTCGCGATCGATTCGACCGCGCCCGCCCCGCCGAGCAGGTGCCCGGTCATGGACTTGGTGGCGGTGAGCACCACGTGGTCACCGACCTCCCGCTTGATGCCCTTGACCTCGGCCATGTCACCGACCGGGGTGGAAGTGGCGTGGGCGTTGACGTGGCCGATCTCCTTCGGGTCGATGCCCGCCTGCTTGATCGCCAGCGCCATCGCCCGGCCGCCGCCCCGGCATTCCGGTTCGGGCTGGACGATGTCGTACCCGTCGGAGGTCAGGCCCGAGCCGGCCACGACCGCGTAGATCCTCGCCCCGCGCGCCTCGGCGTGGTCGCGGCGCTCCAGGATCAAGGCGCCCGAGCCCTCGCCCATGACGAACCCGTCGCGGTCGCGGTCCCACGGCCGGGAGGCGTGCTCGGGGTCGTCGTTGCGGGTCGACATGGCCTTCATCGAGGAGAACCCGGCCATCGGCAGGCCGCCGATGACCGCCTCCGCGCCGCCGGCGATGGCGACGTCCGCGCGGCCGGCGCGGATCATGTCGGCCGCCCACGAGATCGCCTCGGCGGAGGTGGCGCACGCGCTGGTGGGGGCGTGCACGCCGGCCTGAGCGCCGAATTCCAGGCCGACGACGGCGGCGGGGCCGTTGGGCATGAGCATGGGCACGGTGAACGGGGAGACCCGACGCGCGCCCTTCTCCTCCAGGATGTCGTCCTGTTCGAGCAGCGTGAGCGCCCCGCCGATCCCGGAGCCGAAGACGACGCCGAGCCGCTCCTTGTCGAGGTCGTCGCTCAGCCCCGCGTCGTCCCACGCCTGCTGAGCCGCGACCAGCGCGATCTGCTCGGAGCGGTCGAGGCGGCGCAGCCGGACCCGAGGCAGCACCTCGGAGGGCTCCACTGCCAGCTCGGCGGCGATGCGGCAGGGAAGATCCTTCGCCCACTCGTGCTCGAGCAGATGGACACCCGACCGTCCGGCCACGAGTGCTTCCCAGGTCGACGCCACGTCCCCGCCCAGGGGGGTGGTCGCGCCGAGCCCGGTCACGACTACCTCAGTCACATTTAGCCCTTTTCGATGTAGGAGACGGCGTCGCCGACGGTCTTCAGGTTGGCGACCTCGTCATCGGGGATCTTGACGCCGAACTTCTCTTCGGCTGCCACAACGACCTCGACCATGGCGAGCGAGTCGACGTCAAGGTCGTCGGTGAACGACTTGCCGTCGGCGACATCGTCGGGGTTGACGCCCGCGACCTCTTCGAGAATGTCGGACAGGCCTTCGCGGATCTCGTCACGAGACAGAGCCATGAGTTATTTCCTCTCGATAGTTACGGGCAGCGGATGACCTGCCCGGCGTAGGTGAGCCCGCCGCCGAATCCGAACAGGAGGATCGGGGCGCCGGAGGCCACCTTGCCACTTTGTACCAACTTCGACAGCGCCAGCGGCACCGATGCCGCCGACGTGTTGCCGGAGTAGACGATGTCCTCGGCGATGACGCAGTCGTCGCTGAAATCGAGGCGCTTGGCGATGCCCTGGATGATCCGCAGGTTCGCCTGGTGCGGCACGAAGGCCGCGAGCTCGTTGACCTTCAGGCCGGCCCGCTCGGCGACCTGCTCGATGAGCGGCGCGAGCTGGGTGGTGGCCCAGCGGAAGACGGTCTGGCCGGCCTGCTTGATGAACGGCACGTCCTCCTCGATGCGGATGACGTCGCTCATCGACGGCTCGGAGCCCCACAGCACCGGGCTGATCGCCAGCTCGGGGTTGTCGGTGCCCTCCACGACCACCGCGCCCGCGCCGTCGCCGAAGAGGACGCACGAGGAGCGGTCCTCCCAGTCGGTGACGAAGCTGAGGCATTCGGCGCCGATCACGAGGGCGCGCTGGGTGCTGCCGACCCGGATGGCCATGTCGGCCTGGGCCAGCGCGTACTCGAAGCCCGAGCAGGCGGTGTTGACGTCGATGGCCGCCGGGGCGGCGATCCCGAGGGCTTCGGCGACGCGGCAGGCGGTGTTGGGGCAGGTGTCCTTGGCAGAGACCGTGGCGACGATGACCATGTCGATGTCGCCGGGGCCGAAGCCGCCGTTTTCCATCGCCTGCCGGGCGGCCGCGATCGCGAGGTCGGCGACCTTCTCGCCCTCGGCGGCGATGCGACGTTCCTTGATGCCGACGCGGCTGACGATCCACTCGTCGTTCGTGTCGACCATCTCGGCGAGGTCGGCGTTGGTGAGGATCTTCTCCGGCTGGTAGTGGCCGACGCTGACGACGCGCGATCCGTTGACGCTCACTCGACTCCTTCGTTCGCTGCACTGTCTTTGAAGGCCAGGTCGGCGGCGGCCGCCAGGTCCTCGGGGGTGTTCACGTTGACGCGCTCGACGCCCTTGAGTGCCCGCTTGGCCAGTCCGGTGAGCGTCCCCGCAGGCGGCAGCTCGATGACCGCCGTGGCGCCCAGTGCTTCAAGCGTACTCATGCAGGCGTCCCACCTGACCGGTGAGGTGACTTGGGCCACGATCTGCTGCAAGGCGGTCTTGCCGGAGGTCACGGGCTTCCCGTCGCGGTTGGACAGGAGCGTGCGGGACGGGTCGGCGGGCGTGATCTCGGCGGCCACGGCCTCGAGCGCTTCCTGCGCGGGCGCCATGTGCGGGGTGTGGAAGGCCCCGGCGACCTTGAGCGCGATGACGCGCGCCTTCGCGGGCGGGTTCTCGGTGAGCTTCTCGATGGCGGCCACCGGGCCGGCGGCGACGATCTGGCCGGCGCCGTTGCGGTTGGCGGGCCAGGCCCCGGCGGACTCGATCGCGGCGAGGACCTCGTCCTCGACCCCGCCGAGCACGGCGGCCATGGTGGTGGGCTCGATGTTGCAGGCGGCGGCCATCTCCCGGCCGCGCACGGCGGCGAGGCGGACGGCGGCCTCAGGGCTGAGAACCCCGCTGATCGCGAGTGCGGTGAGTTCCCCGACCGAGTGCCCGGCCACCGCGAGGTCGGCCGCGCCGAGCGCGGTGCCCTCGGCGAGGAGCCGTTCGGCGGCCAGCAGCCCGGCGGCCACGAGCAGCGGCTGGGTGTTGGCGGTGTCGGTGATCTCGTGCTGGTCCGCTTCGGTGCCGAGGCGGACGAGGTCGAGGTCGGCGATGTCGGACCATTCACGCAGGCGCGAGGCTGCGATGGGGTCGTCGATCCACGGCGTCAGGAACCCGGGCTTCTGCGAGCCTTGCCCGGGAGCGAGAATGGCAAGCACATTAAGACTTTCGCATCGACGACTTGGGATACGGGAGCAGTCAGAGGACTGAAAGCCCGTGCGGTTCTTGTGGGGAATCTACAACACTCGTTGTCAACTGCGAGAACGCCGGGTACTCGGAGTGCTTTCCAGGCGTCCTATGGTCAACCCCACACGGAGGACGAAGGCCTCATGCGGCTCGGTGGGGGAGAAACCGGTCACCTCTTGGATGCGCCGGAGGCGGTAGCGGACCGTGTTGGGGTGGACGTACAGCTCGCGAGCGGTGCCCTCGAGGACGCCGCCGGAGGAGATGAACGCGTCCATGGTCTCCAAGAGCTCGCCGCCGGCGCGCCGCAACGTCATGTAGACGCTCTCGCGCAGGCCCAGGCGGGCCGCCTCGTCTCCGGCGATGGCCCGCTCCGGCAGGAGCTGGGTGGCGGTCACCGGGCGGGGCGCGTCGGTCCACGCGGGGGCGGCCCGGTGCCCTGCCACGGCCGCGAGCGCGGACGCGGAGGCCTCGGCGAGACCGGTCACGGTGGGGCCCACCACGATCGGGCCGTCGCCGAACTGGCCGGTGAGTTTCTCGACGATCTCGACCGGTTCCTTGACGCCGCCGAGGAGGAGCACGAGACGGGCGCCGTGGACGCCCGCGAGGATGTCGAGCCCGAGCCTGCGGGCGGCGCGCTGCACCGAGTGGAGCACGAGCGTGGCCTCGCCGCCGGGGGTGTTGCCGCACACGACGGTGATCGTCTGCGTCTCCGACCAGCCCAGGGCCGCGGCGCGGCTGATGAGCTCATCGGAGTTGTCGCCCCTCAAGAGGGCATCGACGAGCATCGCCTGCAGGCGGGCGTCCCACGCGCCGCGGGTCTCGGCGGCGCGGGCGTAGACGCGGGCGGCGGCGAAGGCGATCTCGCGACTGAAGCGCAGCACCGATTCGCGCAGCTGGTCCACCTCACCGTCGGCGGCGAGTTGGGGGACCTGCTCCTCGACCACGTCGATGACGACCTGGATGAGGGCCACGGTGTGCTGGAGCGAGATGGCACGGGCCAGTTCGACCGGGGCGGCCTCGAAGACCATGTCGGAAGAGCCGAGGTCGTCGCCCGAAGAGCGCAGCCATTCGAGAAACTGCCGCACCCCGGCCTGGGCCACGAGGGTGACCATCGAGCGCTGCTCGGCGGGCAGGTCGCGGAACCAGGGGAGACGTTCGTCCATCCGGGTGAGCGATTGGGTCGTCAGCGCCGATGAGGAGCGTTCGATGTTCTGAATGGTCGTGGCCAGATCCATGCCCTATAGCCTGCCAGACGTGGCGCGGGCCCCGCACCGCCGTATGACGGAATAGCGCCGCCGCCACTACTGTTGCCCCGAAGAGCACCACAGAAGCCACGACAGAAAGGCGGCCCCATGGCCACGGTTGCACTGACCAAGGACAACTTCGAGGAGACCGTCACCAGCAACGCGATCGTGCTGGTGGACTGGTGGGCCGACTGGTGCGGTCCGTGCAAGATGTTCGCGCCCACGTTCGAGGAGTCGAGCACCAAGCACACCGACGTCGTCTTCGGCAAGATCGACACCGAGGACCAGCCGGAGCTCTCGGCCGAGGCCGGGATCCAGTCCATCCCCACACTCATGGCCTTCCGTGACGGCATCCTCCTCTACAGCCAGCCCGGGGCCCTCCCGCCGGCCGCGCTCGAAGAGGTCATCGGCAAGGTGAAGGAACTCGACATGGACGCCGTGCGCGCCGAGATCGAGAAGGAAGAGGCCACCGAAGGCTAGGACCCGAACCGGGTCCGGTAGCCGTCATACGACGACTACGGCCGGTAGCGACGGCAGTCGGAAGACGACGACCGCGATCGCCACCGCATTGCAGTTTTTTCGGGCAGCGACGAAGGGCCGCAAGCGGATCGCTTGCGGCCCT
>DATABR010000153.1:0-21185 GCA_036259435.1 Glycomyces sp.
CGGCGTGCTCGGCGGCCCACTGTGCGAAGCTCCGCGCCGGGCGTCCGGTGACCGCTTCGACTGTGTTCACCACGGTCTTTCCTTCCTCGGGCGTATTGCCGAGGGCTTCGATGAGGAACGCGATCATGTCCTCGCCCATGCCCTCGCCGCTCCACTTCGCGCGCGCCTCGTCGACCGTCAGCTCCACGAACTCGAGCTCGCGGCCCACCATCTCGGCGAGGATCGCCACTTTCTCCTTGATCGAGACGGCCTCGGGTCCGGTGATCAGGAGGGTCTCGCCGTCGCGGCCGCCGTCGAGGAGGACCTTCGCGGCGACCGCACCGATGTCGGCGGGGTGGACCATCGCGCTGACGCGGTCGCCGAAGGGTTCGCGGATGACGCCTTCGGCCTTGATCGGGCCGGCCCACCACATGAGCGTGTTGGACATGAACTCGACCGGGTGGAGGAAGGTCGTCTCGATGGCGCTGGCGGTGAGGGCCTGTTCGAGGTCGCCTTCGGCGCGCCCGCCGAGGACGGTGGCGCGGCGGACGCCGGCGGCTTCGGCGAGGGCGACGAGAGCTTCGACTTCGGGGAGGGGCGCGTACTGGTCGCCGGCGAAGTTGATGAAGTGGACGGCTTCGACGTCTTTGAAGGCTGCGGCGAGGTCTTCGGGCGAGGTGAGGTCACCGACGACGATTTCGACGCCTTCGGGAAGGGTCGCGTCGGGGTTGCGCGTCAGGGCGCGGATACGGGTGGTCGGGTCGAGGTAGATGAGCTGCTCGATGACGTTGCGGCCGACGGTACCGGTGGCGCCGGTGATCAGGATGGACATGGGTTCTCCTCGCGGAAGCTCTTCGGAACGGAACAACTGGTTCCGAGAATAGCAGAGCGGAATGATCTGTTCCGATAAGCAGGCGGATTCCTCTACGAGGATGTTCAGCGGGCCCCCGGGGTCGAGCGTGTCGGTGCGCAGCGCCCCCGATTCAACAGTGGCGTGGGGGTACGACAGTCCATAGGCGCGGGAGGCCCGAGGCCGACTGCTCTCTCGGGTCGCCTGCCGTGACCAGGCCCGTTCGCCGGTCTCCAGTTACGTCCTGACCTGGCCGGGGATCGTCCTGTTCCCCGCCTCGGTCTGAGCTTGGCGCTGGCCTGCGCTATCCTCGCCGGGCGCGGGGTCGGGTTGGCGCGCGAGGGCTTCATCCGGTTCCTGCTCGCGTCGACGGCCGTGAAGCTCGTGGGCGCGGCGCTGTTCAAGACCGGCACGCCCGAATCCGGACTCACGTTCGGGGCGCGAATCCACCGGTATGCGGCCGGGGCGGCGTTCGTGCTGCTGACCGTGGTGGCGGCGTTGTGCGCGGCGCGCATGAAGGAGTCCGAGGACGTGCCCGACTGGGTGCGGCGGGGGACTTGGGCGGTGACGGTGCTGGCGACGCTGACGTTCTTGACGACGACGGTGAACACGTTCCTGCCGAACATCGCGGAGGGCGGCGATCGGCGCCGCGGTACGGTAGCGCTAGATGGAGTTGGCGTACTCCTCGAAGGTGTCGGAGCCGCCTTGGAAGAAAGTGAGCGCCTCTTCGAGCCGGTCTTTCGCCTGCTGCCACTGCGACAGCGCCTCGCCGGGCAGCGGGCTGCCGGTGTCCTGTGTGGCGGCCGTGCCGGCCCCGATCGCGCCGTCCGCCTGCGACTGGGCGCCGCCGATGGCGCCCATCGCCTCTTGGACCTGCTCGATCGCGCCTTGGATCTGCGACTTGATCTCCGCTGTGCTCGCCACGCGCCGACTCCTCGCTCACGTTGTACCCGTTCGCCGCTCACCGTAGTCGAATCATCGCTTCTCGGCGGTCTTCGAAACCGATGCTGTCGCAGATTGCAATGATGGCGTCACTTGCCTGAATGTGTTCGAGGGAGCCGACATCGAGCGGCACCACCGCCAGGGTCGCGCGGCCGCCGGGCGATCCTTTGAGCGCCTGACGGGTGGCCGTCGTCGCCGCTGTCGGCAGGCTCTTTCCGCCTTGGGCTAAGCAGCGCCCTTCAGACTGCACCTTTGCGGCCGGGCCCTTGCAAAAAGCGGGTGTTGCATTCCTGTTGGAGCGCGGTGTCCTGCCACATCGGATGGTGCGGAGCGGCGTTGGAGCAGACGATGGTGCCCCAGGCGTTCGCCTTGAGAGACAGGTCGATCGCGTCGCGGCAGATCTGCGCGCCCACCGGGCCCTCCTCGAAGCGGCAGTCGCGCGGCGTGTAGCCCACCCAGCCCTCGCCGAACACCAGCGGGATGCCGAGGCGCGCGGCGTGGTCGGCGGCGACGCCGATCCAGTCGCGCAGTTGCGCCGCCATCGCATGGCGGTGGGCCCCATAGCGTTCGTACAGCCAGCGGTCGACCTTCTCGGGGTCGCACCAGTCGTGGACGTACACCTCGGTGCGCCTCATGATCGACGCGTGCAGCTTCCATGCTGATTCGGCGGGCGGGAACCAGGCTGCGAGCCTGGGCGCGCCTGAGCGAAGGATTTCGACGTCGGCCTTCTCCTGCGGGAAGTCGGCCGGGTCGGCTCGGAGCGCGAACTCGCGCACCAGGTCGTCCAAGACGCCGTAGACGTACGGGTGGACGGCGAGCGCGGTCGCGTTGCGTGGCAACCCGCGCATCGCGGCCACAGGCACCCCGCCGTAGTTCGGCGCGCACAGCACCTCCGGATGGCGGGCCTGGAAGGCCGCGATCCCGGCCTCGAGCCGCTCCCGCAGCTCGACAACGGGATCCTCGATTCGGGGCAGCCCCTCGGTGAGGTAGCCCAACTGCACCTCGTTGTGGGGCTCGACGAACGCGATCGTGTGCGCGAGACCGTGCGACGCAAGGAAGTCCACCAGGTCGGCCATGGCCTCGCCGAGCACCGTGAATCGCTTCTCGGGGGCGACCGCGTGGAGCGCGTCGTACCAGGCGCGGTCGGCCGCGAAGGCCGGACTCTGCTGGTACTCCCACGAGGAGGCGATCACGGCCATGCCGTGGCGGTCGGCGGCTCGGAAGAACGCCAGGAGGTGCGCCTTCGCGTCGATCACGGTGGGTTGCTGGACGTCGTACCAGCGCACCCTCGATCCGTACGCGTCGCCGAGCGGCTCCAGCCGAAGCTGCTCGGTGTTCAGGCCGGACCTGAAGAGCAGGAACGGCATGGCGCAGATGCGCACGGTGTTGTAGCCGAGTTCGCGGGCCCGCGCGAACGCCGCGTCGAGGTCCTCGAACGGTTCGCCCGGGCCGGTGCGCACGTACCAGGAGAAGTCCCAGAGGGTGATCGCGAGGCGCTCGGGAAGATGTGTGGGAACGGTCATGCGGATGCTCCTGTGATGGTCGGGTCGGTGGCGCGGAGACGGATCTTGGCGACGTCGACGAGGGCGATCGACTCGACCGTGACGCCGTCGGGAATATCGCGCACGGCCGGGTCGACCCAGACTCCCGTGGGGCGCGACCACGGCAGCAGCTCGAGGGTCAGGCCCTCGGCGGCGATCGCCCGGGCGTGCGGGGTCAGGTCCAGATCCCAGGCGCGCCCGTGCCAGAAGTGGTCGCCGATGAGTTCGCCACCCGCCCAGGCGCGGCCGGTATCGCCGGTCCACTTCACCCGCAGCAGGGTTCGGTCGGCCGTGAAGGCGCCGGCGGGCACGTCGACACGGACGCGCGCGGCACCGGAGTAGTCGAGTGGAGCGCTGAGCCGGTCCAGTGGCCCGCCCCGTCTCGGCGCCGGCGGACTTCCGTGAGCGGGACGCAGGTCGGACTGGATCACGGCGCCGCCGCTAGTGGGGGAGTCGAGGTCCCAAGCGCGCCAAAGGCCCTCATCGCGCGGCGTGCTCAGACCCTCGCCGTTCAAGACGACCGGCGGCACGATCGCGACAGTGCTCTGACCGGTGTCGGGGTGGAGGACTAGGTCGCCGTCCTCGACGTACGCCGGCGCGTCCGAGAGGATCAGCCGTTCGCGCCCGGCGATCGGCAGCCGGTAGAGGTGGTTCGTGCCCGCCTCGTCGAGAATCAATAGGCGGACGCCCGGGAGTTCGACCACGCATTGCGGGCCCGGTGCGGCGTCCGGCTCGATCACCTTCGCGCCGGTGCCGTCATCGACCACCAGCTCGACGGGCACGCCCTCGGTCGCGGCGAGGACCACGAGTTCGCCGTACTCGTCGGCGATGCGGGTGACGAGTTGCGCTGTGGCGCTGCGGAGTTCGATGTCCGGCGTAAGCCGGTACCGCAGCGGCCAGGCCACCGAGACGCCGATCGGGACATCGAGTGGTCTACTGGGGATGGACACGGAGCCTTCGTCGAAGTCCACGGTCAACTGCACGCTCGGCTGCGCCGCGAGCGGGCGCTTCGACGGTTGATAGGTGGTCAGGAACAGGTAGCCGCTCTTCCCGTCCGACCGCACGGCCCAGCGCAGCTCCTCCGGATCATCATCGCTGCCGCCGCCGATCGTGGTCGTCATCGGCGCGAGTCGGTGCCCCTCCTCGCGCAACCACAAATGCTGGCGGCGCAGCAGATGATGGTGGGCCCGGATCTGGCCGTGCTCGCCGATGGGGGCATGGAAGTCGTAGCTCGAGGCCGGCACGTCGTTCGGATAACCCGTGGCCTGCGACTCCTGTTCCGTGCCGTGCGGGCCGGTGCGCTGGGTGCCGCCCGCGTACATGTAATAGCCCTGCCAGACCGAGCCGCTGCCGATCTTCGCGAGGGCAAGGGCGGCCACGTCTTCGGGGGCAACGAGCGGACGCCGGTGGTAGGCCACATGCATGCCCCCGCCCAGTTCGCAAGTGGCGAACGGCAGTTCGCGATTCGCGGCCTCGCCCGCCTCGACGCCGTCGAGAGCTTCGCGGAGGTCGGCGCCGACGGTCAGGTCGTCGCGGATCTCGCTGTAGCGGAAGTGGATCGGCGCGAACGCGGGCCATTCGGTCTCGGAATCGTCCCAGAAGCCGTCCGCATAGGCGCTGTAGACGGGCAGCAGCGAGTCGGGCACCTGCGCGCCGCCCCATCCGGTGGCAGTCCAAATGGGAACACGGAGACCGAGTTCCTCGGCGAGCTCGCGTAGAGTCGCGAGGTGTTCGGGCTGGTCGTACAGCTCGTTGTCCACCTGAGCGGCGATCACCGGGCCGCCCTCGGCATGGGCGAGACCCCGGAGCTGGACGATCGTCTCGGCATAGAGGTCGCGCACGAGCGCGAGATAGCGGGGGTCGTTGGTGCGGGCCGCCAAGTCGCGCTCGACCAGCCAATCGGGAAAACCGCCGTGGCGCGATTCGCCGTGCGCCCAGGGGCCGAGCCGCACGACCACGCCCAAATCGTGGCTTGCAGCGAGTTCGACGAATGCGCGCAGGTCGCGGTTTCCGTCCCAGCAAAATTTGCCGGGCTCGGGCTCGTGCGCGTTCCAGAAGACATACGTGGCAACGGAGTCGAGGCCACCCGCACGCGCGTGAGCGAGCACTTCGGACCAGCGCTCGCGTCTGATGCGCGAGTAGTGGATCTCCCCGGTGACGGGGAACCAGGGGCGGCCGGAGCGTTCGAACCAGCGGCTCGTGACCTCGATCCGGCCGCGAACGCCTTCGGGCTCACCGAACGGGAGGTGGCCCCGCTGCGGTGGCGGCGGCGCGGGGGCGCGCAGCGCGCGGGCGGAGGCGGGGTCGTTCATGTCTCTCTCCTTAGAGCATTTGGCGGCTATCGGGCGACCCGCTCGGCAACAGTTCGGACGGCGGGGTTGAGGGGGTCGCAGACGAGGGCGTCTTGAGCGAGGATCGCTGCGCGCTCGAGATCGCCGTCCAGTAGCGCGAGTTGCGCGCGCAGGACGAGGACGCGGGTGTCGATGACCACGGGCTCGCTCCAGGCCCGCACCACCCGCCCGGCGATCGCGGTCGGGGTCTTGGGCAGGACGATCCGCGACTCTCCTTCAGGCATGTCACCGACCGTACGACCACTTGACATGCCGCGTCGATAGCCGATTCAATCGAGCACATGGACGAAACGACGGTCACCGACGACGCCGTCCGCGACGGCTTCGCGGGCCAGCGCATGCTCGTCGTCCCGCTCGCCGCTCCGCTACCAGACCCGGCTTCGCATGGGGAAGGCCCGCGAAATCCTCGACGGCACGAACCTGCCGGTCGCGGCGGTGGCCCGCGAGGTCGGCTACGACGACGCCATGTACTTCTCCCGCCAATTCACCCGAACCCACGGCATGCCCCCGACGCCTACCGCGACCGCCGACCCGGCGCCTGATCGCCGAGGGAAACGCGACCGCTATCGCCGGGATTGCGCCGGAGAGTCACAGCATTGTCCCGTCGGGGTCGCACCCCGGCTCGGCAGGCCGCCCTGGCGGTCGACTCGTTGAGAACACCGCCGTTCAGGCTGCGAGCGTGGCGAGGACTGCGATCGTGGACGGGAGGAATTGGGCGAGCGCTCCGCGCCAGAGTTTCGTATCGGAGAGGTACAGGACCACCCCGGCGACCGCCATCGCGCTGCAGCTGAACACGATCAGGGTCCGGCCCGTGACCGGCTGGTCGCCAAGCCACACGGCCACGCCGACTACCGCGCCGACGGCAAGGGCGAAATTGTAGAAGCCCTGGTTGAACGCCCATAGGTTGACTTCCGGCGGGCTTTCGCTGCGGCCCAGCAGTATCTGCTGCACGTTCGGGCGGTGAAACAAAAAGCTTTCCATCACCCACGCCGCGAGGTGGTTGACGCCGGAGACGAGGGCCGCGATGATCGCCAATGTCATCATGAGCTGATCGTAGGCGTTCAGCAGCGATCACATTGGACGATTGATGGCAATCGTGCCTGTGCAACGGAGGGATCCGGTTCAGGCGCGCCAATAGGCGAGGGAGTGCATGCGGTCCTTGGGAATGCCGAGCTCTTTGCGGGCGAAGGCGGTCAGGGCCCGCGTCGATGTCGCTTCGCAGGCGATCCAGAGGTAGGTCTGGGCCGGGTTCTTCGCCAGGTCGGGGAGGCCCCTCCGGACCTTCTCGACCAGGGCCTCGCCGTGGTCGACCCGGGGGATGAGCTGGAGGTCGTGGCGCGCCGGGTCGGTCCGAAAAGGAAGTTCGTCGTCGTTCGCCGTCTCGAACCAGATGGTCGCCGGTGTTTCGGGGAATGCGTCGAGCAGCGAGTTGATCGCCGGGAGCGACGCGGCGTCGCCGACGATGAGGAGGCGTTCTGGGGCCGGGTCCAAAGGCGCGAAGCCGGTGCCGTACACCGTGGCCTGGATCGCTTCGCCCGGCTCGGCTTTCTCGGACCAATCGCTCGCGATGCCATTGTGCAGCGCGAACTCGATCGCGAACGTGCCGTTCTCCGGGTCGGGATCGACGAGCGTGTAGCCGCGCTGGTGCGGCTTGCCGTTGTCGTCGAACCACAGGCGGGCCCACATCGTCGGGTGCAGGCCGAGTTCGGCGAGGAGGCCGCCGTCGGTGAACGTGAGGCGGCGGTAGTGCTCGGCGATCTGCTCCGCGCCCGTGACGGTGAACTTGAAGTCCTTGGCGCGCAGCATTTTCAGTACCGCTCCCTCCCAGCCTCGCCCCATCACGAACCCCTTCTCGGTAAAAATCATCGAATTTACGATTAGGTTAGACTAACCTAACTATGAGTTTCACGTGCTATCGGGACGCCTGGGGCATCCCCCACCTGCGGGCTTCCGACCCTTTGGCACTCGCCTATGCCCAAGGCTGGGACGCCGCCACTGATCGGGCGTGGCAGCTCGAGACGCTCCGCAGGCGCGCCACAGGGACCTCCGCCGCGCTTCTCGGCGACGAGTGGGTGCACTGGGACCGGCTCTCCCGGCAGGCCCAGGTCGCCGAAACCGCCGAGACGGTCTTCGCCGCCCTCGACGCCGCCACCGCCGTGTGGGTTGAGGCCTTCGTCTCGGGCGTCAACAGCGGGCTGGCCCGCGGAGCGGCCCTCGCTCCGGAACTGGACGAGACTCCCCGCCCTTGGGCCCCTTGGATTCCGCTCGCCATCTGGCACGCCGAGCATCTGCTCTTCGGGGCGGGGTTTCCAGCGAAGCTGTGGCGCCGACTGGTCAGAGAGGCCCTGGGGGAGGAGGCCGTCGGGCGCTTCGCCATGGACGGCCCCGAGCCCGGTGGATCGAACGGCTGGATGCTCGACGGCACTCTGACCGCCTCCGGCCTGCCGCTGCTGGCCGGCGACCCGCACCGGTTCATTCAGCTTCCCGGCGCTTACCAGCAGATCCGATTGGCCTGCGACGAGTTCGACGTCGTCGGATTGGCCATGCCCGGAGTCCCCGGAGTCGCCCATTTCGGACACACCGGCGGCGTCGCCTGGGGCATCACCAACGCCATGGCCGACACCCAGGACCTGTTCGGGGAGCAGCTGCGCCGCAACCCGGACGGGTCGATCGACGTGCTCCATGGCGACAGGTGGGAACCGGCCCGGTCGTGGACCGAGACCATCACGGTCGCAGGGGAAGCGGACACAGGCGAAGAGGGTGCGGACCGGGCCGACCGGCGAGTCGAGATCATCGAGACCGCCCGCGGTCCCATCGTGTCCGACGGCCTGGACGGCGCGTTCAGTCTCCGCGGGCCCGTCCAGGCGCTCCCCGACCTCGGATTCGCCGCCCTGCCGAAACTGCTCCGGGCTTCCACCGTGGAAGAGGTCGATGCCGCCCTTGACGACTGGGTCCTGCCGGTCAACGTCGTGATGGCCGCCGACACCGCGGGCCGCACCCTGCACCGGGTCGCGGGCAGGGTCCCCGAACGCGACGACGCCAACCTGCGCTGCCCGGTTCCAGCCGGAGCGAGGCAGTTCGCTTGGACCGGCTGGAAGCCCATGCCGCGCAGCGAACCCCGCCGCCTCGCCGTCATGGCCAACGACCGCGGTCTCGCCGCCCCGCTCGGCGTCGAGTTCTGTCCTCCGCATCGGGCCGACCGCATCCGCGAACTGCTGGAGGAGCGGGATGGTTGGACGGGCGCCGACATGGCGGAAATCCACAGTGACACGCTGCTGCCGACCGCCGACGTGCTGTTGCGGCCGCTCTCGCGGCTCCAACTCAGCCCGCGATCCGCGCAGCTGCTCGAGCGACTGCGCGCCTGGGACCGGCGGATGGAGGCCGACAGCACCGAGGCCGCCGCCTTCGCCATGCTCCGGGCGGGCGTCGTGAGGCGTATCGCCGAGTTGCCCCGCTTCGCGGCGCTGGTCGAGCAGTCCAAGCCCGCGGCGCTGTTCGCGCCCTGGTTCTCACTGCGTTCCCGGATCGGTTTCGCGCTCGAGTACGTCCTCGCGTTCATCGATGCCCCGGAGCGGGAGGCCGTGCTGCGGTCGGCCCTGCACGAGGCCGCCGAGAGCGAGCCCGTCACCTGGGGTGCGACCCATCGGCTCGTGCCGTGGCGGGACCTTCCTCCGGGCGCTGCGTCGGCCTCCGCCGACCTGGAGCCTTTGGACGGCACCGGCGGCGATGTCGATTGCGTGCTCTCCACCTCCGGCCTTCCCGGCGTCACCGAGCACTTCACTCGCGGCCCCGCCGCCCGCTGGGTCTGGGACCTCGCCGATCGCGAGCAGAGCCGCTGGATCGTCCCCTTCGGATCGTCAGGCCTGCCCGGACCCCACTACCGCGACCAGTTCCCGCTCTGGCAGCGCGGCGAACTGGTCCCCGTCGTCACCGATTGGAACCAGCTGCATGAGGAGCACCGCATGATCGACCGCCCCGCCGTCTTCGAACAGCACATAGGGGACTTCGGCCGCGTCGCCATCGTATCCGTACGGCCCACTGAGGACATCGACCTCATTTACGGGTGGGTCACCGAGGAGAGGGCGAAATTCTGGGGCATGACCTCGCATTCTCGCGAGAAGGTCCTCGAGATCTACGAGTACCTCGATTCGATCGCGACGCATCACGCGTTCTTGATCTTGCGGGACGCCGAACCGATCGCCTTGTTCCAGACCTACGAGCCCGGCGCCGACCCGGTCGGCGAGTGCTACGAAGTCGAGCCCGGCGACGTCGGCGCCCACCTGCTGGTCGCCTCCTCTCGCGGCACGGCGCAGGTCGGGTTCACCGGCATCCTCATGGGCGTGCTCGCCGCGTACCTGTTCGACGATCCGAAGCACCTGCGAATCGTCGTGGAGCCCGACACCCGGAACGAGCAGGCCGCGGCCCGCTTGCGCCGCACCGGGTTCACGCTCGGCCCGGAGGTCCAACTACCCGGCAAAACCGCCCGCCTCGCGTTCCTGCGCCGAGAAGACGCCCCCGGCGACTTGCAGTGACGCCGCGCCGCACGAAGGGCGGCCCCGGCACCACGCACCGGTGCGGGGGCCGCCCTCCTTTGCGCGGCACCGCCTGAATTCGGCGTCGCCGCAGCTCAGGTCCCGATCTCAGGTTGCGGGCCGCTGAATTCGCTCACGAGACTCGGCACTTCGGAAGCCGGGTCGAGTTCGTAGTCGTAGAAGTCGCCCGGGTCGAACGCGTCGCCCTTCTCGGTGGTCAGGCCGCTGTCCCAGTCGCAGTCGACGTCGATGTTGCCCCGCTGCACGAGCTCGCCCTCTTCGACGTAGTACGGGTTGTGCACGTTGTCGTAGTAGCTGTTCTCGATCACCGCCTGCGTCTGCCCGCGCACGTAGTTGCCGTACCCGCTGATGTCCTGCATGTAGTTGTTGTACATGTGCAGGTTCGCGATGTTGTCCGCGCTGGGGTTTCTCTGGTTCGTGTCCTGGAACCAGTTGTGGTGCACTGTGATCTGCGAGGTCACGTTGTCGGTCCAACCGATGCCGAACGTCTTGTTGTTGTCCAGCAGGTGGTTCCACGAGACGGTGAGGAACGTGGTGTCCTTGCGGCTGTCGATGAGACCGTCGTTCATGCTGGTCAACCGGTTGTGGTCGATCCAGATGTGGTCGGCGGTGTCCATCTGGAGGGCGTCGTAGTCGTACTCCTTGTCGTCCGGGTCGTCCTCGGGCATGAGGGTGTCCCGGATCGTGAGGTTCCGGATGATGACATTGTGGACGCCCGCGGCGAGGAAGAACCCGCCGCCTTCGATCTCGCCCGCGGTGCCGACGCCGATGATCGTCTTGTTCGACTTGACGCGGAGTTCGGTGCCCTTGGGGCTGATCTCGATCGTGTCGGCGACCTGGATGACGTACGGCTCCTCGGCGGTGACGTACTGGTTGAGCTCCTCCTGGGAGTCGACGGTGACCGTGTCGCCCGCGGCGCCACCGGTCGTCGGTCCGCGTCCCAGGCCCGGGAGGGACGCGAAGCCGTCGGCGGTGTCGGACCAGTCCTGCTGGGCCGGTCCGGCGGGGTCGGCGGTGGCGGCCGGCACCGTCACGGCGACGATGACGCCGGCGAGCACGAGGCTCGCGGCCGAGGTCAATGCGATGACGGTGCGGCGGAATCTGCTTGTCGAATAAAGATTCACGAGACGCTCCTTCCGGTAGACGGCGGATGGCGACTGAGCTCAGTGATAGTGATCAGTGTAGGAAGCGCATCGATTATGGTCAATGGATTGCCAGAACTTCCGGCCAATTAATTTCATGACTTGACATAACCTGGCCCGCCGTCCTAGCCTGGTCGCACTCATCGAGTCCGATCGATACCCCGACCCCTCGTCCGTGTGAAGGGACCGCCAGCGTGACCAGTGAACAGACCCCCGCCTCTCCCTCCGATCTCAACCGCCGCAACCTCATGAAGCTCTCCGGCCTCGGCCTGGCCGCCGTCCCCGGGCTCGCCGCCTGCGGGCGCGGCTTCGGCGGTGGCGGCGACGACTCCGGCGACGGCGTCACCCTCAACATGGTCTGGTGGGGCGACGCCGTGCGCGCCGAGAAGACCCAGGCCGCCCTCGACCTTTTCATGGAAGCCAACCCCGGCGTCAACATCGAGGTCGAATACCAAGATTCCGGCCCCTACCAGGACAAGCTCGCCACCCGCTTCGCCGCCGGCGACCCGCCGGATCTCATGGCGATGCGCATGGACAGCCTGCGCGAGTACGCCGACCGCGGCGCGCTGCTCGACCTCAATGAGCACGCCGACGCGATCGACCTCTCAGGGCTCGGCGAAAGCGCCGCCACATTGGCCGAAGTGGACGGCAGCGTCTACGGCGTGCCCGCCGGGCTCAACACCATCGGCTTCGTGATCCGCAAGGATTTCGCCGACCAGTACGGCGTCGCCGTCCCCGACGGGAACACCTGGAGCTGGGACGACCTGGCGACCTTCGCGAAGGCCATCAGCGACGCCAGCGGCGGCGAAGTCTACGGCACCGGCTTCGACGCCCAGACCCTCGCGAACCTCCTCGTCTGGACGCGCCAGCAGGGCGAGGACTTCTTCACCGAAGCAGGCGAACTCGGCGTCACCGCAGCCACTGTGGAGGCATGGTTCTCGATGATCGGCGGGCTGCGCGAATCGGGAGGCTACCCGCCCGCGGGCTTCTTCGAGGAGATCGGCGGCGGCCCCGACCAGTCCTACGTCGCGCAGGGCAAGCTCGCCTCGCAGATCATCCCCACCAACAACTTCCTCGGCTACAACGCCGCCTGCGGCGGGAACCTCGCCCTGCTGCGCATTCCCGGCGAGACGCAGGCCGTGCGCCGCGGCCAGTCCATCGACTGCCCGCACCTGTGGTCGGTCGCGTCGCAGTCGAAGCATCCCGAGGAGGCGATCAAGCTGCTCGACTTCCTCACGAACGACCCGGAGGCCTCGCTCGCGACGGGCACCACGCGCGGTGTTCCGGCCAATGCCGCTGTGGCCGAGGAGGTCAAGGCCTCCCTGGAGCCTGACGACCAGCTCGCCACCGACTACCTGATCGCCCTGCAGGGCGAGGACCTGCCGCGCTCGTTCACCTACCCGCCGGGTGGCAGCGCGATCGCGGACTTCCTGGACGCCGTCGCCGTCGAGGTCGAGTTCGGGCGGACGACTCCCGCTGCGGGGGCCGCCGCGTTCATCGAGGACGCGAAAGCGGCGATCGCCGGGTGACCACGGAAACCGCAGTCGCCGCCGATGAAGCCGCCGTCATGCCGGGGGCGGTCGTCCCTCCTGCGCCGCCGCAGCGAAAGCGGCGCAGGAGGGAGCGAAAGGACCGCGCCGGCTACCTGTTCCTGCTGCCGTGGTTCATCGGGATGCTCTTCACGATCGTCCCGTTCTTCGCCTCGCTCTACCTGGCGTTCACCGACTACAACCTGCTGAACCCTCCCCAGTTGATCGGGTTCGACAACTTCGTAGCAATGTTCAGCGACCCGGTGCTGCACAAATCCCTGCAGGTCACGTTCATATACACGTTCGTGTCCGTGCCGCTCTCACTGGCGGCGGCGCTCGGCGTCGCGATGGTCCTCAACCGCGGCATCAAGGGCCTGCCCTGGTACCGCGCGGTCTTCTACCTGCCCTCGCTGCTCGGCGCGAGCGTCGCGGTGGTCCTGTTGTGGCGCTATGTCTTCGGGCTCGACGGGATCGTGAACGCCTTCCTCGGCTGGTTCGGCATGGACGCCATCGCCTGGACCTCCGACCCCGATTACGCGCTCACGACGCTGATCATCCTGCACGTGTGGACGTTCGGCTCGCCGATGGTGATCTTCCTGGCCGGCCTGCGGCAGATTCCGACCATGTACTACGAAGCCGCCGCCGTCGACGGCGCCTCCAAATGGCGGCGCTTCCGCTCGATCACGCTGCCGCTGCTCAGCCCCATCATCTTCTTCAACCTGATCCAGTCGCTCATCGCCTCGTTCCAGACCTTCACGCAGGGCTTCGTCATGAACAACGGCGGCGGGGGACCGGCGAACTCCACATTGTTCTACAACCTCTACCTCTACCAACAGGGCTTCGGCCAGTTCAATATGGGATACGCCTCGGCGATGGCCTGGACCCTGCTGGTGATCATCGCCGTCTTCACCGCCCTGACCTTCTTCTCCGCCAAGTACTGGGTCAACTACGACAACTGAGGTCACCCATGTCCACAACCGCGCAATCGCCCCGCGCCAAAGGGCGGACCGACGACGAAGCCCTGGTGGAGACGTTCGGCTCCACCCGCCGCAGCCGCTTCTCCCGGCACGTGATCCTGTGCCTCATCGGCCTGGTCATGATGTACCCGCTGCTGTGGCTGGTCTCCAGCTCGCTCAAACCCAACGACCTCATCTTCTCCGACCTGGCGCTGTGGCCGACCGAGTGGAGCCCGTCGAACTACACCGAGGGCTGGACCGCCCTGGAGTACGACTTCGGGATCTACTTCTCGAACTCGATCGTCCTCGTAGTGCTCAGCATCTTCGGGAATCTGTTCTCGTGTTCCCTTGCGGCGTACGGTTTCGCGCGGCTCAAGTTCACCGGTCGCAAGCTCTTCTTCGTGCTCATGCTCGGCACCATGATGCTGCCGGGCCACGTGCTGCTCATCCCGCAGTACATCCTGTTCGCGAAGCTCGGCTGGCTCAACACCTACTACCCGCTGCTGGTGCCGAACTTCTTGGCCACCAACGCCTTCTACATCTTCTTGATGGTGCAGTTCATGCGCTCGCTGCCTCCCGAGCTGGACGACGCGGCGCGCATCGACGGCTGCGGGCCGTTCCGCACCTTCTGGAGCATCATCCTGCCGCTGTGCCGCCCGGCCTTCGCCACCACCGCGATCTTCACGTTCATCTCGGTGTGGAACGAGTTTTTCGGACCGCTCATCTACCTCACCGACCCCGAGCTGTACACGGTGCCGCTGGCGCTGCGCCAGTTCATCGACTCCGAGGGCCAATCCCAATGGGGCCAGATGTTCGCGATGTCCGCATTGTCGCTCGCGCCGATCATCGGCTTCTTCATCGCCGGACAGAAATACCTGGTCAAGGGCATCGCCACGACGGGACTCAAATGACTGACGACGCCCGCTTTCGCAATCCCGTCCTCAACGCGGACTGGTCCGACCCCGACGCGATCCGCGTCGGCGGCGACTTCTACATGACCGCTTCGAGTTTCCACCGGGTGCCGGGCCTGCCGATCCTGCGCAGCCGCGACCTCGTGCACTGGACGATCATCGGCCACGCGCTCACCCGGCTCGAACCGGAGCAGGACTTCCGCACCCCGCAGCGCGGCGGCGGCGTCTGGGCCCCGTCGATCCGCCACCACGCGGGCCGGTACTGGATCGTCTACCCCGACCCCGACCGCGGCCTGTTCGTCACCAGCGCGGAGGACCCGGCGGGGGAGTGGACGAAGCCGCACCTCCTCAAGGGCGGCAAGGGACTCATCGACCCCTGCCCATTGTGGGCGGAGGACGGAGCTGCGTATCTCGTGCACGGCTGGGCGAAGAGCCGCGCCGGGATCAACAACCGGCTCACCGTGCACCGCATGAGCGACGACGCCACCGAACTCCTGGACGAAGGCGCCGTGGTGATCGACGGTGACGCCCTCCCCGGCTACCGCACGCTCGAAGGCCCCAAGTGCTACCAGCGCGACGGGTGGTACTGGATCTTCGCGCCCGCGGGCGGGGTGAAGGACGGCTGGCAGTCGGCCTTCCGCTCGCGCGATCCCTTCGGGCCCTATGAGGAGCGGATCGTCCTCGAACAGGGCGGTACGGACGTGAACGGGCCGCATCAGGGCGCTTGGGTGACCACTGAGGACGGCACTGACTGGTTCCTGCACTTCCAGGACCGGGGTCCGTTCGGGCGGGTCGTGCACCTCCAGCCGATGCGCTGGGGCGAGGACGGCTGGCCCGAGATCGGCGACAAGGGCAATCCGGTGCCGGGCGGGCCCGTGCCGGTGCCCGGCGGCAGCGCGACCGCGCCGCCCGAGGACTTCGCGAACGGTATCGGCCCCCAGTGGGCCTGGCAGGCCAACCCCGAGCCGCACTGGGCGAGTACTGGCACTGACCTGCGGCTCGCGTGCGTCGACACCGGCACTGAGGACCTGCGGCAGCTGCCGAACCTGCTCGGCCGGCGTCTCCCCGGTGATCCGTTCCGGGCGGTGACGACGCTGCGTCTTGAGGGTGCCGGTCCGGGCGCGACCGCGGGTCTCGCGGTCGTCGGCGACACCTGCGCGTGGATCGGCTTGGCGCGCAGCGAGAACGGCATCGTGCTCGTGCGCCGCACCGTCGAGAGCGTCGTCGCCTATGACGCCGCGTCCGCGATCCCGGTCGAGGGGGATGCGGCGATGGTCTTGGGTGTGGAGGTCGACGCGGAGGGCCGGTGCCGGTTTCTGGCCGGTTCGCCGCTACGACCCGTCGGGCCGCTGTTTCAGGCCACGCCGGGCCGCTGGGTCGGGGCCGCGCTCGGTCTGTTCGCCACCGGGAACGGCACTGGGGCCGGCGTGTTCGACGCCGTGCGCATCACCGCCGCGGCCGCCCATGGACGCTAGGCCCTTGAACGACGTAGTGACCCTGGCGCAGACGCGGCCGCTGCGGCTCGGTGGGAAGGCCGTCGCCGAGTACGTGTGGCGCCCGCATGTGCCGAACACATTGTCGCCCAGGCCGTTCCTGCATCCGGTGCGCACGCTCGCGGGGGTCGAGGTCACTGAGGCGATGCCGCCCGATCACCTGCACCAATCGGGGGTGAGCGTCGCGGTGCCCGATGTGGGCGGCGCGAATTTCTGGGGCGGGCGCACCTATGTGCGGGGCTCCGGGTCGGTGCCGTTGCCGAACCACGGCGTGCAGCGCCATCACCGCTGGGAGGCGCAGACTGATGCGGTGCTCGTTCAGGAGCTGCACTGGATCGGTCCGGACGGCGCGAGGCTGCTGCGTGAGCGGCGGCGGGTCGCGGCCCGGCCGGTGGACGGCCGCGCGTGGGCGCTCGACTTCCGGTTCGCGCTCCAGAACGTCACGCCCGAACCGCTCGAGTTCTCGAGCCCGGGCGTGAAGGGCCGCACGGGGGCCGGGTACGGCGGGTTCTTCTGGCGGGCGCGGCGCGGCCCGCGCACCGTGCGCATCCTCGGGCCCGGCGTCGAAGGCGAGGAGCGGCTGCACGGTTCCCGCGTCCCGTGGCTGGCCTTGAGCGCGAGCGGGCCCGATCCGTGGACGCTCGTGTTCGTCGACATTGCGGCCCAAGGTGATCCGTGGTTCGTCCGCGGCGGCGATTATGTGGGCGTCGGGGCCTCGCTGGCCTGGACGGAGCCGTTGACGGCCGCCCCGGGGGAGGGCCCGAGGCGTCGTATCATCACGGTAGTCGCGGACGGCGCACTCGGTCCCCGAACGATCGCGGGCCTGGTCGACGCCGTCGCTTCGAGCCCCGCACCTCGCGAGGCGTAGGTGAGGACAGGAGGCGCAATGGAGCACTCCGGCACGGCCCGATCGGTGGTCGCCGAACGTCCGGATGTCGCCCGGCTGCAGGTCGATGGGCATGAGGTGGCGAGCTACGTGTGGCGTTCGGAGCTGCCCGCGTCTTCCGCTCCCCGCCCTTTCCTGCACCCGGTGCGGACCCTCGGCGGGTGTCTGGTGACCGACGCGCGGCCGCATTCGCACACGCATCAGCTCGGCATCAGCATCGCCGCGCCCGATATCGGGGGCCGCAATTTCTGGGGCGGGCGCACGTTCGTCGCCGGGCACGGCCCGGCCTGGCTCGACGACCATGGCGCTCAGCGGCACCAGCGCTGGCTGCGGCACACCGAATCCGAGCTCGCGCACACCCTGCAGTGGGTCGACGGGGACGGGGCGGCACTGCTGACCGAGCGCCGCTCGATCGCCTGTGCCCCTTTGTCTTCGAGCGCGTGGACGCTCGCGGTGCGGACGCGGCTCGTCAATGCGACGGACCGGCCGCTGCCGATCCGCAGCCCCGCCGCTCTGGGCCGGGTCGGTGCTGGTTACGGCGGGTTCTTTTGGCGCGGACCGGTTTCGACGGGGGTGGTGCGCGTGCAGAGCCCGGCCGGGACTGGGGTGCGTGCGGTGCACGGCACGACCGCCCCGTGGCTTTCGGTGTCCGGCGCACGTGATGGTCGTGAGTGGACGATGGTGTTCGCGCCCGCCGATGCGACGACGGCGCGGGACCGGTGGTTCGTGCGCGCCCGCGACTACCTCGGTGTCGGGTCGTCGCTCACATGGGACCGTCCACTGGTGCTGGAGCCGGGCGAGCCGATCGAACGGCATATCCTCGTTGTCGTGGCAGACGGTTCCCTCACCGAAGACGCGGCCGCCGCGCTCGCGACCGAAGCGCGGTCGTCATGAGCGCGGTCGGTAGGCGCGTTGACGTTGTGTGCACTGCCGTTGTGTGCACTGGCGAAATTCGGGCGACGGCATGAGCGCCGCCGCGGACGCCCGCTCGAACGACCCGGCGCGGCAGGAGCGGCTGCGGGCGCTCAACCTCGAACTCGTGTTCCGGCAGGTCCTCGCCGCCGAGGCCCCGGTCTCGCGCACTGAGCTCGCGGCGGCCACCGGCCTGACCCGGCCCACGATCACCCGCATCGTCGAAGAGCTTCTCGCCGGTCGGCTCGTCACCGAGACGGGCGCGACGTCTGACGGGCGGGCCGGGCGTCCCCGCATGGGCCTCACCGTCTCCCGCAGCGGCCCGGCCGGGCTCGGCCTCGACATCCGCACCGACGGCCTGGCCGCCTGCGTGGTGGACTTGAGCGGCGCGGTGCGCCACCTCGCGTTCGCGCCCTTCGCCGATGCCGAGGCCCCGGCGGTGCTGGACGACCTGGGCCGCGTGGCGTTCGAAGCGGTCGAGGCCGTGGCTGCTGAAGGGCTCGCGGTCGTCACCGCGACGCTCGCCGTCCCCGGCCCGACCGACGGCGGTGTGGTGCGCACCGCGCCCGCGCTGGGGTGGCGCGACGTGGACGCGGGAGCGCTCCTCGCCGAACGCCTCGCGCCGCTCGGTCTCGTGACCAGTGTGGACAACGAGGCGAACCTCGCCGCCCGCGGTGAGCTCGATCAGGCCACTCCCGACCACTTCCTCTACGTTTCAGGCGGACTCGACATCGGCGCGGGCATCATCCTCGACCGGCGGCTCATGCGCGGCTCGCACGGCTGGGGCGGCGAACTCGGGCACCTCACCGTCGACCCCGACGGCAAACCGTGTCGCTGCGGCTCGCGCGGCTGCCTCCAGACCTATGCGAGCCTCGCCGCGATCCTCGGCGGGCAGACGCCCCCCGCAGGGCAGACCGCCGATGCGGCTCTCCTGGCCTGGGCCGACGCGGGCCGCCCCGAGACGATCGCGGCCCTCGACACCGCCGCGACGGCCCTCGGCGTCGCGATCGCCAACGTGCTCAACCTCCTCGACATCGACACCGTCCTCTTGGGAGGAAGTTTCGCGCTGCTCTCCTCCTGGCTCATCGCCGGTGTCGAGGCCGAGATCGACCAGCGCGTGCTCTCCGCCCGGTGGGCTCCGATCACCGTGCGTCCTGCGACCCTCGGGCCGGACGCCGCCGCGATCGGCGCCGCCATGGCCGTCGTCGACCGCATCCGCCGCGATCCCGCTGCCTGGCTGGCCGCCGCTCGCTGACAGTGCGGCCGCGGCAAGGCAGGATAAGGAAAGCTTCTGGAAGGAGACGTGCGATGACGCATCAGCCCGACCCTGCCCACAACGAACATGCCCTCGATGAGGCGATCGACGGTCCCGGCCAGGGGACGCTCTCGATCGCGGCGATCCTCGCCGAGACAGCCAAGCGGCGTCCCGACGCCCCGGCCCTGTATTTCATGGGCCAGACCATTCCTTATGGGGCCCTGTGGGACCAGACCCGCGCCTACGCCGGAGCGCTCGCCGCACGCGGGGTCGGGCCCGGCTCGCGCGTGGCGATGATCGTGCCGAACGTGCCCGATTTCCCGCGCGTCTACTACGCCGCCCTCGCGCTCGGGGCCGTCGTCGTCCCGATCCACCTGCTGTTCAAGAAGGACGAAATCGCGTTCGTGCTTGAGGACGCCGGGGCCGATCTGCTGGTGGCCGCCGCGCCGATGCTCGGCGAGGCCGCTCCGGCCGCCGCGCGCACCGGGGTCCCACTCGTCACCGTTCTCGCCCCCGACGGCTTCGCGATCGGTGGCGAACCCGTAGCACGCTTGGAGGACGAGGCCGCGGTCGCCGAACCGATCGCCCGGTACGCCCCGGTGCACCCGCTCGCCGCCGCGACCATCCTCTACACCTCGGGGACCACCGGCACGCCCAAAGGCGCGGTCGGCTCGCACCTGGCGATGATCGAGCAGGTCCACACGTGGCTGCTCGACGCCTTCGAGTACCGACCCGACGACGTGCTCTACGGCGGCCTGCCGTTCTTCCACACCTTCGGCCAGACCGTCGTGCTCAACGCGGGGTTCCGGCGCGGCGCGGCGCTCATCCTGCTGCCGAGATTCGACCCCGACGAAGCGTTGGAACTGCTGGTACGGCACGAGGCTACCGTGTTCGCGGCAGTGCCCACCAACTACGCCACCATGGTCGAGGCCGCCAAGCGCACGCCCGAGAGGCCGCCGCTGCGGTACGCGATCTCCGGCGGTGCGCCGCTGCCGACCGCGCTGCTGGAGGCGTTCGAAGGCGTCTTCGGCGCGCAGGTCCACGAGGGCTACGGGCTCACCGAGACCTCGCCGGTGTGCACCTTCAACGTTGTGGGCGAAGCGATCCGGCCCGGGACCGTGGGCATTCCCATCTGGGGCGTCGACGTCGCGATCGCCGACGCCGAGGTCGAGGGCCGGATCGAGCTCATTCCAGAGCCAGGCGCGCTCGGCGAGATCGTGGTGCGGGGCCACAACCTCATGAAGGGCTACCTCGGCCGCCCCGAAGCCACCGCGGCGGCCGTGATCGACGGCTGGTTCCGCACCGGCGACCTGGGCACTGTGGACGGCGAAGGCGTGGTGCGCATCGTCGACCGCAAGAAGGACATGATCATCCGCAACGGCTACAACGTCTACCCGACTGAGGTGGAGGCCGTCCTCGCCCGCCACCCGGCGGTGTCCATCGCCGCGGTGTTCGGAGTGCCGCACGAGACGCACGGCCAGGAGGTGCACGCCGCGATCGTCCCGGTCCAAGGAGTCGAGGCCGAACCGGACGAGATCGTCGCGTTCGTGAAAGAAGCGATCGCCGCATACAAGTACCCGCGCGTCGTCCACCTGGTCGAGGCACTGCCGTTGGGGCCGAGCGGGAAGGTGCTCAAGCGAGAACTGCTGCGGATCTACGGCTAGCCGCGGCCGGGCCGCCACTCGGGATCGCGGCCGAGGATCGCGAGCAGGCGCTCCAGCGTCCCTTGGCCCGCTCCGGCTTTCACCGCGAAAGCGAACGGCGCGTAAAGGCCGGTGCGGGTCGGGCCGTCGAGCGGGACCTCCTCGGCCAGCGGCAGCACCGCATCGAGGAGGTCGTCCTCGAACTCCGGTCGCTGCCCGATCGAGACCGCGACGTTTCAGCC
>DATABR010000154.1:0-4564 GCA_036259435.1 Glycomyces sp.
CTCATCGGGACCCACCACGGCCTCGAACTCTTCGGTGATCCACCGCGGGTGGGCGTAGCGCAGGGAGAGGTCGGCGATGCGGTCACCGGTGGCGAGTTCGTCGGCCCACTGGTCGAGGTCCTTGGCGGCGACTTTGCGCAGCACCGCGTTGGCCAGGCCCGAGACGCGCGGCGAGACGGCGGCCTTGACGAGGCTGACGGTGGTCGCGACGGCCGCGTGCGGCGGGATGCGCATGTACAGCAGCTGGTAGGTGCCCAGGCAGAGGGCGTCCACGAGGTTCTGATCGAGTTCGCGCACGTCACGCCCGGAAGCGGCGGCGAGGATCGCTTCGAGGGTGCCGAGGCTGCGGAGCGTGCCGTAGGTCAGCTCGGTGGCGAGGGCGGCGTCGCGGCCGGTGTTGTCGGTCTCGGCGAGCATCCTGGGCAGCACGAGGTTGGCGTAGGCGTTGTCGGCGGTGACGGCGCTGATCGCGTCGAAGGCGACGCGGCGCGGATTCACGTTCGGGCGCTGCGGCTCGTCGTCATCGCGGCGGTTGCGGCTGCGTTTTCTTTTGTCGCTCATGCGAAGACGGGTCCTTCGGTCTGGAGGCCGCGGCCCCATGCGGCGGCGTCCATCGGTTTCTTCCCGGCGGGCTGGACCTGGTCGAGGAGGACGGGGTCGGTCGCGGTGCCGACATGGACGTGGTGCTTGGCGAGGGCGACTTCGCCGGGGGCTAGATGCGGCCCGTCGGGGTCGACGCGGACGGGGCCGAGGCGCAGTCGTTGGCCTTCGAACTCGGTCCAGGCGCCGGGGGCCGGGGTGACGGCGCGGATGCGGCGGTCGACGGCGAAGGCGGGGTCGGCCCAGCGGACGCGGGCGTCGTCGACGGTGATCTTGGGAGCGTGGGAGATCCCGTCCTCGGGCTGCGGTTCGCCCGCGAGCGCACCGGCTTCGAGGCCGTTCACGACGTCGAGGGTGAGGCGGGCTCCGGCGGCGGCGAGGCGGTCGAGGAGCGCGCCGGCGGTGTCGCCGGGCTCGATGGGCTCGGTGAGGCGGCCGTAGACGGGACCGGTGTCGAGGCCTTCTTCGAGCTGGAAAACGCACGCGCCGGTCATAGGGTCGCCATTGAGCACGGCGTGCTGCACGGGGGCGGCGCCTCGCCACGCGGGCAGGAGCGAGAAGTGCAGGTTGATCCAGCCCAGGCGCGGGATTCCGAGGGCGGCGGGCGGCACGAGCGCGCCGTAGGCGACGACGGGCACGAGGTCGGCGTCGAGTTCGCGCAGCCGGTCGAGGAATGCGGGCTCGCGCGGTTTGGCGGGGCTGAGCACTTCGATGCCGTGCTCAACGGCCCAGGCGGCGACGGGCGAGCGGGAGACCTTGCGGCCGCGGCCGACTCGGGCGTCGGGTCGGGTCAGGACGGCGACCACGTCATGGTCGGAGCCGTGGAGGGCCTCGAGGGTCGGCAGTGCGACCTCCGGGGTCCCGGCGAAGACGATCCTCATCGTTTGAAGAACACACCCTTGGAGTCGTGGGGGGTGACTTTGACTTTGACGTCTTCGTTGTACCAGTCCTGGGACTGGATCTCGGACATCGCAGCCTTGCGGCGATCGGCGTCGAGGCGGTCGATGAAGATGATGCCCTCGAGGTGGTCGGTCTCGTGCTGGAGGCAGCGGGCCATGAGGCCGGTGCCGACGATCTGGAGGGGGTCGCCGTATTCGTTGAAGCCCTTGGCGACGACGTTCTGGCGGCGGACGGTGTCGAAGTAGAGCCCGGGGAGGGACAGGCAGCCTTCGGGTCCGTCCTGCTCTTCCTCGTCGGGGAATTCGAGGACGGGGTTGACGATGTGGCCGATGACGTCGTCGACGTCGAAGGTGAAGACCCGCTTGCCGATGCCCAGCTGCGGCGCGGCGAGCCCGGCGCCGCCTTCGTCGCGCATGGTGTCGAGCAGGTCCTTCACGAGGCCCCGCAATTCCCTGTCAAAGGTGTCGACTTCCTCGGCCGCGGTGCGCAGGACCGGGTCGCCGAAGATGCGGATGGGCTGGATCGACAATGTGCTGACCTTCCGAAGCGTGTATTGGCCGTCCTCCAGTGTCCCACCCTCCGGGCGCTGCGCGTGAGGGGTCGGTGGACGGTGTGGCGCGGGTGCCTCGCTCCGGTCCGGCCACCGCGTCCCGGACGGGGCGGGGCGCGGCGGCCGGTCCGATGGTGAGCAGCAGCCCGGCGACCAGTCCGGCCGCGACGCAGACGAGCAGCACGACCACTGGGAGGGGCACTTCGGCGCTGACCAGTCCCGTGGCCCAGGCGAATGCGTCAGTACTCGGCGCGGCCCAGCCGAATGACACGGCGTCAGCACTTGGCATGGCCCGTTCGAGGCGCATGGCTCACGCTGGTTTCGGCCGCATCGGGGCCCGTGCGAGCAGAGCCCAGGCGGCGAGGACGAACAGGACGGCGAGGACGGCATCGTATGCGGCCATGTCGCTCATCTCGTCGAAGATCGGCGTCCCTTCACTTTCGATCAGCCTCACCCCGAACATGTACCCGAGCTGCCGGTAGACGACGGCGGCGACCATAAGGGCGCCGATCAGAGCGCCGAACCAGCGGTTTCTGATGCGGAGCATCGCGGCCCCGGCCGCGGCGCCGGCGGTGAAGTAGAGCGCGGGGCGAGCCAGCGATTCGAACGGCGCGATCCCGTAGAAGCCCATCGTGTGGGCACTGCCGTTCGCCGGTGCGTGATCGAGAATCAGGACTGCCAGTTGGGTGAGCGCCGCCGTGGCGAGGACGGTGGCGAGGCCGAACATCGCGAAGCCGGCCAGAAACTCCTTTCTCGTGAGGCCGTTGGCGAGTGCCAGCGGGTAGGACTTCGTCAGGTGGACCCACCCGAGGACGGTCATCATCAGCGGGATCGCGAAGAGCAGCCAGAGGGCGAACTCCTCCTGTTCACCGGTGACAAGCCTGTACGCGACCGATCCGGCGGCGAGTACGAGGAAGGCAACGGCGGAGAACAGCCCGAACGTCCACGCCGTGTCGTTGGCCAGTCGCCCGGCGATGCGGTACTTGCGTTGTGCGAGAACGGCGTTCATGGTCAGGCTCCCTTGGGGCGGATCGGGATCGAGCGGAGTGCCAGCACCACGGTCGCGATGAGCGCGGCGAGGAACGCGAGCCCGGCGGCGAGCCAGGTCGCGAACGCCCAGGTGTCGACGTCCACGCCGTAGCCGAAGAACTCGAGGCTGAGGGTGCCGGCGAAGATGGTCAGCGGTACGACGAGCAGCAGCGTCACCAGGAACGCGCCTTCCTTCCCGAAGCGGAGCGCGAGCGCGACGACGGCGGCTCCGGCGAAGAAGTAGACGGGGGCGACCAGCAGGTAGCGCGCGCCCTTGGCGATGGCCTGGCCCCAGGTGTCGAGGGGTTCGGCCACGGCGGCGAGGAGGGCGTGCTCGGCTGCGAAGCCGACGACGGCGAGGATCCCCAGGGTGAGTCCGGTGAGCGCGCCGAAGACGAGGAACGCGGCCGTGAGCTCTTTTCGGGTGAGCCCGTTGGCGATGAGACTCGGCACGGTGCTCGCGAGCCACATTCCGGCGATGGCGGCGGCGAACCACTGCAGGATCGAGATCGTGGGCGCCCAGAGGGTGATGTCGCTGCCGTGCCAGATGAGAGCCACGGCGGGCGATCCGATGAGGACGATCGCTGCGGCGGACAGGAGCCAGTAGCGCAGCAGGCGGACCGATGCGGTGAACTGGCGCCGGCCGAGGCGGTAGCGGCGGCGATCGAGGCCGGTGCGGAGTGCGTTGGTGGTCATGGTCAGGCCTTCTTGGAGCGCAGTGGGACGTTCCGCAGGACGCGGTAGGCGAGATAGGCGCCGATCGCGGTGGCGGCGGCGATGAGGGCGAGCACGACGCCCGGACCCCAGTCCTCGACGAGGCCGGTGACGACCCGGAGCCCGTCCGGTCCCCACGGGTCGGTGTTGAACACGGCGTTGTCGAGACTGAAGACGACCAGGGCGATCGGGAAGACCACGAGCCAGCCGGTGCCCTCCCAGCGGTAGGAGGCCGCACCGATCAAGGTGCCGCCGATGAAGTAGAGCAGGTAGAGCAGCGCGTAGACCGCGCCGAAGGCGGCGGCCTCGCCCCACGTCTCGAGCGGGACCATGGCCTGGTCGCGCTCGATGCCCTGGGACCAGCCGAGTGCGTCGTAGTAGGCGTGCTCGGCGAGGAAGCCCGCGAGGGTGAGTGCGCCGAGGACGGCCGACCACAGCAGGCCGAACACGCCCATGGCGACGGCGAGCTCGCGGCGGGTCAGGCCGGTGGCGATCATGTTCGGCACCAGCACGTACACGAAGGCGGCGGCGACGAACACGGTGAACCATTTGGCGACGTTGCCGGTGTAGAACCAGGTGGAGTAGTCGATCTCCTGGTAGCGCGAGAGCGCCAGCGGGCCGAGGAAGGCGACCGCGATCGCGGCGAGGATCCAGTACCGGAAGTACTTGAGCCCCTCCCCCGCGATGCCGACGCCGAGGGCGTAGCGGCGGGTCGGGAGCCGGAGGTTGGAGAGGGCGGTCATGATCGGGCTCCCTTCCGGTTGGGCTCGG
>DATABR010000155.1:0-36402 GCA_036259435.1 Glycomyces sp.
GCGCGCCTGCCACTGTCGTTCGGTCAGGCCTTGTAGGCCAGGCCGCCCATCATGATTTTGTGCCAGGGCTCAAGGTCCGCCTCGGCCGGGACGTCGCGGTCGGGTTCGGCGGGGAACCACCGGGGGATGAAGTCGAGGCCCGGCTCGACCAGCGGCAGGCCCAGGAAGTGCTCCTTGATCCGCTCGGGAGTGCGGATCCAGCCATTGCCCAGGGACTCCAGGCCGGCCTGCTCGATCGCTTTCTGGAGCGGTTCGCCGGTGTCGACGAAGTCGGTCATGAGCAGGTAGGAGCCGGACGGGCAGGCGTCCATGAGGACCCGCACCCACTCGTCGGCCCCATCGTCGTCGTGGAAGTGCATGTGCAGGCCCACCACCATCAGGCCGATGGGGCGGGTGAAGTCCAGCATCTCCTTGACCTCGGGGTGGTCAAGGATGCCCTGCGGGTCGCGCAGATCAGCGGTCACGACGGTCGTGGAGTCGTTGGTGGCCAGTAGGGCCCGGCCGTGCGCGAGCACGATCGGGTCGTTGTCCACGTAGACGACTTTGGCGTCCGGGTTCACGGCCTGGGCGATCTGGTGGGTGTTCTCCATGGTGGGCAGGCCCGCCCCGATGTCGAGGAACTGGTCGATCCCGTGCCGCGCCATGTACTCCACTCCTTTGCGGAGTCCGGCGCGGTTGTCGAGGGCGACGTCCTTGGCGTTGGGGACGTACTTCATGTAGGCGGCCGCGCCCTCGCGGTCGGCGGCGAAGTTGTCACTCCCGCCGAGGATCGCGTCGTAGACGCGCGCGATCGTGGGCCTGGAGACGTCGAAGTCGGGCGTGTAGTCTTCTGCGTTCGTTGCCATCAGCTCAGCCTCTTCGTTGAAGGAACGTTGCCCTCATCGTACGGTCCTGACCACTGTGGCAGCCTCTGGGATCAGCCCATGCAGTCACAGAAGGTCCATGCGCAACCAAACGAAGCAATAAGCGCAGCAAGCGCACTCGTGGGCAACGATTGGGTTGGCGAGGCCGGACTGGCCGTGCGGTACTGGCTCGAAGGCAACGCAAAGGGATGGGCCGACCACCACGGAAACCGAAACCGCCACTGCTGACACTCCTATCCGACCGAACGACCGAGTACGAACTGTAGTTTGCGATGATGGGACCGGATTGTCATCACTGCACGGAACGGCTGGCCCGCAATGACCGGACCCGACGCACGCCCGCTGCCCAGCGGCTACCCCGACCCCGCGATCGCCCGCTCGGAGGAGTTCGACTACCTCGACCTTCACATCAGGATGACGGTCACTCCCGGCGAACGCTTCGTCCAGCTCTGGGAGCTTGTGGACGACCACCCGGCCCGCTGGCTTGGCAACGCGTTCCGTGTCGACGCCGAACCTCCCTGCCTCTACCTCACCTATCGGTTCGAGCCGCATTTCAGCCGTTTGCAGCGCGATGCCCTCGCCCGCATCGCCGCCAAGTTCTGGAAGCCTTGACCCGGTCGGACTTGCTGCGGGTGACTGCCAGAAGCGCTGTGGCTCGCGACATCACCCGATGACCGGCCCCGATTCGGAGACGGCCGCCAAGGTCGTCCCCTGTGGGACGAGCAGGCCTTCGTCGCTGAGCTGATCCGCCGCACGCAGAGGAATAGTGCAGCGGCAAGATACCAAGCGCTGCGTTTGGGACTGGCTGCCAGCCACCAGCACAGGGCCATCGCGGAGCTGTTCGCGGACTGGCGACGGCATTTCGACCAGACCCGCCGCGGCCTTGAACGCCTGGGCGGCCGGTCACGAGGCGGACTTCAAGTTCCAGAAGATCATCGTGGACCTGAGCGGCAATGGGGGGAGGACGCGACCGGTTTTCACGTATGACTGGCTTGAGAACCGTGCGCGCCTGGCCGTACCGGCTCAGCCGCAGCCAGGTTGGGGAATCGACGGCAAGTGCTACGCGCTGTGGAACATCGTGGCGCAGCTCGAAGCGACCGGCGGCGAGGATTCGGTGGCGACCTGGCCTCGCAATAAGTGTCCGAAGCCTGGACCGAGTGTGCCGTCCGAGGAACGAACTGCGCGAACTCGATCATAGCCACGCGGCCACCCGACCGCCGTTGTCGGGACGACAGGATTTGAACCTGCAACCCCCTCGCCCCAAACGAGGTGCGCTACCAAATTGCGCTACGTCCCGATGGCCGCTGAGCGGCCTCAGCCAGGGTACAGCATTCCTGCTCCGCGGCGCTGCCCGGTGTTCTCGCGATCTGCAGCGCAGCTCCGGCCGAGAAACGGCCCTGACCTGTGAAGACGGCTGCGGACCGCCCAGGGGCCATCGGTCTCCGCGCAGGGGCGAGTCCCCAGCCGCAGCGGGGCACCGCTCGGACCGTCCCTCGATCAGGAGCCGGTGCGGGCGGCGTCGTACTTGGCGATGACCGCGTCCGCGATCTTGCCTCGGGCCTTGATCGGCAGACCGTTCTCCCCCGCCCAGCGACGGATGTCAAGGTTGCGGTCCCGATCACCCCGACTCACGACGCGCTTCGCCGCCGCCTGGACGGCAGTGCGGGATGAGTAGCAGCCAAGCGAGGTCCCGAACTCCCGGTAGGCCGTCAACCGGTCCCGCAGCTCATCGGCGTGAGCCGTCGAAAGGTCGATGCTGTACAGGAAGCCGTCGATAGCCTGAGGGTGGACCGGAGTCCTCGGAGAGCGCCCTGAATGCAGAACAGTCCCGGAACGTGCGCGGTCCCTGCTCTCTTGTGAGATCAGGTGAGACCTGAGGCGATCCACAATGCGTCCGCCACCGGCTCGGGGTGACATCGGCGGAGCCCTTCTTCCAGGGTGACCCACTCCCAGCGATCGTGTTCGGGGTCGACGAGCTCCACTGGCGTGCCCCAGGGCACCTCGAGGAGGAACCTGGCCCACTCTCCCTGCCCACCCGGGAACGGGAGGATGGCCTCAGCGAATGCGGCGATGTCCGGACCGGCCTCCTCGGACAGCTCACGCCGTGCCGCTTGACCGACCTCCTCACCGGGCTGCCGTGCCCCAGCGGGTGGCGTCCAGGCCCAGTCGCCCTCATAGTCCGCACCGTGATGAGCGCGGTGCAGGAGCAGGTAACGCGTCCCGTCAGGCGATTGGGCGTGGACCACCACCGAGACGCCATACGGCGGTTCCTGACTGATTGGCAGCCCGTCGTGAGTGGTCTGGGGTTCCGCCACTGATTCGGTAATGTCGTCGGCGACCATAGTGGTCATCCTCGCCGAGGGTAAGGCCGGTCGTCAACAGGGCTTATTCAAGTCCCACACGTTGCGCAGGTGGAGCGTCGCCATGCGGAAGGTCAGGGCGCGCACCAGCAGCTGCTCCCACTCCGCGATGTCCCGCCCCCCACCACGGACAGCAGATCGACCGGGGCGCCATGCCAGCACACCGCATCCACTGCAGCGATTGCGGCCCCGAGACCAGCCGGTCGCCAATACGGCGCCCAGTCGATGATCGTCGGCGGCTCGTCTTCGGAGAAGAGGACATTGCCGAGCAAGTCACCATGGATGAGCTGGACGGCGAATCCACGCGCTGGAACTGTGCCGCGAGGCGTTCGAGCATCACATCGGAAGGTAGCGACTCCTCTTCCCAGGCGATGCGATCAGCGCGAGCCCAGGGGTCGTCGGAAGTGTCGATGAACGCCGGACGAGCCAAAGCCGGGATCGCATGGTGGAACGCGTTTCCAGCTCTCACGACGTCCAGGAGACGGGATCGTCCGCAGCACCAGGCACCCACTGCCACGCTTCCCATCCATCATTGACCCACTGGCCCGATGCCGCCCGGATCGGACGCGGCGTCCGGAACTCCCCCGTGTGGACGAGATGCTCGAGCACCTCTGCTCGCCAATTCGCTTCGTCCGCGTCACCGGTCGGACGCACCACCACGGGCCCTGCTTTCCACGTCAGCCCGCGACCACCCTCGAGCTTCTCCCGCCTCGCCTCCCCGCTGCCGAACGCAGAAAAGACTTCATCCGATGGTCTACCTTGAGCATTCACGCACGTATGCTATCGAGCCAGGCGAAGCTCGCAGACCGGTCCCAGCGCTCCATAACGAACGACCTCGCCGTCCGAAAACAATCACTCAGAGCAGATGTCCCCTTGCGCGCAAAGCGCATTGCGAGACGTTCAGCGAGTCTGTGAGAGATCCACCATGTCGGAACCGCGGTCGGTAGCAAATGCCTCCTCACGTTGTGGCCACAGCTTGTCCAGCCGCAAGTTGGGTTGCGAGGCGCACTGAGCCCACAGTGCCCAGTTGTGCTGCGGGTCAGTCTCGAAGGGCGCTAAGGCGGGTAGTCTCTGTTCCCATGAGGAACGCCCCTGCCCTGATCTTGACCCTGCTGCTCGGTTCCGTCACGCTCGCTGCCTGCACCGACGACTCCGCGCCGGTGGAGGATGTGCTGAGTGAAGTGACCGAATCGTCGGCGGCGGCGGATCCGGTCGGCGAGGTCTACGTCGCCCAGATCACCACGCTCGAAGGCGACGACGGGGAACTGTATGACGTCCAGCGACCGGACTCGCTGATGTTCACGGAGTTCACCTTCGCGTCCGACCTGGTTTGGGAGTCATGGGGCGGCTCCAGCGCCGTCGCTTCCGGAAAGGTCGCCGGCGCCTGGTGCCACCCCGGCTGCGCCGAGGAGGGATACGACGCGAAGGTCGTGCTCTGCGACGTCGTCGACGACCACTACCAGCGCTTCGGCATCTTCGGCGACCTACCGGGTGATCCGCCCGAAGACTGGCACCTCGGCTCGCCGATGTACTTCAGCGACATCTCCTACAGCGACGAAGAATGGTACGGCTGCGACGAGCCCGAACCCTCGGGAAATTGATCGGAGGGTAAGGGCCGTCCCGGAAGTAGTTGCGAGGGGCGGTGGATGTCGTTGTCGCCGCGACTAGAAAGCGCCCGCTCACTGCTCGACTCTCGCGTGATGACCAGTTGGACGACCGCGAGGTCGCGTTCTTCCGCAGTGTCGTACCCGCCCGACTCCCACCGGGCCTTTCCACGTCGGAGTCGGACCGGCGGGCTTCGACCCGGCCACGTTCGTCTCCGCGTACCAGGTATTCGACGGGCTCGGGGCACTCGATGAGCGAGCGCTCCTGAAGGCCTACGGCCGCGCACTGGCCGAGGCGGGAGGCAGGCAAGAAGAAGCGCGCGGACCACTCTTCAGGCAGGTAAATCTCGCGGTCGACCAGGGCATGCCCTTGGTCGAGTGCGGCGGCGAACAGCATGATCGGGGAGGTCTCGATCCGACCCGCCGTTCCCGAGTGCTGCCGAGCCGGCCCGACCGAGGAGCGGCCCTTCTTGACGCACCCGGTTTCGTCCCGGATCAACACACCGTCGAGATCCCCGAGACTCGGCGGCGCGCTGGGATCCAAGCCCGCCGCTTTCTTGGCAGCGCGCGCGGAGCACGGCCAGCGTGTCGACCGCGAGGATCACCGCAAGATTGCGCATTCGTCGACATGGCGGGTAGGGGCTCCGATGAATATGTTCGTTGACGCGGGCCCGTTGACGACATTGAGCGTATCGAGCCGGTACGTCCATTTGCCGCCGCTCAAACCGGCAAAGCGGTAGTTGACCTGCCATCGCAGCCATTCGCCGCGCTCAATTCGGACCGCTGGCGGACGCTGCTTTCGATGCGGTATCCCGAATGGCGACGGGATCAGTCTGACCTTGAGCCGCCCATCACCTTCCATCTGAAGGAAAGCTCCGGCCTGGACAGACGAGGCTGGCATCTCGGTGAGTGTGGCGAAATGTGGCTGGAAGCCCTCAGCTTCACGCATCGTGACTTCATGCACGAATGGCGGTGTGTTGGGCGGGAGGGCGAAGCCACTGGGAGCTGCGTTCCGGACCGCGGCAGACGGGCCGCCACGAGACTCTTTGGTCCACGACGTGCGAACCCACTGAACGATCACCTTCACAGACTGATCTTGCACCAGGACCTCGACCGGCTGCCACCGGATATGAGGAGTGAACTCCCGCTGAGTCGCAGCGGATCGTCGGCGTCATCGAGATCATGGCCTGGGCCGAACTGCCGAGCGGAGAACGCTGGAGCCCTTCGGCTCCGGCGGCGGCGCTCAAGTGGCCGCGACCTTGACTTCGAGCCTCGGGTACGGCGTCCCGCTCCTGGGCCGGATCCCGATCGACCCGGGCATCGGAGCCGGAGGTGACGAGGGCATCCCGCTGGTGCTGTCCGAATCCGACGGCCCGGCCGCATCGGTGCTTCAGGACGCGGGGACATGGATCGCGAACCGAGGCCGGGGCCTGGCCGGACGACGACTCGCACTCGAGGTGGCCTGAAGCCGACGCGTCCACCACGCCGAGCCGTTCGGCGTGGATTCACGGCGTTCAGATCGCGGGGTTGGTCGCGGTCACCAGCCAGGCTGCTCCGGGGAACTTGACGACGCCGTCCACTCGGCGGTCGCGCAGTTCGGCTCGGACTTCCTCGATGACGTCGTTCCAGCCTTCATGGCCCAGGCGCGGCAGGAGCTGGTCGCGGGCCGTGCGGCCGGTGCCGGTGCTCAGGACGGTGGCCAGGCGTTCTTCGACGCCGTCGCTGCCGTCGATGCCGTAGTCGCATGAGAAGTCGAGCGGGTCGACACTGACCGAGGCCCAGCCCACGGCTTTCAGTAGCGAGGCGGGGCGGTCGGGGTCGGCGAAGGCCGTGGGGCCGGGCTCGTTCGGCGCTGGCGGTTCGGGCCGCGGGTCGAGGCGGTCGGCGAGGACGCTCGATCCGGTGCTGAAGATCGGGTTCTCGGGTTCGCCGCGCCAGCAGGCGAACACGAGTCGGGCACCGGGTGCGGTGGCCTTGCGGATGTTCGCGAACGCCGCCTCGGGGTCGTCGAAGAACATGACGCCGAACCGGGAGACCACGCGGTCGAACGGCGCTCCGGGCGCCTGGTCGAGCAGGTCCGCCTCTTGCGCGTCCGCGACGATCACGGTGGCTTCCGGTACGCGGCGCTTCGCGGCCTCGGCCATGTTCGCGGAGATGTCCACGCCGACGACGGCGGCGCCGAATTCGACGCTCCTGGCGAGCAGCGTTCCGGAGCCGCAGCCCACGTCCAGCAGCCGCTGCCCGGCCTCCGGTGCCGCCGCGTTGAGGATCGCTTCGGTCACCGGCGCGAACACCGCATCGAAGATCGCTTGGTTCTCCACCCAACCGACGGCCCCGTCGGTCCAGTTCTGCCGCATCGCTTCATTCGCCACACCGTTACCGTAGCCAATGATGGTCAGTGCGCAGATGTCGATCAGGAGTATTGGCCTCGATGCATGTCCAAAGTCCCGGCGCAGCGCGCGGGGCCTCCGTGTTCACTTTGGCGATCGCCCATTGCTGGGCGGCATTGTTCAGGCAGGTCCACTGCCTGACCTCGGCTCCCGACTCGGTGCCGAAGTTGTAGTTGTCCAGGCAGAGCCCGCTGTAAACGTTGCTGATCGAGTAGTAGCCGTTGCCCACCGGCGTCAGATTCCAGTCCTGGACGACCGCGTCGCTGCAGGTCCACTGGCGCACTTCGGCGCCCGGGGTCTGCCCCAGTTGTAGTCGTCGAGGCACAGGCCGCTGTGGCTGTTGCGGATCTCCCTGTGCCCCTGGTCCGTCGGCTCGCCCGACGGTCCTGGCAGGACGGTCGAGGTCGACACCGGAACGCCGAGGTTCGGGGTGCCGTCGGCGTTCCACGAGATCTTCTGGACCCGGGTGGTGCGGGTCGTGCCGCAGCCGTCCGTGGCCGAGCTGTTGGCGTGGTAGGCAATCCAGGTCTCGGTGCCGTCCGGGGAGGTGAAGAAGGAGTGGTGGCCCGGCCCGTACACGCCCGCGGCGTCGTTGCGCTAAAAGAGCGGGTTCTGGAACTTGGTCCAGGAGCTCACCTGGAGCGGGTTCGAGCCGGTGTACTCCAGCGTCAACATGTTATCGGTCTCAAGTCAACGACGCGTAGGGGCTCCCACACGACGGCGGGAGCCCCTCCAGAGCGGTGGCACGCTACTTCATCGTGAAGCCGTCGCCGAGGCGGGCGGGGCCCGGCGGGCCTCTGCCGCCAGACCCGCCCCCGGTTTCATTCGACGTCGCGCTTTCGGACCACTGTCAGTGTGGCGCTGACGAACACGACGAGGTAGATGAACAGGACGACGACCGCCGTGGTGCCGGTGAGGGCGTTGGAGATGCCAGGGGTGCCTCCGGCTTCGCCTTGAGTGACCGCACCGAGGGCGGCCACCAGGGAGCCTCCAGCGCTGCCGGGCGTGTACTGCTGGATCGTGCCCAGAACCGGGATCTCGGCGCCGGTGCGCAGCAGGTTCTCGATCGCGAGCGCCCAGACCAGTCCGAGGCCGATCGGCAGGGCGGTGCCGCGCAGCAGCGTCCCCATCAGGACGCCGAAGGTGCACCACACCGCGCCGATGAGCAGACCGCCTCCGAAGGCGGCCAGGAGGTCCGCGAAGGCGGGCCAGGTGATCGCGCGGTCGGTCGCGTTCGCCACCAGCGCGCTCGCGCCGGCGTTGACGGCGAAGGAGCAGGCGAGGATCACCAGCAGCAGCAAGACGAGCGCCGCGAACTTCCCGGCCATGACGCGGGTCCGCCCAGGGCCCTGGGTGAGGATCATCTTCTGTGTGCGCCAGGCGTATTCGCTGCCCGCGGCGAGTACCCCCAGCAGGATCGCGAGCGCGCCCGCGAACATCGGGAGGCCGCGGATCGAGGTGAGGCCCCAGTTGTCCGGCAACGCTTGGAGGAGTCCCTGGAGGGCGGCGGCGCTGTCCCCCGCCGCGGCCGCGTCGTCCAGACCGGTGTAGTTGAAGTAGGGGAACACGTAGCCGAAGACGACGGCGAGCGCGAGCCACACCGCGAGGACGGTGAGGACGGCGGGACGTTTGCGGAGCTTGAAGACTTCCGCGGTGAAGGTGTCGGTCATCGGGAGCTCCCGGTGGTAGCGGCGGTCAGTTCGAAGAAGGAGTCGGTCAGGGTCCGTTCCCGCCAGGCGAGGGCGCTCACTTCGAGCCCCGCCTCGACGAGGACGCGGTTGACGGTGGCGGCCAGGGCGGGATCGACGCGCACGGCGATCCCGCCCGGGTCGAGGTGCACGTTGTCGCGGCCGAAGCGCGCGCCGAGCAGGTCGGCGGCGGCGGGCGTGGGGCTCGCGTGGACGAGCAGGGCGCCCTCGCCGCGGATCTCGGCGACGCTGCCCTGGGCGACGAGGCGGCCGTCGGCGAGGACGCCGACCCGGTCGCAGATCTGGTCGACCTCGCCGAGCGCGTGGCTGGAGAGCAGGACGGTCCGGCCCTCCGCGGCGAAGGAGGAGATCATGTTTCTCATGTGGACGACCCCGGCGGGGTCGAGGCCGTTGGTGGGTTCGTCGAGGACGAGGAGTTCGGGGTCCTTGAGCAAAGCCATGCCGACGCCGAGTCGCTGGCGCATTCCCAAGGAGTACGTGGCGACTCGGCGTTCGGCGGCGTCGGTCAGGCCTACCGTCTCGAGCACCTGCTCCACGCGTTCGGCGCTCACGGCGGTGTAGCGGCCCATCGCCCGGAGGTTGTCGCGGCCGGACAGGTAGGGGTACAGCGCGGGCTCTTCGATGAGAACGCCGGTGCGGGCCAAGGCCTTCGGGTCGCCCGCCGGGCGGCCGAGTACGGTGGCCCTGCCTCTCGTGGGCGCGGTCAGGCCGAGGAGCATGCGCATGGTGGTCGTCTTGCCGGCGCCGTTGGCGCCCAGGAACCCGTAGATCTCGCCGGGGCGGACCTCGATGTCGACGCCATCGACGGCCGTGGCGGCCCCGAAGGAACGGGTCAGGTCGCGGGTCATCACCGCATATGTACTCATGGCACCAGTGTGTCGGCGCTGCGGCGCAGCGGCATCGGCTCGCGAACGGACTTCCGTCTACGTCAGCGGGACGAGTCGGTCTGGAACACGGCGCGGGTGCGGTCAGGCGTCGGAGGAGGCGCGCGGGCGCGGGCGGGGCCCTGCTCCCACGGCACCGGCGCGCCTCGGTAGGACGGACACGCCCGGACTCGAGCGCAAGGCGTCCGCATCGAGACCGGCGCGCGTCCGTCAGACCGTCATGAGGCCCGGGCGTTGCCGTTCGCGGACGGTGCGCTCCGCGGGCGCGCATTCGCCGCAATCGTGCTCGCCGTCCATGCCTGGCTGGATCCGCCAGCCCTCGGATTCGGCGGCCGCGCACAGTACGGGCCAGCTGTAGAAGGAGTCGTCGCGGCAGCGGAACGGGGTGCCGCAACCGTCGCAGCGCAGTTCGAATTCGATGCTGCCGTCGAAATAGGGAAAGGCTTGTCCGCTCATGGTGGCTCCCAAGCGGGCCGCCCCGGCGCGAACCGTGGCCGGACACGCCGGTGCGGCGGTGGTTGGGCTCGCCGCGTCAGCGGCGAGCTGCGGTTTGATTACTCGTCTGCAGGTGCGGATCAGCACCTTGCGCGGTTGCTCTTCGCAGGGTCACCTCCGAGATGAGTCCTGTTACTGACCGAGATTGCATTATATCGCGCATGCGGGGCCCGGCCGCCTGGTGCGGCGGCCGGGTTCGGGGGCGATATGGCCCTGCGGCGCTACGGCCGGTTGTCGTCCGGTCGGTTCGGGGACGTGCGGTCAGGACGGTGCGATTCCTTCAGCGGCAAGGGCTCGGTGGTGCCGAGGCGGCGGCGCAGCTCGGAGAGGCCCTTCAGGGTCACGCGCAGCTGCGGCGGGTCGAGGATGAGCTCGCGGGTCCTCGGGTGGTGATGGGACTGCGGGAGCTCGGCGAGCCAGCCGCAGTCGACGGCGGACTGGCGCGCCCGCCAGGCCCGGTCGCGCCGCTGCCGGTACGCCCAGTCGAGGTCCGCGAGCGTTCTGAACAGGCGGTTCTGGCCGAGGGCGATCGCCGGGTCCCGGGAGAGGATCTTCGCCGCGTCCGCCGCGGAGAAGTCGCCGCGCGCCGAGGCGAGCACGTGCCAGGAGTCGGCGGCGGGCGCGAGCGCCGCGAGCTGCGATTCGGCGGTGTCGGCGCGGTCGGCCTCCTCGAGCACCATGAGCGCGAGGTCGCGGTTCGAGAGCTCACGGGCCCGCCGGGGGCGCTTCGCTGCAACCGGGCGAGGGTCGGTCTGAGGGTTCGCGGTAGGGACGGTCATGTACCACTCCGTTTCTCGGAGGCGGCCCGCCGCGGGCGTTCGCGGGCGGGCTCATCCGCTCTCTTCGGCGCCGCGTCCGGGTGTCAGGCGCGGTCCCGCGCGGGCGCGGACCGTCCTCGGATAGGCCGGTTCGCACCTGCGCACGAGTCGACTCTACGCGCAGGGTACGACAATCCAGACCGCTTGCGACCGTATGTTATCGCCGGTCAGCGTCGCTTTTTACAAGCTCGCCAGGTACTTCTCCAGGACCGCGGTGTAGGCGAGGGGGTCCTCGTTCCAGGACGCGGTGTGGCCCGAGGCGGACTCCACGACCGTGGTCCGGTCGGGGTCCAGCAGATCGGCGAATTCGAGGGTCGCGCGGTGATCGACCGTGGCGTCGGCGGTGTCCACGTACAGCAGCACGGGCACGTCGAACTCGTCGGCGAAGTTGCGTTGATCGAGGTCGTCGAGGTCGATGTCGGCGCGGAGTTCGACGATGCGCTTGGCGGCCCAGGTGATCGGGCCGATCACGTCGCGGTCGGCGGCCTGCATGTCGAGTGTGGAGTTCCAGTCCATCACGGGCGAGTCGAAGACCAGGCCCTTGACCTCGCCGGTGTCGGCGAGGTGGCGGTAGGCGGTGGCCGTCGTCGCGCCGCCCATGGACCAGCCGTGCAAGATCACGTCCTCGGCGCCGTTCGCGAGCGCGTAGTCGACGGCGTCCACGACGTCGTCGCTCTCGTGTTCGCCGAGGCTGTGGAGGCCGTTCGGGGCCTCGGGCGCGCCTTCGTCGTTGCGGTAGGTGACGGCGAGGACGGGGTAGCCGAGGTCGCTGTACAGGCCGATGCCGCGGAGGGTCTCGGCCGGTGAGGCGTTGCGGCCGTGGACGGTGATGACCCAGGTGGACGAGTCGCCGGGGACGAGCCAGGCGGGCATGTCGCCGAGCGAGGTGGGCACGTCGACGGTCTCGAAGTCGAGTCCGAGGCCGGACTGCGGGTCCTCGCGGAAGGTCCACTTGTCGATGCGGGCCTCAGTGCCTACGGTGAGCTCTCCGAAGAGCACGCTCTCGAGCGTGCGGGTGACGGTGGCGTCCTCGATGTCGACGACCTCGCCGAGCACGGCTTGGCCGCCGTCCCATTGGAGGCCCCAGGTGCCGGGCCGTTCGGCGTCGGTGCCACGGGGCAGGGTCACGGTGGCGTCGTCGACCGCGGCGACGGTGAGGCCGTACGGGTCGTCTTCGTGGGTGACGTTGAGGACCTCGCCGGAGAAGTACCATCCGGCCGCGCCGAGCGCGCCCATGACCAGCACGAGGAGCGCGCTGAGCGAGATGATGAGCGGGCGCGGCCACCAGCGGCGGGGGCGCCCCGGGGTCTCGGTTTCCTCGATGGTCTTCAAGTGGCGTCCTTGGAGGTCAATGGGGCGGTTCGCTCGATCGTAGTCCCCTGGAACACGACCGGCATCGGTCCTCGGAGGGACTCCGAAGGCACGGCGCGTCGATCCGCAGAGGGGCCTCGATGCACGACGGGTCCGCCGGCGGGTCTCGGCAGTCCGGCGGGCGCACGAGACGTGCCGGCGGCCCGAGGCTCGGCTCGCGCTACTCCCCCAGCGCGTCCAGGCGTTCCCTGGCGGTGGCCGGGGCGGCGGCGTAGTCGTCGATGGACGCCCACGGGTCGGTCTTCTGCGCGAGCCGCTTGCCGATCGTCGCGGTGGTGTGGCCATTGGGGCTGGACTTGCCGAGTTCGGACCAGTCGAGCGGGGTCGCCACGGGCGCGCCGGGTCGGGCGCGCAGCGAGTAGGGGTTGACGAAGGTCTGGCCGTAGGCGTTGCGGTTGACGTCCAGGAAGACCCGGTCCCCGCGCTTCACCTTGCGCTGAGCGGTGGTGAGCAGTTCGGGGTCGCGGGCGGCGAGGCGGTCGGCGATCGCGTCGGCGAGGTCGCGCACGAAGTGGAAGTCGGCGGAGCGGTCGAGCGGGGCGACCACGTGGTAGCCGCGCCCACCGGTGGCCTGCACGAACGGCGTGAGGCCGATCGCGTCGTAGAGATCGCGGACGCGGCGGGCGATCCCGCGGAGCGTGGCGACGGTGACGCCGTCCGGCGGGTCGAGGTCGACCACGAGCCGGTCGGGGTGGCGGGGTTTGTCCACTGTCGAAAGCCAGACGTGGAACTCGATGGTGGCCTGGTTCGCGAGGTAGACGAGCGTGGCCTCGTCCTCGCACACCACATAGCGGACCACGCTCTCGTCCGCTTCCATCTCGACCACGCGGATCCAGTCGGGGAAGTAGTCGGAGGCGTGTTTCTGGAAGAAGCCCGCGTCGTCGATCCCGTCCGGATAGCGGCGCATTGTGAGCGGCCGCCCGGCGAGGTGCGGGAGCATCGAATCGGCCACGGTGCGGTAGTGGTCGACCATGTCGCCCTTGCTCACGTGGTCGTCAGGGAACAGCTCTTTGTCGATCTTGGACAGTTTGATGTCGTGCTCGTCGATGTGCAGGGTCTGCGTCGCCATGACGGCCCGCCTCCTTCAGCCCGATGCGTCCTCGTCCTCCAGGTCCTCGTTGGTGCGCCCGGAGCGCACCGACTCGGGCTGGGTCTTGGCCGGTCTGCGGCGCCGGTCGGCTCCGTCGTCGTCCTGCTTGACCAGCAGCCAGTCGTCCTCGCCGCGGAACTTCGTGAGGGCAAAGCCGCCGGTGAGCTTCTTCCCTTCGAGCCACACGACGACGTGGCCGCGCTCGACGGCCTCGGCGATCGGGACTTCTGCCCCGTCTTTCTCGGTGAAGTTGCGGTAGGTCCCGGCGTCCCACACGATCATCGTGCCCGCGCCGTACTCGCCTTCGGGGATGCGGCCCTCGAATTCGGCGTAGTCGAGGGGATGGTCCTCGGTGCGCACGGCGAGCCGCTTGTCGGCCGGGTTGAGCGAAGGCCCCTTCGGCACGGCCCAGGACGCGAGCACGTCGCCGACCTGGAGGCGGAGGTCGAAGTGGAGCGAGGACGCGTCGTGACGCTGGACCACGAAGCGGTTGCCGCGCCCGCGACGGCGCCCGCCGGAGGGCTCACCGGACCGCTTCAGGTCCCGCTTCGAGGTGTACTCGGCGAGATCGTTGTCATGAGCGATGCGTCCGCGTGCCATGGAGCGGAAGTACCCGCCGCGACTCGCGAGGAAACCGGGGACGCCCGCACCACCTGATCCAGTGCTCGCAGTCGCCGCACTTGATCGACTTCCACGCCCGTACTCCCGCGAGGCGGCCGAGCTTCGGGGAGCCGTGGTACCCGCAGCCGGAGCAGTACACGCTCTCGCTTCCGGCAGACGCGCAGCCGTCGCAGCGCAGGCACCGGATCAGAGCCGGGCAGTGCAGGTCTCGAGGTGCCGCATCGCCTCGTCCGCGCCACGGAAGCGGTCCAGTCGACTCGCCATGGCACGGCTCCCGGGGTGGGCGTCATCGTCGAAGCAATGCAACCAAGCGAGCGAGCTTCACGTCAAATACGATTCAGCGCGCGCCGTCGGCATACGTTGCGGAGGCCGCGATGAAGTCGTCCAACGCGGCGCTCGGCGGTGTCGATTTCAGCCAGGCCAGCGCCACAGTGCTAGGAGCGACGCCGTCGACTTCCCGATAGGCGATGTCCGGACGCGCGTAGTAGCGGGCGGCCGACGCCGGGGCGATGGCGATGCCCTGGCCGTTCGCTATGGCGCTCAACCAGTCGTCCGGCAGTGCCGTGACCGCGCCGATCTTCGCGGGGCGGCCGCCGCGGGCCTCGGCGCCGATCCAGTGGTCGCGGAAGGCGCCCGTCGCGGCCGGGGCCGCCACGACGGGCTCGTCGAGCAGCTCCGCGAACGTCAGCGACTCCCGCTGCGCCAACGGATGGTTCGCCGCCAGCGCGACGAGGCGCGGTTCGGTGAGCAGCGGCAGCAGGTGGAAATCGTCCTGGCGGGGGAACGGCAGCCGCATGAACGCGGCCTCGACCTCCTCGGCCACGAGCCCGGCGATCGGGTCGCCCCAGCTCGCTTGGCGCAGCTCCACCCGCCAGTCGGGCCTGCGCTCGCGGAAGGCCGCGATGATCTCCTGCGTCTTCTCGTTGGCGGCGCTGGCGAGGAAGCCGACGCGGAGCACATTGGATGCTTGCGCTTCGGCGGCCCGCACCGAGCGCTTCGCGCCGTCCCAGGCGTCGAGCACGGTCGTGGCCGATGCGGCCAGCGCCGCGCCGGGTTCGGTCAGGGTCATGCCCGCTTTCGAGCGCTCGAACAGCGTCGCGCCAAGCTGGTGCTCCAGTTGGCGGATCTGCTTGGTGAGCGCGGGCTGGGAGATGAAGAGCCGTTCGGCTGCCCGGGTGAGGTTGCCCTCCTCTGCCACGGCCTGGAAGTAGCGCAGGAGCCGGGTGTCCACATCCATAGCCGCAGGTTATCGATACATGTATTGGACGCGGGCGGCGGGCCGCCAGAGACTGGAACCGCACGGCGGACCGGCCGCCGTGGCGATCCGGAAGTAGCCGACATGTTCATCGCGTTCGTCTCCGTCACCATGGTCACCGTCGCGCTCAACGCGATCGAGTCGGTCGCGAACTTCATGGGGGCCGATTGGGTCAAGAAGAACTCGCGCGCGGTCGGTCTCTCCGACTCGTGGCTGCCGTTCCTGGGGGTCGTCAAGGGCGCCGCTGCGGTCGGGCTCGCCGTCGGACTCTTCTGGCGGCCCTTGGGAATCGCCGCCGCCGTCGGGCTCGTGGTGTTCTTCGCCCTCGCGATGGTCGCCCACTTCCGCGCCCGCGTCTTCTACAACATCGCCGGGCCTCTGCTGTTCCTCGTCCTGAGCGTGGCGACGCTGTGGCTGATGCTCGCCGCATGACCGCGCTCGTAAAGGACAATGGTCGGCGGGACCCCGCAGCTCGGGTCCCGCCGACCGGTGGGTCAGCTTTCCAGTGTCAGTTCAGACCGGCGGCGATGGCGCTGACGAGATCGCCGTCGCTGGTGTCGCCTGAGAGTTCCCAGGCGAACGCGCCGCCCAGGCCCTGGCTGTTCGCCCAGGCGGTCTTGGTGGCGACGGTCGCCGGGGTGTCGTAGCTCCACCATTCGCCGTTGCAGTAGGCGTAGGCGGTACCGCCGACCGTTCCCGTGGCGGGGCATTCGTTCACGAGAACCTTGTAATCCTCGATTCCGGCCTCGTAGGTGCCCGGTGCCGCGCCGGTCGCCGATCCTCCTGGCGATGATTGCGTGACGCCGGTCCAGCCTCTGCCGTAGTAGCCGAAGCCGAGTAGGAGCTTCTCGGCTGGAATACCCAGCGATTTCAGCTTCGATATGGCGGTGGCGCCGTCGAAGCCGGCGGTCGGCTGGCCGCTGAAGCTTTTCAACGGTGAGTGCGGGGCGGTCGGGCCGTCGGCGTCCCAGGCGCCGAAGTAGTCGTAGGTCATGACCATGTAGAAATCGACGTACTGGGCCGCGGCCCCGTATCCGCCCAGGTCGATCTTGCCGCCCGAGGTGCCGTCGCCGGTGATCGCGGAGGTCACCAGCTCGTTCCCGAACTTGGTGCGCAAGGCGCTCATGAGGGACGGGTAGGCGTTCGTGCCGCTGGTGTCGCAGGTCAGACCGCAGGCGTTGGGGTACTCCCAGTCGATGTCGATGCCGTCGAACAGGCCGCTCCAGCGCGGGTCGTGCAGGAGGTTGTAGCAGGATTCGGCGAACGCGGACGGGTTCTGCGCGGCCTGACCGAAGCCGCCGGAGTAGGTCCAGCCGCCGAAGGACCACAGGATCTCGATGTTCGGGTACATCTCTTTGAGCTTGCGCAACTGGTTGAAGTTGCCGCGCAGGGGCTGGTCCCAGGTGTCGGCCTTGCCGTCTACGGATTGGTCCGCGGTGTACGCCTTGTCGATCGCGGCGTACGAGTCGTCCATCGTGCACTGTCCGTTCTTGACATTGCCGAAGGCGTACACGATGTGGGTGAGGTCCTCGGCGGAGCCGGAGGAGACGATGTTCTTGACGTGGTAGTTGCGCCCGTAGACGCCCCACTCGGTGAAGTAGGCCGCGTTGATCTGGCCGCCCTGGCCGGGGTCGCCGGTCGGGTCGTCGGTGGGCTCGTCGGTGGGGTTCGCACTGGTGGTGGGGTCGGCGCCGCCGCAGGCGCCCTGGGATTCCCAGACGCCCCATTCGCCGGTGGTGCCGGGCTCCTCGCCCTGGGTCCACCACTTGGCGCGGTACTCCACGCCCTTGTGGCTGGCCTTGTCGCCGCCGACGTAGACCTTGGAGGAGCTCCACGCGGTGGAGCAGGCGGTCGCGGCGGCAGCGTTGAAGGGGTTCGCGACCGTGTAGATCACGCCGCTCGCGAACACGGCCAGAGCCGCGGTGAGCGTGACGATCAGACGTCTCGTCTTCAGTCTCTTCAATGTTCCTCCCAAAAGTAAAGAGACTTAACTGATAGGTCCCTTTATTTTTACGGGAGCAGCTGGGGAAGTCAAGCATTTGCATCGAAAAACTTGAATTAGTCGCTTAAGTCGGAAATGGGAGCGCGTCCCATGCGGACACGGAGGGCGACCATTGCCTCCACACTTTCGCATTGCGAGGCACCGCTACAGTGTTCTCGAAGGCAGGCAGGGCCAGAGGGGCGGGACGTCCGTGATCGGACTCGCGAGTCGAGTGCGGACACGGCGATCCCGCTCCTCACCCCTTGCTCAAGCGAATACCGGAGTCCTCAGGGGCGCAAAGGCATCGACCGCTAACAGCCAGCCGTTGCGCTTGAATCCGCGGTAGAGGAGCAGACAGACGCCCGCCATGAAGACCATGACGAGCGGATAGCCGACCTTCCAATGGAGCTCGGGCATGTAATCGAAGTTCATGCCGTAGACGCCCACGATCACCGTGGGCACCAGCCCGATCGCCGCCCAAGCCGAGATCTTCTTGGTGTCCTCGTTCTGCCAGGTGCCGATCTGACCCTGATGGGCGGTGAGCACGGTGGTCAAGAGGCTCATGCAGGTCTCGACGGCCGCGTCGACGCGGAGGAGGTGCCCCCCGATCTCGCCGAAGCGCTTCCACCGCAACAGTTCCGGGGCGCCGCGCCGCTCTTTGAGCAGGTGCGCGAATGGCACGAGCGGGCGCACGGCGTTCTGGAACTCGAGGGTCTCGCGGATGAGGACGTAGATCTCCTCGTTATGGTCGGTGCGCTGGCCGGAGAAGACGTGGCGCTCCAATTCGCTCACGTCGTCCGTGAGGTCTTCGATGACACCGTTGTACCGGGCGATGATCGCGTCGAGCAGGGCGTGGACGGTCCCGGCGGCGCCGGTGGTGCGGAGTGCAGCGTCGGTATCGAGGCGCTCGCGCACGGCGGCGGCAGGGTCGATGTCGCCGCGGCGCACGGTGACGAGCGAACGGCCGTCGGTGTAGACGGTGAGGTCGCCGGTCTCGACCTGGCGGGTCGCATCGAGGTACCAGACGGTCTTGACCAAGAGCATGACCGCGTCGTCGACCACCTCGACCTTGGGTCGGCGGTGCACGGCGTCCTCGGGGTCGACGCCGAACCGGTCGAGGCCGAGCGCGCTGAGCACGGCGGCGAGGTCGCGCGCCGCAGGCGCGTCGAACGAGACCCAGACGAACCCGTTCTCAGGTGCGTCTTCCACGGCCGCGAGCAAATCGCCGGTCGCGCCGTTGCGGCGTTCGGCCCCGTCGTGGCCGACCACGCTGTAGTCGATCATCCGTCCGCGCCCCCGGCAACCATCTGCAGAACCTCAACCCTCATAGACGATCCGCTGAGCGGCGTCATGAGCCCGCCTCGTCAGCCTTCGGTAGTGGTTCAGGAATCGCTCGGTGTCCTCGCCGAAGCCCAGGGTTTGCGCCAGCGCGGCCAGCTCCGGGCCCGATCTCGGCAGGTCGTCTCTGGGCACTCCCCGCGCGAGCGTCATGTCGTTGCGGACCCGCGACACGAACTCCCACGCCTCCCTAAGCGCCTTCAGATCCGCACGGCTCAGATGGCCCGCCGCCGCCGCGGCCTCCAGCGCGGGCACCGTCCGCGTGGTGCGCAGCAGACTGTCGTCGCCATGCTCGAGCTGCAGCAGCTGCGCGGTCCACTCGATGTCCACCAGCCCGCCGCGCCCGAGCTTCGTGTGGCCGTTGGGATCCGCGCCCCTCGGGAGCCGCTCCGAATCCACACGGGCCTTCACCCGCCGGAATTCGATCCGCTCGGCCTCGCTCAGTCCGCCCGGCCGGTACCGCACTTCATCGGCGAACTCGCTCCACGCGTCGCACAGATCCGGGTCGCCCGCGACGGGCCGTGCCCGCAGCAGCGCCTGCCGCTCCCACAACCGCGCCCGGTCGGCGTAGTAGCGCCGGTACGCGGCGAAGCTCGGCGCGATCGCGCCGCCCTTGCCTTCGGGCCGCAAGTCGAGGTCGATCTCCAGTGGAGGGTCAGCGGTCGGCGCGTTGAGCAGCGTCCGCACCGACTCGACGACCTTCCCGGCCGCCTTGCGCGCCGCATCCCCCTCGCCGTTGTGCACGAACACCACATCCGCGTCCGAGCCGAAGCTCATCTCGCGGCCCCCCAAACGGCCCATGCCGATCACGGCGAGCGGCGGGGCGTCGGGCACGTCCCGAGCGGCGATCTCGAGGGCCGCGTCGAGCACGGCGTCGGTGAGGTCCGAAAGGGCCAAGCCCACGGCCATGTCGTCGATGAGCCCGAGGAGATCCGCGGCGGCGACGCGGATGAGTTCGCGGCGGCGGATCGCGCGCACCGCACCGATGGCGGCGGTCGGCTCGGCGTGCCGCGCGGCGGCCTGGCTCAGGCCCATCGCGAGGTCGGTCCGCGAGCGCGGCGTGAGGTCGGCGTTGTCCGACAAATAGCGCAATGACTGCGGCACGTGGAGCAGCAGACTTGTGAAGTACCGCGAGGTGCCGAGCAGCCTGGCGAGGCGCACTGCCGCCGGGCCGCCGTCTCGCAGCAGCCGCAGGTACCAGGGCGTCGAGCCGAGCTTGTCGGAGACCTGCCGGTAGGCGAGCAGCCCGCGGTCGGGCTCGGGCGAGTCGGCGAGCTCGTGCAGCACCACCGGCAGCAGCGCCTTCTGCACGGTGGCCGTGCGTGAGACGCCTTCGGTGAGCTTCTTGATGTGGGTCAGCGCGTTCGCCGGGTCGTTGAAGCCGAGCACGCCGAGACGCGAGGCGGCTTCGGACTCGGTCATGCGCAGCTCGTGCGTGGGCACCCGCGTCACCGCGTCGAGCAAGGGCTTGTAGAGCAGCTTCTCGTGGAGGCGGCGCGCGGTGGTGGCGTGGGCGCGCCACGCGGCGAAGAATGCCTCGTCGGTCTTGTAGCCGAGCGTGCGGGCGAGGTGGTGCAGCGGTTCGCCGCCTTCGGGAACGCGGTGGGTGCGCAGCAGCCGCTGGAGTTGGAGTCGGTGCTCGACGGTGCGCAGGAAGACGTAGGTGGCGGCGAGGTCCTCGCCGTCGCGCCGGGCCAGAAACCCGGCGGCGACGAGTACTTCCAGTGCCCCGAGTGTGGAGCGGACCCGGAGCGAGGCGTCGCCGCGGCCGTGCACGAGCTGCAGGAGCTGCACGGCGAACTCGATGTCGCGCAAGCCTCCTGGGCCGAGTTTGATCTCGTATTTGCGTTCGGCGCGTGGCACCGAGTCGGCGACCTTGCGGCGCATGTCGCGGATGTCGGCGACGACGCCGGGCCGGTCGGCAGCGCCCCAGATGAACGGCTGCACGGCGGCGAGCCAGTCGAGGCCGAGCTGGAGGTCCCCGGCGGCGGGCCGGGCCTTCAAGAGCGCCTGGAACTCCCAGGTGCGGGCCCAGTCCTTGAGGTAGGCGAGGTAGGAGTCGATCGAGCGCACGAGCGCGCCGTGGCGGCCTTCGGGCCGCAGCCCGGCGTCCACGGGCCAGGTGGCGGGTCCGATGATCTGGATCATGCGGGCGGCCTGGCGGGTGGCGAGGTCGAGGTGGCCGTCGGCGACGAATACGACATCGACATCGGAGACGTAGTTGAGCTCTTCGGCTCCGGTCTTGCCCATGGCGATCACCGCGAGCCGAGTCTCCCCGGGGATCTCGGCGCGGGCGAGTTCGAGGCCGCGGGCGAGTACGGCGTCGGCCAAGCGGGACAAGGCGATCGAGGTGGCCCGCAGGTCCGCCCGGCCGGTGAGGTCGGCGGCGGCGATGCGGAGCAGATTCGCCTTCCAGGCGGCGTTGAGCTCGTTCGCGCCCGCTTCGCGCAGGCGCGCCAGCCCGGCGTCCTCGTCCTCGGTGAGCGCGGCCTCGGTGTCGGGGCGGGCGCGCATGAAGTCGGCGAGCGCGTTGCTGGCCTCGACGACGGCGAGGCGGGCTTCGTCGGCGTCGAGGCCCTGGGCTTCATCGTTGTCAGGCACCGGCGTCTCCGACTGTGCTACTGGAGATCAAGGAGGGGCAGTGCCTTCCGCTCGCCGGCGGCGACGCGCGCGAACCGCTGGAGGATCGGCTTCCAGGTGGCCACGATGTGCTCGTCCACCTCGGCGGCCTTCGCGAGAGCCGCCTCCTCGAAGGCGCCGAAGCCTGCGAGCTGCTCGGGCGTGAACTCGAAGTGGGACTGCACGCCCCAGGCGGTGTCACGGATCCGGAACACCTCAAGGGCCCCTTGAGGTGAGGCGGCGAGCAGGGTCGCCTCCTCGGGTAGTGCCACGAGTTCCTGGCGGCGCCAGCGGATCACGTCCAGGGTCATCGGAGCGGGCCCGAAGACGAGGTCCCGTCCGGCGGCGTCGCGCTTGGCGAGCATGCGCGGGCCGAAGGGCTCGTCGTAGTCCTCCACGCGTCCGCCGAAGGCCTTGGCGAGCGTCCGCGCGGAGGAGCAGATCGCGAACACGGGCGTGGTGTCGGCGACGGCGGTCGCCATGAGGCCGGCGAGGTCGTCGCTCCAGTCCTTGCCGCGTCCGCCTCCCAGGGCGATGAGGGCCTCGTGCCCTCCGGCGGAGATCGGTACGGCCTCACCGAGGTGGGGCCGTACCGTGTCGAATTCCATTCCGGCCTCGGCGAGCCATGCGGCGGCGCGCCCGAGGCCCTGCGCGGGGTCGTTCTCGATGACGAGTGCGGTGGTCACTACACCATGCTAATGGGTCACAGGTGCATGTAGCGCTTGCGTTCGAAGGCGGTCACCTGGGTGCGGTAGTCCTCCCACTCCTGGCGCTTGTTCTTCAGGAAGTAGTCGAAGACGTGCTCGCCGAGGACCTCGGGGACGAGCTCGGAGGACTCCATGGCGTCGAGCGCTTCGACGAGGTTGCCGGGGAGCGGCGTGTACCCGGCGGCGACGCGTTCGGCGTTGGTGAGCGCCGAGACGTCGTCCTCGGTGCCCGAGGGCAGCTCATAGCCCTCTTCGATGCCCTTGAGGCCGGCGCCGAGGAGCACCGCGTACGCGAGGTACGGGTTGGTGGCCGAGTCGAGCGAGCGGATCTCGACGCGGGCCGAGTTCGGCTTGCCGTAGGCGGGCACGCGCACCAGCGCGGACCGGTTGGCCTTGCCCCAGGAGACGTATGAGGGCGCCTCGGAGATCTGGCCGGGCTGCGGGCTGGAGAACAGCCGCTTGTAGGAGTTGACCCACTGGTTGGTGATCGCGGTGAACTCGGGCGCGTGGCGCAGGAGCCCGGCGATGAAGGCCTTGGCGGTCTTGGAGAGCCGCTGCTCGTCGCCCGGGTCGTGGAAGGCGTTGTCCTCGCCTTCGAAGAGCGAGAGGTGGCTGTGCATGCCCGAGCCCGGCTGAGTGGTGTAGGGCTTGGGCATGAAGGAGGCGGTGACGCCGGAGGTCAGCGCGACCTCCTTGACGATGTGCCGGAACGTCATGATGTTGTCGGCCGTGGTGAGCGCGTCGGCGTAGCGCAGGTCGATCTCCTGCTGGCCGGGGGCGACCTCGTGGTGCGAGAACTCGACCGAGATGCCCACGCGCTCGAGGGCGAGGATCGCCTGGCGGCGGAAGTCGCGCGCCGTGGAGTGGGTGGTGTGGTCGAAGTAGCCGCCGTCGTCGACCGGCGTGGGCTTGGAGCCGTCGGCCGGGGTGTCGGCGAGGAGGAAGAACTCGATCTCGGGGTGCACGTAGAAGGTGAACCCGCGGTCGGCGGCCTTGGAGAGGGCCCGGCGCAGCACGTGGCGCGGGTCGGCCCAGGAGGGGGCGCCCTCGGGGGTGAGGATGTCGCAGAACATGCGGGCGGATTCGCCGATGCCGCGGCCCTCGAACGGGAAGACCTGGAACGTGGTCGGGTCAGGCATGGCGACCATGTCGGACTCGTAGACGCGTGCGAAGCCCTCGATGGCGGAGCCGTCGAAGCCGATGCCCTCTTCGAATGCGGATTCGAGCTCGGCGGGGGCGACGCTCACGGACTTGAGCGTGCCGAGGACGTCCGTGAACCACAGCCGGACGAACCGGATGTCGCGTTCTTCGAGCGTGCGAAGCACGAACTCCTTCTGGCGTTCCATGGTGTCCTCCTAGAGTCCTGGGGCGGCAATTGTCTCACCTGTTTATGTCGATGACGTTAACCCAGGCAGATCGCGTTTAGGACGTGAGCTGGGTACATTGGTGAGCATGTTCGCAGGCGAGATCAAACAGTTGTGGCGCTATCCGATCAAGGGTCTGCGGGGCGAGTCCCTCCGCTCCGCGGTGATCGATTTCGACGGGCTCGCCGGGGACCGACTGCTCGGGCTGTACGAGCCGGGCACGGACGAGAACTTGTGGGGCGGCAGCCACCCGAAGATGATGGGTTGGGAGGCCGCCTGGCCGGCGCAGTGCGGTTGCGCGGACGCCGTGGCGGGCGACCCGGTGCTGTACGAACCGAGCGGGGCCGCGTGGGCGGCGGACGACGCGGCGCTCCCGGCGCGCCTGGCCGAGTCGATCGACGCCGGCAAGGGCGTGGAGCTGCGGAAGGAGAGCCGCGAATACGGGCGCATCCTGGTGGTCTTCGCGGCGAGTATGCGGAAGTTGAGCGAGCAGATGGGCCGCGAGGTGGAGACGCTGCGGTTCCGGCCGAATGTCGTGGTCGAGGCCGACTTGGAGCCGTTCGAGGAGGTCGAGTTCGAGCCGGGCACGCGGATCAACTTGGGCGAGAACGAGTTCACGCTGCAGAAGCCGTGCGAGCGTTGCGTGCTGCCGAGCTGGGACCCGAACGGCGCCAATGTGCGTGACAAGGAACTGCACCGCCGTATCGTCACGGAGCTCGGCAACCACTTCGGGATTTACCTGCGCATCGACGGCAAGGCGACGGTCGAAGTGGGCGACGCGGTCACCGGCTGAAACGCTCCGCAATACTGGGCGCCCTGAGCCGGGGATCGGTCGGCTCAGGGCGCAGTCACAGCATAAGCCGTGGGTGCGACAACCTGGGTTCACGCCGTTCGCTCGGTCACCCAGCGGTGGATGAACGGGTAGAGCTCCTCAAGGGACGCGTCGGTGACCGTCGCGCGCGGCCACGGCCGCCCGTAGTGGTCGATGTACGCGGTCGCGCAGCCGCGGTCGGCTGCCGGGGCCAGGTCGTTGCGCGGGATGTCGCCGATGCTGAGCAGCGCCTCGGCCGGACGCTCCTCCAGCAGCTCGTCCAGGATCGCGTCGAGTCCCTCGGGCTTGCCGGCGTCGCCGATCACGTGGTCGAACAGGCCGTCCAGGCCGATCAGCTCCAGCGCCGCTTCCAGGCTGGCGGCCGGGGCGTTGGTCACCAGCGCGACCTCCACCGAGCGCGGCAGGCTCCACAGGAATTCGCGGAAGCCCTTGGGGGCCCAGATCGGGAACTCCCCCGCGGCCATGCGCTTGCGGGTCTCCACGTAGGCGTCGTGGCGGATCGCGTCGGGCACGCCGAACTCGCCGGCGAGGCGGCGCACCGCGTTGTCGGCGTCGTAGGCGTCGAAAGTGGAGGCGGTGGTGGGCTTGCCGGCGACGAAGGCGGCGTGCGCGCCCAGGAAGGCGCGCTCGTTTTCGGCGTCGAGGTGGGCGGCCACGAGGCGGGCGTAGTGGGTGGCGTGCTCGGATCCGAGTCGGACGGTGCCGTCGTAGTCGAAGAGCAGGATGGCGTCGTTCACGTACGGAAACGCTACGCGACTCGACGCCTCCCTAAAACCGCCCTCCCCCGGATGCGACTCGCAAGCTTCGTCACATAGCGACCAGGCGCACCGATTACTCGAAGGAGTGCGCCTTCGTCGGGAATTCCCCGGCCCGGACTTCGTCGGCGAACGCCTTCGCCGCGTCCTGGAGGACGTCGGCGACCTCGGCGTAGCGCTTGACGAACCGCTGCGGGCGGCCGCGGCGCATGCCGGCCATGTCCTGCCAGACGAGCACTTGCGCGTCGGTGCCGGGGCCGGCGCCGATGCCGACCGTGGGAATCGCGAGCTGCTTGGTGATCTCGGCGGCCACCGGGGCGGTGACCATCTCGAGGACCACGGCGAAGGCCCCGGCCTCGGCGACGGCGTGCGCGTCGGCCTCGACCTCGGCGGCCTGGGCGTCGCGGCCCTGCACCCGGTAGCCGCCGACGGCGTGCTCGCTCTGCGGCGTGAACCCGATGTGGCCCATGACGGGAATGCCCGCTTGGGTCAGGGCGCGGATCTGGTCGGCCATGCGGCGCCCGCCTTCGAGCTTGACGGCGTGGGCCCCGGCCTTCATGAACCGCACGGCGGTCTCGAGGGCTTGGATCGGACCGGACTCATAGGACCCGAACGGCATGTCGGCGACCACGAGCGCCCGCTGGGTCGAGCGGGCCACGGCCGCGACCAGCGGCACCAGCTCGTCGACCGAGACTTGGAGGGTGGTCTCGTAGCCGTAGACGTTGTTGGCGGCCGAGTCGCCGATGAGCAGGGCCGGGATGCCGGCCTCGTCGAAGAGGGCCGCGGTGTACATGTCGTAGGAGGTGAGCATCGCCCACCGCTCGCCGCGCGCCTTGGCCTCGACGAGGTGGCGGGTGCGCACGCGCTTGACGTGCTTGCCCGGCCCGTACAGGCTCGGGATCTCGTCGGCGCTGGGCTTGTCCGTGCCGGCCTTCGCGGTGCCGGTCGTTTCAGGGGAATGCGATGCAGACGTCATCGTCGTGACTCCAGAATCTCCTCGTGGCCGGCTTCGCCGGTCCCCGGGCAATGGCCAATCCAAACTAACGCTCATCGATGTCCGTGTCATCCGGCGAAACGCTTGCTGTGACAAATCACCCGGGGCCGGGACCCCGGGTGATGCCGCTACTTCCCTCGACTGGGGCTTCCACGGAAATGATTGGTGATCGGCAGGCGCCGGTCGCGGCCGAAGGACTTCACGGTGATCTTCGTGCCCGGCGCGGACTGGCGGCGCTTGTACTCGGCGCGGTCCACCAGTCCGGCGATTCGGTCGACCACATCGGCCGGGTAGCCCTGGGCCACCAAGTCCTCGCGCCCGGCGTCGCCGTCGACGTAGCCGACGAGGATCCCGTCGAGCACCGCGTACTCGGGCAGCGAGTCCGAGTCGAGCTGGTCGGGCCGCAGTTCGGCGCTCGGCGGCTTGAGGATGATGTTCTCGGGGATCGGCTCTGTCTCGCCCAGCGCGCGCGCCTTCTCGTTGCGCCAGTTCGCGAGCTCGTAGACGAGGGTCTTGAGCACGTCCTTGATCGGCGCGAAGCCGCCGCACGAGTCGCCGTAGAGGGTCGAGTAGCCCACGGCGTACTCGCTCTTGTTGCCCGCCGCGAGCACGAGGTGCCCGTACTGGTTCGACAGGGACATCCAGATGACACCGCGCACGCGGGCCTGCAGGTTCTCCAGTGCGAGGCCCGAAATCGAGATCTCGGAGAGGTAGGCGTCGACGATCGGCTGGATCGGCTCCACCACGTGGTGGAGGCAGCAGCGCTTGGCCAAGTCGGCGGCGTCGTCGAGCGAGTGCTGCGTGGAGTACTGGCTGGGGTTGGCGACGGTGTAGACGCGGTCGGCGCCGATCGCGTCGCGGGCCAGAACAGCGGTCACCGCGGAGTCGATGCCGCCCGAAAGGCCGAGCAGGACCGAGGGGAAGCCGTTCTTGTGCACGTAATCGGCCAAGCCCAGGCGCAGGGCCTCCCAGATCTCCTCCAGGCGGTCGAGCTCGGGGGCGAACGAAGGCTCGATGCGGGTTTCGACCGTGGCGGGCTCCTCGGAGAGGACGTGGAGGACCGTGCTCATGAGTGCCGAAGAGTGGTTGGCGATGTCGCGGACGCCGGTCGCGGCGCATTCGACGTCGGTGATCAGCAGTTCGGAGGCGAAGCGGTGCGCGCTGGCGAGGATCTTGCCGTCGGCGCCGGCGATGAAGCTGCCGCCGTCGAAGACGATCTCGTCCTGGCCGCCGACGGTGTTGAGGTACGCGACGGGAGCGCCGACCTGGCGGGCGCGCTGCTTGACGGTGACGAGGCGGCGCTCGTGCTTGCCCTGCTCGTACGGCGAGGCGTTGATGTTGACCACGAGTCCGGCCCCGGCCTCTTCGGCGACGGTGAACGGCACACCGCCCCATACGTCCTCGCAGATCGTGAAGGCCACGTCGACCCCGACGATGCGGGCGAGGTGCAGTTCGTGCCCTTCGACGAAGTATCGGTCCTCGTCGAAGACTCCGTAGTTCGGAAGGTGATGCTTGTAGTAGCGGAATAGAACCTTGCCGTCCTGGATCAGCGCCAGCGCATTACGGATGCCGTGGCCGGTGGTGGAACGCATGGGCCCGTCGGCGTCGAGGTAGCCGACCGCCACGGGGAGGGCCCCGTTGCCGTCCGCGGCGAGTTCGGCGGCGAGTTGCACGAGGCGCTCGCGGCTGGCCTCCACGAAGGAGTGGCGCAGCGCGAGGTCTTCGACGGGGTAACCGGTGAGGGCCTGCTCGCCGGTCGCGAGCAGATGGGCCCCGGCGGCCGTGGCCGCGGACGCGGCCTGGCGGATGAGGTCGGCATTGTGGTCGAGGTCGCCTACAACGGGGTTGTCCTGGGCGAGTGCGATACGGAGCGTCGGCATGACCCTATTCTTCCGCGTCGGTGTACGCGCCGTCATGTGACTTCGGCGAAGTCGAACAAGAAGCGCAGCGACGAAGTCGGTTCAGACGGACCGGATCAGCAGGATTGCGGACAGGACCAGGCCGTAGACGACGATCGCAATCCGCAGCGGCTTCTCGGGGATCTTCTGGAAGACGCGGGCGCCGATGTAGCCGCCGATGAAGGTCGCGGGCACGAGCACGGCGATCGCGAGCCAGTCGACGTCGGCCCAGATCCCGTACATGATGCTGGTGACCACGCCGACGAGCATGGTGCAGAAGTTCTTGAGCGCGCCGACGCGGCCGAGGGTCTCGGAGACGCCCATGGCGATCACGGCCATGAGGATGAGGCCGAGCGCGGCGTTGAAGTACGAGCCGTAGAGGCACCCGGCGAAGACGCCGACGTGGAGGACCACGGGATGCAGCTCGTGGCCGCCGTTGAGGGCGGTGACCTTGCGGTTCACCCAAGGGCCGATGGCCATCAACAGCGTCGCCACCAGGACGAGGAACGGCACGATGGCCTCGAAGACCGAGTGCGGCGTGTTGAGCAGCAGGAGCGCCCCGCAGACCGAGGCGACCAGCGCAGTGGGGATGAGCAGGAGCGCCCGCCGCTTCTGCCCGCGCAGATTCTCGCGGGAGCCGACCGCGGCGGCGGCGTACGCGGGGGCGACGGCGATGCCGTTGGTGGCGTTCGCCTGGAGGGCCGGGACGCCGACCGCCATCAGGGTCGGATACGTGATCAGCGAGCCGCCACCGGCCACGGCGTTGAGCCCGCCGCCGACGAGCCCGGCGAGGAGGAGAGCAGAGACCTGGAGCAGATTCATGGCGCGCACAGCGTACGCTTGAACGCTGGGACGAGATGGCCAGGCGGCCGCGGCAGTGACGGGAGACCAGCACTGTCGAGGAACGTCCGGACTCCACAGGGCAGGGTGGTTGCTAACGGCAACCCGGGGCGACCCGCGGGACAGTGCCACAGAAAGCAGACCGCCAGTTTCGACTGGTAAGGGTGAAACGGTGGTGTAAGAGACCACCAGCGCCGCCGGTGACGGCAGCGGCTCGGTAAACCCCACCCGGAGCAAGGTCAAGAGGAGCCGCGAGGCTCTGCGCGAAGGTTCGAGGGCTGCCCGCCCGAGCCGCAAGGTGCCTTCGCGGGTAGACCGCTCGAGCGCGTCGGCGACGGCGCGCCTAGATGGATGGCCGCTCAACGACAGGATCCGGCGTATCGGCCATCTCGTTCCGCACTCCTATGAACCGGGAACATCTTTTCGCCGCATCGACGCAAATCCCTCAAATAGGGCACCTAGGTAGGATGTGGCGGCGACTCCGTTACTGCACCCGTAATCAGGTGTCAGCATTCAGGGCATTTCGGCCGAGAAGGTCCGTCGTCGGCCTACCACAAGCTGGGCTGTACGTGACGGACACCTGGACTAACGGCCGAGCCATTGTGAAGGTGACGGCCAATGGTGAATCCATTTTCTGGACCCGCACAGCGAGTCCGGCACAGAAGAGAACGGCTCCGGTCGACCACTTCGCCTACCCCGAGAACCGCCTGGCACCCAAGACGCACGAACATATTCAGCTATGACCGACCATGTAAACCGCAACAGTCGCCAACCCTCTGTGCGGCGCCGTAAGGCGCCGCTGCTGCGCCGTGTCGCGGGCACGGTGTTCTACAGCCTGCCGATCCCGGTGCGGCGGCGCATCGTGCGGATCGCAACGCCGACCTACACGCTCGGCTCCGTCGTCTTGGCGATGGACGAGTCCCGCCAGCACCTGCTGATGCTGCGGCAGCCTCCAGGGCGGCGCTGGACCCTTCCTGCGGGCCTGCTGAACCGGCGCGAAGAGCCGATCGAGGGCGCTCGGCGCGAACTCGCCGAGGAGACCGGAATCGAGGCGTTGCTGGACGAGCTCACCCCAGCCGACCCGTGCGCGGTGGTGCACACCAACGGCCGCTGGGTCGACAACGTGTTCAGGCTGGTCCGCGATCCGGAGTCGACCGAGATCATCGTGGACGGCCACGAGGTGTGGGACGCGGGTTGGCATCCGGTCGATGAGCTGCCGGAGATGACGCGGGCAACCGCGAAGCTCCTGTCGTATTACGGACTCGGGCCGCTGGCCGAATGACGGGCATGCGAGAGGCCCGGAGCGTGGCGCTCCGGGCCCCTCGTCGGGTCTTTGTGCGGCAGGGTTTACTGCGGGCCGAGCTTGCGGGTGCCCGTGTAGTACTCGAAGGTCAGGCCGCCCACGGCGAACAGGAGCGCCACGGCGCCCGCGGCGATGAGCCACGGGAGCCAATAGACGATGCCCAGTCCGGCCGCGACAGCGGTCAAGGCCAGGCCCAGCGGCCAGTACGAGCCCGGGCTGAAGAAGCCGACCTCACCGGAGACGTCGGAGATCTCGCCGTCCGGGCGGTCCTCCGGGCGCGGGTCGATGCGGCGCGAGATGATCCAGAAGACGAGCCAGATCATGCCGGTCAGCAGGCCCGAGAAGATAAGGGCGACGAACCCGACCCACTCGATCTCGCCCGGGCGACCGTAGGCCGGGTTGTCGTTGTACCAGGTCCAGGCCCCGTAGATGGCCGCGAAGATGAACATCGAGACCATGACGATCGCGAAGAGGCGGTTCTCAGTCTTCATGGTGCTCCCCTAGCTCGCTTCGCCCGAGGCGGCGTCGGTGTTGAACGGGTGCGTGGTCGTCGCGTACGGGTCCTGGCCGATGAGCTCCAGCGCGTCGGGCGTGCTCATGCCGTCGACGCGGGCGTTCACGAAGGTCTCGTAGTCCTCCGGCGAGACCACGCGCATCTCGAAGTTCATGAAGGCGTGGTAGGCGCCGCAGAGTTCGGCGCAGCGACCCACGAACGTGCCCTCGGAGTTGAAGTCGACTTCCCAGCGGGTGATCTGGTTGTCGGAGCCGGGGAACACGTCGCGCTTGAAGAGCAGGTCGGGCACCCAGAAGGAGTGGATGACGTCCTTGGCGTGGGCCTCGAAGCGCACGTCGTCCTCGTTGGGGACCACGATGATCGGCACATAACCCGAGGCGCCGGTCTCGACCACGGCCTCGCCGTCGGCGCCGGTCAGCGGCTCGCATTCGGCATCGGTGTAGGTGAACTGCCAGTTCCACTTGAACGCGGTGACCTGGGTGCAGGCCTTCGGGTCCTCGCTCATCTCGGTGACGTTGTCCTGCACGATGACCGTGTAGTAGAACAGGACGCCGATGAGCACGAACGGCAGCGCCGTGAAGGTGAGCTCCGCGGGCAGGTTGTACTTGGTCTGGCGCGGCAGTTCGGTGTCGGTGTCGCGCTTCTTGTAGGCGACGATGCACCAGAATGTCAGGCCCCAGACGATGACGCCGACCGCGAGGGCCGCGACCGTGGAGCCGATCCACAGGTCGAACATCTGCTCGGACTGGGTCGTGGGGCGCGTGCGCGGCCAGCCCAGGTAAAAGGCGTCGTCAAGGCTGCACCCCGCGAGCACGATGGGAAGCAACGCGGCGATCCCGGTGAGACCTATCGCGCGGCGGGCTCGGCCGCGACGTTCTCGGGACGGTTTTCCGACCACCTGTCTCATGCCTTTCTCAGCGCTCGGTTCCACGTCCGCCACCGGGCGGGCGGCAGGGCGCAGATCTTGACGGCAAGAGCCTACTGCTTGGGCCGGGCCCGAAAGTGCAAGGGGTTGGGTTCAGCGCTTCCACTCTTCTACATTTGAGTGGTGACCGAGACCTACTTCGACGGCGCGACCGCGCAGCCGCCCCATCCGGCGGCCCGCGACGCTTATGCTGCGGCTTTGTCGGAGGGCTGGGCAGGGCCCGGACGACTGTACACATTGGGTAGGCGCTCGCGGATGCTCCTGGAGGCCGCCCGGCAGTCGGCGGCGGCGTCGCTGGGCGTCAGTCCCGATGAGGTCACTTTCACATCGAGCGGTACACAGGCCGTGCACGCCGGAGTACTCGGCGTGATCGCGGCTCGGAGCGAACCGGGTCCGCTGGTGTACAGCGCGGTCGAGCACTCCTCGGTGCTGCACGCGGCCGAGTGGCACGCGGCCAGGGGCGGGACCGCGATCGCGGTCGGCGTCGACCGGCAGGGGCGCGTGGATCCAGATCCTTTGGACGGCGTCGAGGACGCCGCGGCGCTGGTGGCGCAGAGCGCGAACCACGAAGTGGGGACGCGCCAGCCCATCGCCGCGATCGCCGCGAACGCGGGCGGCGTGCCACTGGTGTGCGACGCGGCGGCGAGCCTGCCGTGGGAGCCGGCGCCCGAGGGCTGGTCGGTATTGGCGGCCAGCGCCCGTAAGTGGGGCGGCCTGGCCGGCGCCGGGATCCTGGTGGTGCGTCAGGGCACGCGCTGGCGCAATCCCTTCCCCGGGGAGGACTCGTCGATCCGGGAGGCGATCGGCGAAGTCGACGTGCCGGCGGCGGTGGCCGCGGCGGCTTCCCTGCGCGCGGTCACAGTCGAACGCGAGGAGCTGTCGAAGCGGGCGCGGGCCATGACCGAGCGGATCCGGGAGCACATCGTCGAGACGATCCCGGAAGTGGAGCTGCCGGGCGACCCGGTGGACCGGCTGCCGCACATCGTCACGTTCTCGTGCCTCGGGGTGGACGGCGAGGTGCTGCTGACCGAGTTGAACAAGGCCGAGTTCGCGGTCTCGTCGGGCTCGGCGTGCGCTTCGACGCGGCTGCGGCCCTCGCACGTGCTGCAGGCGATGGGTGTGCTCAGCCACGGGAACGTACGCATCTCGCTGCACCGGGAGACCACCGAGGAAGAGGTGGACCGGTTCCTGGAGGTCTTGCCGGGCATGGTGGAGGACATTCGGCGCATGTCGCGGTAGCGGCGGCCGCCTGACCTGACGGCGTCGAACGATTCCGTCGGGTCGGCGTTTTCCGTTCCCGGCCGCTCTCGGCAAACCGCACTGGGCGCTCGTACGGCCGCCTAGGCTCGGCAGTGCACCCGAGACCTGATGGGAGGTGCGGCATGGCATCGCAAGACGGCCCGCGACCTGAGGACAGCCCCAACCGGCTCGACGACCAGGGCCGCAAGACCGGCCAATGGGCCGAGCAGGACGCCCACGGCGGCTTCATGACCGGCCAGTACGTCGCCGGCCAGCGCGAAGGCATCTGGCGGCACTACGCCGACGACGGGCGGCTGCGATCCGAGGGCGGGTTCGCCGACGGCCTCGTCCACGGGCAGTGGACCTGGTGGCGCGCCAACGGCCAGTTGCTCCAGAGCGGCGGCTTCGACCACGAGAAGCGCCAAGGGCTCTGGGAGCGGTGGAACGCCGACGGCTCCCTCATCGACCGCGGCGAGTACGAGAACGACGAGAAGGTCGGCCAGTGGACCGAGTTCGACCCCGACGGCTCGGTCAAGAACGTCACGAGCCACCGGCCCCGCTCATGAGCATAGGGGTGGCGCGTCCGCGCCGCCCCTGCTACCCGGTTAGCGCACCGCGTGGGTCACGTCCCTCTCCTCGGCGTAGAAGCAGGCCGTCGGGTGCGTGCCGTTGTCCCCCACCGCGAGGGAGGGCACCTCCTCCGCGCAGTGGTCCGTGGCCTTCCAGCACCTGGTCCTGAAGCGGCAGCCCGACGGCGGGTTGATCGGTGATGGAACGTCGCCATGCAGGATGATCTCTTCGCGGCGTCCCCGCAGGTTCGGGTCCGGCACGGGTACCGCCGACAGCAGTGCCTGCGTGTACGGGTGCCGTGGATGGTCGTAGATCTCCGCGCTCGTGCCGTGTTCGACGATCTTGCCCAGGTACATCACCGAGACCTCGTCGGCGATGTGCCGCACCACCGAGAGGTCGTGCGCGATGAACACATAGGCCAGGCCCAGCTCGTCTTGAAGTCGCTCGAGCAGGTTGATCACCTGGCCCTGGATCGAGACGTCCAGCGCACTCACCGGCTCATCGCACACCAGCACCTTCGGCCGCAGCGCCAGGGCCCGGGCGATGCCGATCCGCTGGCGCTGTCCGCCCGAGAACTGGTGCGGGTAGCGGTTGATGTGGTCGGGGCTGAGGCCGACCATCTCCAGCAGCTCCTTGACCGCCGCCGCCCGCTTCCCGCGCGCCACGACCTCCGGGTGGATGTCGAACGGCTCCCCGATGATGTCGCCGACCGTCATGCGCGGGTTCAGCGAGGTGTACGGGTCTTGGAACACCAGCTGGATGTCCCGCCGCACCGCCCGGAGACGCCGTGCCGACAGGTCGCCGATCTCCCTGCCCTGCACCTTGATCGAGCCCGACGTCGGCGATTCGAGCCCTACCAGGAGTTTCGCGAACGTCGACTTGCCGCAGCCCGACTCTCCGACGACGCCGAGCGTCTTGCCCGGATACAGCCGCAGATCGACGCCGTCGACGGCCTGCACCTGCCCGATGGTCCGCTTGACGACGATCCCGCGCTGGATCGGGAAGTGCTTGACCACTCCGGTCGCCTCCAGCACCGGCTCGGGCGCGGTGTTGCCCTGTCCCAGTTCAGCGTTCATCGCGGTAGACCTCCTTGGCGAAGTGGCAGCGGCTGTGGTGGCCGTCTGCCACCGGGTCGTAGGGCGGCACCTCGGTCGGGCACTTCTCCAGGTCGACCGCCCAGCAGCGCGGGTGGAACGGGCATCCGCTCGGCAGCGCGGCCGGGTTCGGCGGCAGCCCGCTGATCACCTCCAGCTCCTGGCCGACGGTGTCGACGCGGGGGATCGCCCGCAGCAGAGCCTTCGTGTACGGGTGCGCCGGGCGGGCGAAGGTGTCGCGGATGCTCGCGTGCTCGACGACCTCGCCGGCGTACATGACCGCGACGTCGTCGGCGACGTCGGCGACCACGCCCAGGTCGTGCGTGATGAGGATGAGGCCCATGTTGCGCTCTTCTTGGATCCGCTTGAGCAGGCGCATGATCTGGGCTTGTACGGTCACGTCGAGGGCGGTGGTCGGTTCGTCGGCGATGAGGACCTCGGGGTCGAGCGCGAGGGCCATCGCGATCATGACGCGCTGCCGCATGCCGCCGGAGAACTGGTGCGGGTAGTGGACGACGCGGTTCTTCGCGTCGGGGATGCCCACGAGGTCGAGCAGTTCGATCGCCTTCTGCTTCGCCTCCTTGCGGCTCGCGCCGCGGTGGACGCGGAACAGCTCGCCGATCTGGAAGCCGACCGACCACAAGGGGTTGAGTGCCGACAAGGCGTCCTGGAAGACGATGGCGATGTGGTTGGACCGTACGGTCCGCTTCGTCTCCTCGTCCTGTTCGAGCAGGTCGACGCCGCGCAGCCGCACTTGGCCGGCGGTGATGTACCCCGGTGGGGAGTCGACGATGCCCATGATCGCCTGGGAGGTCACCGACTTGCCCGAGCCGGACTCGCCGACGACGGCGAGGGTGCGGCTCTGTTCGAGCGTGAAGCTCGCGCCGCGCACGGCCGGGACGCGCTTGCCCCGGACGCGGAACTCGACGTGGAGGTCGTCGACCTCGAGCAGCGGCGCGTTCATGTCGGCGCCCGGCAGGGTGTCGCCTACGATCCGTACTGTCTCTGTCACCCGTCTCACCTCAGCTTCGGGTCGAGGGCGTCGCGCAGCGCGTCGCCGAATGTCGCGAACGCGAACACGGTCAGGATCAGGAGCACCAGCGGGATGCCGAACAGGTAGATGTAGCCGCCGCCCGCCCATTGCGTGCCGTTGGAGAGCAGGACGCCCCAGCTGGTCGCGGGGGGCTGCACGCCGATGCCGAGGACCGCCAGCGCCGCCTCGGTCACGATGATGGCGCCGAACGTGGTCGGCACGACGGCCGTCACCGGCACGATCGCGTTGGGCAGGATGTGGCGGAACATGATGCGCTGGTCTTTGGCGCCCAGGCAGCGGGCGGCGGCGACGTAGTCGAGGTTCTTCGTCTCGATGGTCGCCGCGCGCACATAGCGGCAGAACTCCATCCAGCCGAATATGATCAGCGCGATCGCCGCCGGTGCGACGGTCTCCAGGAGGTTGCCCGACGAGCCTCGGCCTCGGAAGAGACTCAGCAGCAGGACCGCGCCCAGCAGCAGCGGCACGACGATGAACACGTCCAGCATCCGGGAGATGACCGCATCCAGCCAGCCGCCGTAGAAGCCGGCGAGGAGGCCCAGCACCAGTCCGACCACGACCGAGACGACGATGACGCTCAGCGCCAGCACGATCGTGGGGCGGGTGCCGTGGACGATGGTGGCCGCGAAGTCGCAGCCGAAGCCGTCGGTGCCGAGCGGGTGCTCGCCTTGGAACCAGGTGTCGGGCCGCTGGCGAGCCTCCCGTCCGATGCACCTGGTGGGGCTCTTGTCGGTGAACAGGCTCGGGACGGCGGCCATCGCGAATACGAACAGCAGGATCAGCAGGGCGATGATGACGTCCGGGCGCTTGCGCATGGTGTGGAAGGCGTCCTTCCACAGGGACGCCTGCCTGGCCTCGGCCTCGGGTGCGGGTGCGGGGGGCGTCAGTTCACTCATAGCGGATCCTCGGGTCGAGTAC
>DATABR010000156.1:0-5951 GCA_036259435.1 Glycomyces sp.
CAACGATAACGGAATGGCGAAGAGGAAAACGCCCAGGTAGCGACCTAACCCACGGTGATCATGCGCACCTGGAACGGTCGGGCGCTCACGCCGCCGGAGGCGTGGTGAGCGCCGCGGCGGATGGCGACGCTCACCCCTATGGGACACGTTCCGGCCCGCCGCGGCGGTTGCACTGCGCCTCCGAACGACTCACGAGACCGCCGTCAGGGCAGGGCGAGCATCCGGTCGAGCGCCTCGCGCGCATACGCGGCGGTGGCCTCGTCCACGGTGATGGTGTTCGGGACCCGCCCGGCCACCAGCTCCTCGAGCGCCCACACCAGGTGCGGCAGGTCGATGCGGTTCATCGTCGAGCAGTAGCAGACGGTCTTGTCCAAAAACGAGATCTTCTTGTCCGGGAAGCGGTTCGCCAAGCGCCGCACGAGGTTCAGCTCGGTGCCGATCGCCCAGGACGAGCCCGGCTCAGCCGCTTCGAGGGCCTTGATGATGTACTCGGTCGAACCGACGTAATCGGCGGCTTGGACGACCTCGTGCTTGCACTCGGGGTGCACCAGGATGTTGACCTCGGGGTCGACCCGGCGCATCTCCTCGACGGTCTCGAGCGTGAAGCGCCCGTGGACCGAGCAGTGGCCCTTCCACAGAATGATCTTGGCGCCGCGCAGCTCATCGTCGGTGAGTCCGCCGTTCGGCTTGTGCGGGTTGTAGAGCACGCAGTCCTCGAGCCGGTAGCCCATCTCGCGGACTATCGTGTTGCGGCCCAGGTGCTGGTCGGGCAGGAACAGGACCTTCTCGCCCTGCTCGTAGGCCCACCGCAGCGCCCGTTCGGCGTTCGAGGAGGTGCACACCAGGCCGCCCTCGCGGCCGACGAAGCCCTTGATCGCGGCGGTGGAGTTCATGTAGGTGACCGGGACGGTGACGTCACTGACGCCGACGCGCTGCAAGTCCTCCCAGCACTGCTCGACCTGCGAGGCCGTGGCCATGTCGGCCATCGAACAACCGGCGGCCATGTCCGGCAGGATCACCCGCTGGTGGTCGCCGGTGAGGATGTCGGCGCTCTCGGCCATGAAATGCACGCCGCAGAAGAGGATGTACTCGGCGTCGGGCCGCGCGGCGGCCTGCTGGGCGAGCTTGAACGAGTCGCCGGTGACGTCGGCGAACTGGATCACCTCGTCGCGCTGGTAGTGGTGGCCCAGGACGAAGACGTTGCCGCCGAGGATCTCCTTCGCGGCACGGGCGCGCTCGACCAGGTCGGGGTCGGAGGGCGCGGGCAGCTCACCGGGGCAGTCGACGCCGCGTTCGGATCCGGCGTCGGTACCGCGCCCGAGCAGCAGGAGCGCGGTCTGAGTGGAAGCAGGTTCATTGAAGCCCGTCATGACGGCAATGTTAATCGCATCCGAGCCGTCCTCGGCTCGTCGAAATCCGCCATGCGGGCACCCGTCCCGCCAAGGCGGCGCGAACCGGCGCAGGCCACCGGATCGGCAAGCGGTTTCACATGCGGTGGAGCCCTCCGCTACGCTCATGGTGTGCGCATCCTCATAGCTCCCGACAAGTTCGCCGGCACCATGAGCGCCGCCGAGGCCGCCGACGCCATCGCCGCCGGCTGGCACCGCTCCCGCCCCGGCGACACCGCGACCACCCTCCCCCTCGCCGACGGCGGCCCCGGCTTCATCGACGTCCTCGACCACGCCCTCCCCGGCGCGAAGCGCCGCACCGTCGAGACCTGCGACCCCCTCGGCCGCCCCGTGGACGCCGACTACCTGCGCGACGGCGACACCGCCTACATCGAATCCGCCGCCGCCTGCGGCCTTCACCTCCTCAATCCCGGCGAGCGCGACCCCCGCCGCACCACCACCTACGGCCTCGGTCTCATCGTCGGCGACGCCATCGAGAACGGCGCGCGGCGCATCGTCGTCGGCCTCGGCGGCTCGGCCACCAACGACGCCGGAGCCGGAATGCTTACGGCTCTCGGCCTCACCTTCCTCGACTCCACCGGCGCGGCCCTGCCCTACGGCGGCGGCGTCCTTTCCGCCTGCGCCGCCATCGAAGGCCACGCCCGCACCCGCGGCGCCCAGTTCATCGCCGCCACCGACGTCGACTCCCCGCTCCTGGGTCCCCACGGCGCGACCTACATGTTCGGCCCGCAGAAAGGCGCCGGCGGCAGTGCGCTGACGTTCCTGGAGCTGTCCCTCTCGGCCTTCGCCGAACTCGCCGAACGCCAGATCGGGCCCGTCGGCGCCGCCGAACTGCCCGGCGCGGGCGCGGCCGGAGGCCTCGGCTTCGCGTTCTTCCTCCTCGGCGGCCACCGCGAATCCGGCGCCCGCCTCACCTGCGACGCCGTCGGCCTCGACTCCAAGATCGCCGAAGCCGACCTGGTCATCACCGGCGAAGGCTCCTTCGACGCCCAGAGCCTCCGCGGCAAACTCGCCGCCGAAGTCGCCTCAGGGGCCAGCGCGCACGGCACGCCCTGCCTGGTCATGGCCGGACGCTCGGACGTCGAGTCGCATCCCGACCTCGCCGGCGTCCACTCCGTCGCCGATCTGGTCGGCAGCCCCGAGGCCGCCATGCGCGCGCCCGTCGAGGGTCTGACCGCGCTGGCCGAAAAAGTGGCGAAAGAATGGCAGGGATAGGTACCGTCGAAAACGATCCGGCACAGTGCCCCATATTTCCATCGGGGGAGCATCGGAATGTGTCTCAGATTCCCTTCGCTCCGCTACGGGAATAGCGACAGCGCCGATCCCGTTGGGTACTGTTGACCTGTCGAAGAGACCCGATCGACTTGGATCTCGCATACACACGAGGAGTAGCAAGTGAGCGCCACTCAGCAGGCCGATACAGAGCAGTCGAACGACGCCAAGGACGACGCCAAGGTCGGCGTCGTGCTCACGGACACGGCCGCAAGCAAGGTCAAAGCCCTGATCGAGCAGGAAGGCGAAGAGGGCCTGCGCCTGCGCGTCGAGGTCAGCCCCGGCGGCTGTTCCGGCCTGCGCTACGGCCTGTTCTTCGACACCGACGTGCGCGAGGGCGACACCGTCCAGGACTACGAAGGCTTCGGCGTCGTGGTCGACAAGATGAGCATCCCCTACCTCATCGGTGCCAGCATCGACTTCGCCGACCGCATCGACGCCCAGGGCTTCACCATCGACAACCCGAACGCCCAGGGCTCCTGCGCGTGCGGCGACTCCTTCCACTAGTGGGAAAGGGTCCGCTGCGGCCTTGTGGCCCTAGCTGATCCGACCGCCCTGTTGCTTCCAGCCCGGTCGACCGCAAGTTCGACCGGGCTGCGCTATGCTTGGGCGCTTCTTCCCCGAATCCGTTTTGTCCCCGATTGAACGAGGGCTTTCGCTGTGCCACTTGTCGTGCAAGGCATGAAGACCGCTGTCACCGGATCGACCTCCCACCTGGTCGGTCACGGCATGGGCAAGCTCGGCCAGGCGCCCGTCGTGCTCGACGCCTCCCAGGGCGAATTCGACCTGATCGAGGTCATGGAGCGCGGCGGCACCCTCGGCATGGTCCACATCGGCCCTGACGACGCCAAGGCCATGCACGCCTACGCCGATCAGTGCCGCGACCTCGGCCTCGAGTTCAGCGCCGACCCCGGCGAACTCGAAGGCGACGAGGCCGTCGACTTCCTCACCGGCGCCAAGTTCCTCGTCTCCAGCCAGGACCGCTACCAGCTGCTCCAGGCCACCACGGGACTGAGCGACGACGAGCTCCTCGCGCGCGTGCGCGTGCGCGTCACCACGCTCGACCAGGACGGCGTCGAGATCGCCGGCCACGACATGGACCGCGTCCGGGTGCCCTTCGCCCGCGCCGGCGAGATCATCGACCCCGCCGGAGCCGGGGAGGCCTTCGCGGCCGGGCTCCTGGCAGGACTCGGGTGGGGGATGAGCCTGCGCCGGGCCGCCGAGGTCGGCACGCAGCTGACCGCACTGGCCCTGGAGACGGTCGGCCCGCAGGGGTACGCGGTCAATCCGGTCGAGTTCGTGCACCGGCTGGAGCAGTCGTACGGCCCCGCCGCGGCGGCCGAGGCCTCCGCCTACCTGCTCCCCGATTGAGCGGGATGACGCCTTAGCTCCGATCTGCCAACTTTTGTCTCAAAAAATGGGATTAAAGTGGCGACTTCGGCGGAGGAATGGCGCGTCAAGGTCTCTGCTTACCGTCCGAGAGGTAACGATTTCACAACGCACCCTATCGTTGGGCTGTGTTGTGCGCCATGGTGTGAGGTATCCCACGACCCACTCACATCCTGGAGCGACCAGTGAGACGAATTCAAATGGCAGTGGCGACAGCCGCGGCCGCAGCGCTCGCGCTGACCGCATGCGCCGGAGACGAAGGCGACGTCGACGGCGGAGGCGACGGCGGCGGCATCCTCAATATGCAGATCGGCGAGGTGCGCAGCCTGATACCGGGCGGGTCCGGCGAATCCGAGGGCTTCCGCATCATGAAGAACGTCTACGAGGGTCTGGTCTATTACGACGCCGAGACAGGCGAGCCGGACAACCTCGCGGCCGAGGAGATCACCTCGGAGGACAACCAGACCTGGACGATCAAGATCAAGGAGGGCCTGACCTTCCACAACGGCGAGCCGGTGGACGCCAACGCCTTCATCCGCTCCTGGAACCGCACCGCGTTCGGACCGAACGCGCTGCCGCTGAACTATTTCTTCGCGACCATCGCCGGATACGAGGAGATGAACCCCGCTCCGCTCCCCGAAGAGGAATGGACCGATCCCGAGGTTCCCGAGTTCCCCGAGGTCGCGACGACCGAATTGTCCGGCCTGACCGCCGTGGACGACCTCACCTTGCAGGTCGAGTTGTCCGCGCCGTTCATCGGCTTCCCGACGATGCTCGGCTATGAGGCCTTCTTCCCGGTCGCAGAGGAGTGCCTGGCCGACACCGACGCCTGCGAGGACAAGCCGATCGGTAACGGGCCCTTCATGTTCGAGGAGCCCTACAGCATCGAGAGCGGCGGCACCGCCGTCAAGTGGGCGGACTACCAGACCACCGAGCAGCCGTCCATCGACGGCGTGGAATGGCACGTCTACCTCGAAGGCGATGACTGCTGGGCCGACTTCCTGACCGGCGACATCGACGTCTGCCGCCCGACCGCGGCCGACTACGAGTCCGCGGTCAACGACCCGGACCTGGGCGAGCGCCGCATCGTGCAGGACGGCACCAGCATCACCATGCTGGCCTTCCCGCTGTACGACGAGACCTACCAGGACGTCAACCTGCGCCGAGCCCTCTCGATGGCGATCGACCGCGAGGGCGTGCTCAACGTCGTCGGACCCGACCGGTTCAACCCGCTCGACTCGTGGGTGCCCGCATCGATCCTCGGCGGCGGCCAAGGCGCCTGCGGCGAGTACTGCACGTACGACCCCGATGGGGCGGCGCAGCTGCTCGAGCAGGCCGGCGGCTGGCCCGAGGGTGAGCCGCTGCGGATCTGGGTCAACGACGCCAGCGACAACCTCGACGTCTTCCGCGCCATCGGCGACTCCATCACCGAGTCGATCGGCGTCGAGTACGAGCTGGTGCCGATGGAGTGGACCGACTTCCTGTCCGCCCGCGAGGGCCATGACCTCGACGGCCCGTTCCGCTCGGGCTGGGGACCGGACTACAACCTGAACGAGAACTACCTCGAACCGATCTACGGCGGCGGCGCCGCGACCAACGACCAGGGCTACGAGGACGCGGAGTACGACGCCAAGATCGCCGAAGCCAACGGCGCCGCGACCATCGAGGAGGCGATCGAGCTGTACGCCGAAGCCGAGGCCATCCTGGCCGAGGACATGCCCAGCGTGCCGATCTTCGTCGAGCAGGTCAGCTACTTCTACAGCGACCGAGTGGACAACGTGATCGTCCACCCGATCTACGCCGGACCGGGCGGTGACGCCGAACTGCGCGACATCGTTATCACGGAGTAGCCGACCTCACCATGACGAACCGCGGGCGGGT
>DATABR010000157.1:0-10069 GCA_036259435.1 Glycomyces sp.
GGAGTGGTGGTCGTTGCCGTTGCGGGCGTCGAAGCGCGCGCAGACGGCGAGGCGTTCGGCCTCGGCCCACTCGTGCAGGGTCGCGGCGGTCCACTCGGTGCCGGAGGGGCCCGGCATCGGGTTGTCCTCGAAGCCGAGCGCCTTGAGGCGGCGGCAGGTGAGGACGGTGACCTCCATGAGGCGCTGGCGGTCGCGCACGGCCAGGTCCAGGTCGAAGAACCGGGCGTGGTCGGCGAGGATCTCGACGGCGCGGTGCTCGTTGCCGGTGAGGGCGCAGAACTCGACGTGGAGGGTGGTCATGTGGACCATGTCCTCCTTGCCCTTGCACATCTGGTAGCCGCGCAGGTGGTTGGCGCGGGCCTCGTCGCCGCGGCCGAGCTCGACCAGGGGCAGGAGGGAGAGCGCGAGCCCGTAGTGGGGTTCGTGGGCGCAGCTGTACTCACCGGACAGGACCGGCTCGAGCATCTCCATCGCCGCGTCGGCGGAGTCCTCCTCGGCGTAGAACACGACGGTGGCGAGGGAGGTGTACTGGCAGGCGGTGCAGTCGGACATCTCGTCCTCCTCGGCCTCGCCGAGCGCCTCGATCGCGGCGGCCACGCGGTCGTAGTCGCCCACGTGGTAGGCCACTTGCATCTCGTAGGCGGCCGGGGCGTGCATGGAGTAGCCGGCCTCGGCGTAGCGGCGGCGCATCTCTTCGAGCCAGTGCTCGATCGATTCGAGCGGAACGTCGGGCTGCTCGATCATCTTGTCGACGATCCACTTGAACGTCCAGTACAGGGCCCGGGTGAGGTAGGCGTCGAAGTGCTCGGGCTGGGAGTCGAAACCGCGCAGGAGCCGCGCGAAGGGAACGAGGAGGCGGGTCGAGTCGCGCGAGAACTCGTAGGCGTCGACGAGGCCGTTGAGGGCGTAGTTGATCAGTTCGGGGTCGCCGATGGCGTCGGCGGCCTCGACCGCCCGCTCCAGGGCCGCGACCTTCGCCTCGCCGGCCTCTTCGAAGCGGGCCTCGTTGAGCAGTCGCCAGATCTCGTCGGGGTCGGGAGTGGCCATACCAATCCTTAACTGTCCTATGTGAGGAGTGAGCCGCAAAGCGATGGGGGCGCTCACTCCTTCGTGATGTGTGCGAGCAGGTTCATGAAGGAGCGGTTGAGGAGCGCGGTGTCGGCGCTGCGCAGCGGCCGATGGCTCATCAACAGCGCCTGCCCGTAGAGCGATTCCACCGCGGTGCCGGCCAGTTCGGGGTCGCCGATGGCGCTGACGCGCCGGACGGTGGGGTTGCGGTGGTTGAGGACGAGCTGGGCGCGCGGCGCGTGCTGCTTGATGGAGGCGAGGATACCGCCCCACAGGTCGTCGGCCTGCGCTTCGGCCTCGGCCCTCTGGCGTTCGCGGCGTGCTTCGCGGTCGTCCAGGAGCAGGGCGGGCACGGAGACGGGATTGAACTCGCGTAGGGCGACGTCCACGTCGACCGGGTCGAGGCGGGCGCGGGCGGCGTTGAGGAACGTCTGCAACGCGAGTTCGGCGTTCGCCTCGAGCGGGTCGAGGCTCGCGGAGATCACGCCGGGCTGCAGTGACTCCACTTTGACCTGAGGGTCCAGGCGCGGCAGGGCCTGCACGAGCTCGGCGTCGTAGGTGTAGCCGCCGTTGACCACGCCGATGCCCTGAGCGGCGGCGATCTGCGAGACCTGCCGGTACTCGTCCACGGTCGCGGCCAAATAGATCGGCTGGTAGGCGCGGGCGAAGTCGAGGAGGTTCACGTGCCCGGCGGTCGTCTCGAACCGCAGCCACGGGAGCATCGACGCGAGCAGGTCCGCGTCATGGCGGGCGAGGGCCTTGACGCCGAGCTCGTGCACGGCGAGGAAGGCCTCCAGGCGGCTCGGATCCTCGGCGGCGAGGCGGGAGATCCACTCGCGGATCTGCGCGCCGATCGCGTCGCGCGCGACCGCCAGCGCCTCGTCGTCGTAAAGCGACTCGCGGGAAGCGGTCGGGCGCAAGGCGTCGGTGTCGATCACGCAGCGCACGAAGAAGGCCCACTCGGGGACCAGGTTGTCGGCGGTGTCGGTCAGCAGCATCCGCTTGAGGTGCACGCGGTGCGCCGGGCGGGCCGAAGGCGAGGTCGAGTGCGGCAGGACGAACGCGACGCCCCTGATCCCGGCGAGCGGCACGTCCAGGTCGATCACGTCGAGCGGCGAGAAGCCCAGCACGGACTCGCAGTAGGTGTTCAGGGAGAGGCGGCGGGCAGTGGACGTGGGGTGCGTCCGCTCCCACGCGGGCGGGGTGTCGGTGACCTCGACGGGCGCGCCGCCGTCGGAAACGGTGATCGCGACCGGCAGGAGCGAACCGTACTCGCGGGCGAGCTCGGCGACCTTCGTCGGCTGCAACCAGTCCTCGCCCGGACGGGCTATGAGCTCGACCGTGGTACCCGGCTCCGGATGCTCGGCGAGCGGCGCCTCGGTGACGGTGTACGAGCCGTCGTCGCGCGCGGTCCAGCGGACCGCAGATGCGGCGGGGTCCTTTGCGGAACGGGAGGTCACGGTGATGACCGAGGCGACGGTGAAGCACGCGAGCAGGCCGATGCCGAACTGGCCCAGAAAGTCCCGGCGCGCGCCCTCGATCTCTTCGTCCCGTTTGGAGGAGCCGCCGATCGTCGCGAGAAGCTTGTGGACCTCCGCAAGGGTCAGGCCCACACCGGGATCGGTGATGCGGAGCTTCTTGCCGTCCGAAACGATGCGGACCTCGCAGGACTCGGCGTCGAACGAAGGGTCGGCGAGGCGACGCGCGGTGATGGCGTCGACCGCGTTCTGCAGCAGCTCGCGCACGTACACCTTCGGCGAAGAGTACAGATGGTGCGACAGCAGATCCACCAGGCCGCGCAGGTCCACTTGGAAGGTATGGGAAGTGGGCGTTGTCTCAGCCACGGCGCGTCCTACTTCACTCGGAGGTCGTTCAGCGTCAGTCAGACTAGCAAACCGCCACATCCAGGGAACACGTGAAAAGGACCTCCGGAACTAAGAGGTACACATGCCCGTGCGCCGCATACGGTTCCCACCGACGCGCGCGAAAACGTGCGAAGTGCCGCGAACCATGCCGTTACGAACAGTCCGGTAGGGTGACGGCTACTGAGTCCGCCCGATCCCCAAGGACCGCGTCCCATGAGCTACCCGCCCCCTCCCCCGGACCGGATGCACCTCCAGTACCAGCCTGCGCCACCGCCCCCTCCGGGACCGCAGCAGATGGGACCGGGCGGCGCGTACGGCCCGATGCAGCCCTCCCTCGAGCAGCCGCTCCCCGGGCAGATGCCCGCCACTGGACTGTCGATGAGCAAACCCGGCACGATCACCGGCATCCAGGTCATCCTGTGGATCTTCCTGCTCCTCGGCGTGGTCGGCGACGTGATGTCGGCCATCAGCATGGTCAACTTCTTCAACCCGTTCAGCCTCATCGGCCTCGCCTTCGCCGTGTACTCCACGGTCCAAGCCCTCCTCAGCGGCGTGCACATCAACCGAGGCAAGCGCTGGGCGTGGATCTGGTCGCTCATCAGCGCGATCTTGGGACTCGCCCTGAGCCTCACCGGTTTCGTCTTCGGCGCCATCATGTTCGACCAGAGCGGCGACATCATGCTCACGGTCGCCGCCGCGCTCGTGGTCCTCTACGGGACGCTCCTGGGCCTGCTGTGCTCGAAGTCGGCGCGGCAGTGGATCCTCATGCACCGCGTCCAAAGAGGCGAAGTGCAGATGCCCGGCACAGCGATGGGCGGCATGGCCGGCGGCGCCCCCGGCGCCCGGCCGGGCGCCCCCGAACGACCCGCCACGAAGCCCGGCTCGGTGACGTTCACCGTGGTCCTGACCGCACTGCTACTCGCCTTGACCGGGTGGCTCGTGATCGATTCGATCCGAGTGCTCATCATGCTCGGCAACAGCGGGCCGGGCCTGGACTTCCAGTACATGAGCCCGATGTACGGCTCGTTCCGCCTGATGCTCTCGGCCATCGTGGGCTTCGCGGTGCTGGTGGGCGCGCTCTGCACCGCGATCGGACTGCACCGCGGCAAGTTCGGCGCCCGCGTCTTCACGATCGTCTGGACCTCGGTCCTGCTGCCCGCCTGGGGCTTTCTCGCGCTGAACCAGCTCCTCACCTACCTCGACTACCACGACTTGGTGCCGCCGCCGCAGCGCACCGCCTGGAACATCGCGCTGGCGCATGAAGTCGCCGTTCTCGTGCTCGTCCTCGCGATCTTCATCGCGGTCCTGACGCCCGGCGTGCGGGCGTGGACGCCCGGAAAGCCGTCCGGCGCGCTCATCGTGATGGTCCCCATGGGACAGCAGCAGGCGCCGCAGCAGCCCGGCCCGTACGGACGGCCCCAGGGCCCGCCGATGCAGCAGCAGGGCCCGTACGGCCAGCAGCAACCCGGGCCCTACGGTCCGCCGCAGCAGCCGGGCCACTACCCGCAAGGCCCTCCGCCCCAGCAGTACTGAGCAGAAAGCAGCGTTGACGAATGCACGACCCGCAGTCGCCACCCGAAGCAGCACCGCGCAAGCCGGTCTCGCTGCGCCTGATCCAAGTGCTGCTACTCCTCATCGCCTTGTGCGTGTGCGCGTTGCCCTTCTTCTTCCTGCAGATGACGGCCGATGTGATCGAAGGAAACCGAGAAGTACTTGAAACGTTGGGCGACAATGGGATGGAGGATTTCGATCCCTCCGCGACGCCGATGGAGTACGCCACCGGTGAACTCATCGTGGAGTTCTCGGTGGCGATGTCCCTCGTCGGCGCGGCACTGATCGTGGCACCGCTGTCAGCCGTCGGCCTGCAGAAGCGCAAACGCTGGGCCCGCCTCCTCACCGCCATCTGGGCCGGGATCGTCCTACTGCCGTTCGGGTTCTGGGCGGCCTGGGCATTGGCCTCGAAGTTCCTCAGGAACGACGTCGAACTCGTCGAGGACTACTACATCGGCCCGATCGACCCGATCACGTTCAATGCCGGTGCGGGTTCCCTGGCGTTCGTGTGCACCTTGCTGGTCTTCATACTCGCCCTCACCCGCGGCATGCGCCGATGGGCGCCCAAGCAGTCGGCGGTGCCGCCTGCTTTCCAAAGCCCCGGAGCTCCCTGGCAGTTCGGCGGCCCGCGAGGATTCGCGCCGCAGCAGATGCGGCCCGATCAATTCCAGCCGCAAGGTCAGTTCCCGCCGCAGCAGGGGCCGGGGCAGTCACCGTATCCGCTGCAGCCACCGGGGCAGCAGTACCCGCCTCAGCAGCAACAGCCGCCTTACGGAGGCTACTGACCTTACGCGGGTTGCCAGCCGCAGACGTTCGTGTCGATGGACTGGGCCGATTGGTCGACTTGGATCAACAGGTCGATGCCCGTGCCGTCGTCGAACTCGACGCGGACCTCGGTGTCGCTGGCGTTCATCGGCTGGACTTCGGCGCCTTCGGCGTCCCAGGAGTCCCATTCATCGATGTAGTCGTCCACCGGGCGGTCGCGGTAGGAGTCGCAGAGCATCGCATAAGCGGTGTCCCAGTCGTCTTCGGCGATCGCACCGACGAAGTCCTCGGCGGTGCCCTCGACTTTGTCGACGATCGAGTTCGTGAACACGACGAAAGCGACGATCACCGCGACCATGATGCCGCCGATCAGCATGACGCCGCCGCCGATGCCGAGACCGAGCTTCAGGCCGAAATGCGTGGAGCGCCCGGTGGGCGGGGCCGCGAACGGGACCGGCACGCCGGTGGGCGGCGGCGGGGTCGAGGGCACGGGCGCCGGCTCGACCTCCTTGGTGGTCGGCGGCAGCGCGAGCGTCTGGTCGGTCTCCGGCGCGAGCGCGTTCGGCGTCCCGGGCTCGGGCGACTGCGCTTCGAACGGCACCGGCTCCGGGACGGACGGCTCGGGCTCCATCGGGATCGGCGCCTTGCCGGGCTCCGGCGCGATCTGCGCGGGGGCTGCGGGGTCCGCGGACGGGGAGGACGACTCGGCGACCAGGTCCTCTCTCGGCGCCGACGGTTCGGCGATCGGATCCACGGAGGTGTGCGGTTCGGCCTCGATCGGCTCGCGCTCAGTCGGGGTCTCCGGTTCGGGCGGAGCCTCGGCGGTGGAAGACGGTTCTGGCGCGGGCTCGGCGGTAAAGGACGGCTCCGGGGCGGAGCCTGCGGTCGCAGACGGTCCAGGCGCGGGCCCGGTCGTCGAGGACGGCTCCGGCGAGGGCTCAGCGGTCGCGTACAGATCCGGTCCGAGCGGCACGGGCTCGTTCGGCGCGGTCCGTCGCGGCTCAGGTACCGGCTCGGTCCGTTCCGATTCGGGCCCTGCTGGGTTCGGCCGGTCCGTCATCGAGCGGCCTCCCGGCGGGCCTCGTCGGGGTCGTCGGTGCGGTCGGATTCGGTGCGCTCGGGACGCTCGCCGGGCTCGCACTCGGCGAGGACTTCGAAGCCGGAGGCCTCGGGGAGCGCGCGGGACAGAAGCGGGGTGCACATCTTGACCTGGAAGTTCGACAGGGAACGGCGGTAGGAGCCGACGTCGCTCCACTCGGTCCAGAGCATCCAGACCCCGCCATCGGCGTCGAAGTCGTCGATCGCGCGGCCGAGGCCGCCGCGCAGGTAGCCCTGGCAGGAGGCGAGCGCGGCCAGCGCGTCCTCGGCGTCGCGAGAGAAGGTGTCCGTCTCGCCTTCGGTTACGGCGAAACGATATACGACCAGCACAGTGCCCAGCCTACTTGGAGCAGTCGGCGCACAGGCCGTGGAGTTCGAGCGTGTGTCCGACATCGGTGAAACCGTGGTCGGCGGCGACCTTGTTCGCCCAGCGCTCGACGGTGGGCCCGGCGACCTCGACGGTGCTGCCGCACGAGCGGCACACCAGGTGGTGGTGGTGCTCTTCGGCGGAGCAGAGGCGGTAGAGGTGATCGCCGCCGGGCAGGCGCATGACGTCGACGATGTCGGCCTCGGCGAAGGCCTGGAGGGTGCGGTAGACGGTGGTGAGGCCGATCTTGGACCCGGCGGCGCGCAGGATCGCGTGGAGGTCCTGGGCTGAGCGGAAGGCGTCGTCGTGCTCGAGCAGTTCGAGGATCGCGGTCCGCTGCTTGGTGGACCGGGCCATGTTCTCGGCCGGAGGCTTCGTGGCCATTTAGCGTTCCTCCCTCGCGTGGTGGACGGCGTCGGTGACGATGTGCGCGATGTGGTCGTCGATGAGCGAGTAGGAGATCTCCCTGCCCGACCTGGTGCCGCGCACGATACCCGCTCCCCGCAGCACCCGCAAATGCTGGGACACGAGGGGCTGGGTGACGCGGAGGGACTCGACGATCTGGTGCACGTACTTCGGCCCCTGGGCCAGTTCCATCACGATGGCGATGCGCAGGGGCGCGGCGAGGGCTCGCAAGAGCTCCCCGGCCGCCTCATAGTCGGCTGGGGTGGATTCTTCGGCAAGCTCGGTCTCGGTCCGCACTCCGCAAAAATATCGCGTCGCCGGTGCCTTCGCGGGTTCAGGTGCCGCAGGTCCCGTCGCGGTCATGCTCGCGTGGCGGGGAGTTCGACTTCGAGCGGCTCGCCTTCGGGCGGCAGATGTCCCCTTCGGGTGCGGCTCACGCGGCGGAAGAGGGCGGCCAAGGCCGCGGTCACGACGAAGACGGCGACACCGATGAGCACGATCGTGGAGCCGGGCGGGACGTCCTTGGCGGCGGAGGCGAGCACGCCGGTTCCGGCGATGAGGAACCCTGCACCCATCGCGGAGAACATGGTGGCCTTGAACGAGCGGGTGAACTGCTGGACGGTGACGACCGGGATCACCAGGAGGGCGCTCACCAGCAGCAGGCCGACCGCGCGCATGGAGACCGAGACGGTGACAGCGGTGGTGATCAAGAGCAGCAGGTTGAGCGCGGCCACCGGCAGGCCGGAGACGCGCGCGTACTGCTCGTCGGCGCAGATGGCGGCGAGCCAGGGCCGGAGCAGGAGCATGAGTGAGGCCACGATCGCGCCGCCGACGGCGATGGTCCAGACCTCGTCCCAGCCGGCGGTCAGAAGCGAGCCGAACAGGTACTGCTGGAGGTTGGCGACGCCTTTGTCGGAGGCGATGCCGGTGAGGTAGACGCCGCCGGCGATGCCGCCGTAGAACATCATGGCGAGGGCGACGTCGCCGGAGGTCTTGGAGTGGCTGCGGAGCAGTTCCATGACGATGGAGGCGGCGACGGTGACGGCAAGGGTCGTCCACAGTGGAGTGGTTCCGGTGAGAAAGCCGATGGCGACGCCGGTGAGGGCGATGTGGCCGAGGCCGTCGCCGATGAGCGCGAGGCGCTTCTGGACGAGGAAGACGCCGACGGCGGGAGCGCAGAGGCCGACGACGAGCGCGCTGATGAGGGCGCGCTGCATGAACTCGTACTGGAAGTATCCGAGGATCGTGTCGACGTTCACTTGCCGCCCCAGAAGTCGTCGGTGCCGTTGCGGTCGTTCGCGTGTGGGTGCACATGCTGGTGTTCGGGGTCGGCGTGTTCGCCGACGGGGCGCGGCGGCGCGCCGTCGTGGACGACCTTGCCGTCGGCGAGGACCACGGCGCGGTCGAGGCGGTCGGTGAGCGGCCCGAGTTCGTGGGTCACTAGGAGGACGGCGCATCCGGCGTCGATGCGGCCTGCGACGACGACGGCGAGCGCGGCCTGGGTCTCGGCGTCGACGCCCACGGTGGGTTCGTCCATGATGAGCAGTTCGGGGTCGGTGGCGAGGGCGCGGGCGATGAGGACGCGCTGCTGCTGGCCGCCGGAGAGCGTGTCCACGGAGCAGTGGGCGTGATCGGCGAGGCCGACTTCGGCGAGGCTGCGGGTCACGGCCTCGCGGTCGGCGCGGTTCGCGGGCTTGCCGAGGAAACGGTGGGCGAGGCGGCCCTGGGAGACGACCTCGGCGGCGGTGGAGGGGACGCCGGAGGCCGCGCCGGTGCGCTGGGGGACGTAGCCGATGCGCTTCCAGGCGCGGAAGCGCTTCTGCGGGGTGCTGAAGAGTTCGATGGAGCCGCCCGCGAGCGGCACGAGCCCGGCGACGGCCTTGATCAGCGTGGACTTGCCGGAGCCGTTGGCGCCCATGAGGGCCACCGCCTCTCCGGGCTCGACGGCGAGGTCCACGCCGCGCACGACGGCGCGACCGCCGTAGGAGACGGTCGCGCCGTTGACGTTGAGAACGGGCATGTGGGCAATGCTGCCTTATGCCGCACCCAGTGCGGTCTGCAACTCGGCCAGGTTCTGGCGCATCACAGTGAAGTAGTCCTCGCCGGCGTCGATCTGCTCCTGGGTGAGGCCTTCGAGCGGGTTGAGGACGGCGGTCTGTGCGCCCGTCTCGGCCGCGAGCGTGTCGGCGATGTCGGGCGAGACGAGGGTCTCGAAGAAGATCGTGGTGACGCCGTGCTCCTCGACGAACGCGGCGACCTCGGCCATGCGCTGGGTGTCGGGCTCCTGGTCGGGGCTCAGGCCGGAGATGGCGACCTGGTGGAGGCCGTAGTGGTTCGCGAGGTAGCCGAAGGCGGCGTGGGAGGTGACGATCTCGTCGCTGGTGCGGGCGGCGAGCGCGTCGGAGATCTCGGTGTCGAGCTCGGTGAGGTCGGCGGTGAAGGCCTCGGCGTTGGCGGTGTAGTCGCCGGCGTTGGCGTCGTCGAGCCCGGCGAGGCCGTCGGCGATGGCGGTGCCGATCTGGCCGTAACGGGCCGGGTCGAGCCAGACGTGGGGATCGGTGCCTTCGAGCGCCTCGTCGTGGTCGTGGCCCTCTTCCTCGGCGTGGTCGTCCTCGGTGGCGGAGGCGTCGTCGGCGCCGGGCTCTTCGGCGTGGTCGTCCGCGTGGTCGTGGTCGTGGTCGTCCGCGGAAGGGGTGGCCTCTTCGGCGTGGTCGTCTTCGAAGGCCTCGGTCTCGTCGTAGCCGAGGGTCTCGACGGCGGTGAGCACGTCGAGGGAGTTGTCGGCGGCGTACTCCTCGATCGCGGCGTCGAGCTCGGGGATGAAGCCCTTGAGGTAGACCACGTAGTCGGCCTCTTCGATGGCGGCGATGTCGGAGGGAGCGAGCTCGAGGTCGTGGGGCTCCTGGCCGGCGGGGGTGAGGTTGGTGACGGCGACGTGGTCGCCGCCGCC
>DATABR010000158.1:0-3646 GCA_036259435.1 Glycomyces sp.
CCCCCCCGATTCGCGTTGTCGCTATTGGATTTCCGTCCGTGCCGGCATCCGAAGTCTTTGCTCCAGCGCCGAGCCCGATCGGCCGCGGCGCGCCGTGTAGGCGGGAGCCGGTCGCGGATGCGGAGTCGTGCAGGTGTCACCAGGGAAGCCTGCACGCACTGGATATGGAGATCGCGGGTATCGGTCGGGCGGGCCCGCCTAGTCGACTCGCGGTCCATTGCCGCGATGCCGTCCGGCTAACTGCTTCTCAGGCGGGAGCCACTTATCTTCACGGAGATCGTCTTCGTCGTCTCCGTCGTACCGATCGTCGGCGTAAGCGTCGTACTGGTCCGGCTCCTTTTCAGGAGGCTCAGGCTCGATGTCCAGGACATCCTCACTACCGGCCGAGAGCTCGCGCTCGAGAGCGCGCAGGTCGGTGTTCGGAGCATGATACTTGAGCTTGCGGGCCACTTTGGTCTGCTTCGCCTTAGCTCGGCCGCGCCCCATATGGCTCGACCCCCTCGCACAGAAATCATCGGGGCGGCCGATAAGGCGCCCCGGAATGCTTGCAATCTCTTCGTGGCTCCTACGGTACAACCTCGTGGCGCCCGACTGCATCCCGGCCCATGAGTTGGATGCCACAGATTACCGGCGATGACCACCAGACCGGGACGAACAGTGCCCGCATCGTGAGAAGTGTTCTCGCTATGTGAATCTGTTCGATCACGATGGGTGAATGAAAGGAGTGCTCGGCAGGTGCCTGAGCACCCGTCGAGCACCGTTCGTGCAGCGCTGGGTCAGCGGAAGACACGTACTCGCTGGAGGCGGCCGACCGCGGCCATGCGCTCCTCGGCGATGGCGTCGGCGGCCGCGACGGGGGTCGTGCCTTCTCCCTTGGCCCGCTCCAGGATGCGCGCGGTGGTCGCGAGGATGCCGGCGGTGCGCCGCTCGGCCCGCTTGAAGTCGAACGCGCCGTCGTACTCGTCGGCGACTTGGATGACCCCGCCGGAGTTCACCACATAATCGGGGCAGTACAGGATCCCGGCCTGGTCGAGCTCGACCGCGACGCCCGGCTCGGCGAGCTGGTTGTTCGCGGCGCCGCAGACGATCTCGGCGTCGAGGGTCTTGAGCGAGCGCTCATTGAGGACCCCGCCGAGGGCGCACGGCGCGTAGATGTGGATGCCCGAGGCGATGAGCTCGTCGGCCTCGGCGACGATGCGCACCTGCGGGAAGTGCTCGACAGTCCAGTCGATCGCGGCCTGGTTCACGTCGCAGGCGACGACCTCGGCTCCGGCTTCGAGGAGATGGGGGACGAGGTGGCGGCCGACCTTGCCTAGCCCGGCGACGCCGACCGTGCGACCCGCGAGGTCCACTGCGCCCCAGCGGTGCTGGGCCGCCGCGCGCATCCCCTGGAAGACGCCGAAGGCGGTGAGGATCGAGGAGTCCCCCGCACCGCCGGCCTCGGGGCTGCGGCCGCTCACGTGGCGGGTCTCGCGGGCGACGTGGTCCATGTCCTCGACGTAGGTGCCGACGTCGCAGGCGGTCACGTAGCGCCCGCCGAGCGACTCGACGAAGCGGCCGTAGGCCCGCAGGAGCGCCTCGCTCTTGTCGACCGCCGGGTCGCCCCAGATGACGGCCTTGCCGCCGCCGTGGTCGAGGCCGGCGATCGCGTTCTTGTAGGCCATGCCCTCAGACAGGTGCAGCACGTCGGTGAGGGCCTCCTCCTCGGAGGCGTACGGGTAGAAGCGGGTGCCGCCGAGGGCCGGGCCGAGCGCGGTGGAGTAGATCGCGATGATCGCGCGCAGACCCGAATCGGGGTCGTGGCAGAACACGATTTGTTCGTGGCCGCTGCCGTCGAAGATGCTCATGGCTTGATCTCCAGTTCTTCTTGCGGGGGCCCGGCGCTCGTGGGCGCCGCGGGCACCAGGGGGGCCGGCCGGGTCTCGGCCGACTGATCCGTTCGTAGCGCGGGTATGCCTACGCCACCAGCATATGACTATGGAAGTATTCGCTTCGTGTACGCACCGAACGCGTCCTATCTGCGTGTCTACGAGCCGGCGGGGGCATTCGTCGACGCCGATTACTGGCGCGCGTACGCCGCTTCGGGGCGCGCCGTCGACGCGCTCGAAGGCCCGCGCCTGCGCCGGGAGGCACTCTACGAGCGGATCGGCTGGCCCTGGCGGGGCGTGCCCTCGTTCGGGCGCGACGCGTACGTCATCGACCGCGGGAGTACGGCCGACCCGCTCATCTGCCCCTGGAACCTGCGCTACCGGGTCGCCGCCTCCGCGCTGGAGGTGCGCAGGCTGACCCCCGAGACCGTGGCGGAGGCGCTGTTCCCGCCGGAGTTCCTGTCCTCGGCGGCCGAAGTGGTCGCCCTCGACGAGGGTGCCGACCGCCACGACGCCCCGGCCGACGCGCACGAGCACGTCGCCTCCTGGTCGGTGCCGCTGCGCTGGTTCGCGTGCGTCCGGCCCGAGGACCGCGAGCTGGTGATCCAGCCGGGCACGGCGCAGCTGCGCTACCGCACTCCGATCACCAAGTCCCGCACGGGACTCGCCGTCGCCCGGAATCTGGTGCGGTCCGAGTTCGGCGAGAGCGCGGAACTGGCTGAGGCCCTCGCCGAGACCGGCGAATGGCTCGACGGCTTCCACCGCGACTCGGTCGTGGAGCTCGACTACGGCGGCATCGCTTCCATGATGGATCCCGAGGAGCTGCGCGACGAGGACTCGGTCGACCTCACCTGGCAGGCCCTCGACCATCTCGGCGCCTCCGAGCCAGAGGAGGCGCAGGAATGTTATGCGCGCCTTGTCGACCGTTGGCGTGATCGTCGTCTCGCCGAACGATTGAACTGACCTCGGACGGAACGGCACGGCACGGTCGCAACCAGCACGTTCGCAAGTGGAGTGATCACTCGGCTGAGTGAGGCGAGCGGAAAGTCCAAGCAAAATCGGCCGTTCGGACTATGTCGGACACCTAGGACAAGACGGACGATTAGAGAAGGAACGAATCAAGGCTCGGCGCCGGTGATTCGCAGCCAGTCTGTGGAGGAGAAAAATGATGACGACAGAGCTGAACCTTCCGGTGGAGTCCGAGGCCCTGCTCACCCCCTCTGAGGTCGCCGCGATGTTCCGCGTCGACCCCAAGACCGTCACCCGTTGGGCCAAGGCCGGCAAGATCTCCGCGATTCGCACGCTCGGCGGCCACCGCCGCTACCGCGAGTCCGAGATCCGCGCCTTGATCAACGGTGACATCCCGGCCCAGCGCGAAGCCGCGGAGTAGCGACGGCGGCGCCACCGTCCAGGCGCCATCTGTGTAGCAGTGTCGTTAAACGGCACAGTCGTCGCGGCAGCAGTGTCGTTCAGCGGTACAGTCGCCGCGGCGTAGGAATCGAGGCCGGACCACCCTTCCGGCCGCACCGCCCCATCGAGGAAAGCCGCGGAAATCGGCACCGCGGCCGGCCCGACGGCTGAGGATGCGGGCCCTCCCTCAGGGCCCGCCTCCCGAAGCCCCGGGCCGTTCGCGCGGCCCGGCAGGGCCGCACTCTCCTGAACACCGCACCCGGAATCCGCGCTGCCCGAACCGAACGGGCCACTTCATGCGCTGAGCGACGCCCCACCCCGAACCGGCCACTCGCCCCACCCCCACGCCGTTCTGTCGCACCCCCGTG
>DATABR010000159.1:0-4807 GCA_036259435.1 Glycomyces sp.
CACCGTCGGGTTAATGTCAGGAATGGGCGTGTCACCCACGATAGCAACGGGAATCAGCGGCAGCGCGACCACAGCCGAGACGACCGCGTTCAGCCCGACCGTCGCTACCAGGATCGCCCGGCGGCCCTTCGTGGCCGCCCACGCCGCGGCCGGGACGCAACCGGCCGCGTACAGGGCGATGAGCAGCCCGATCGGGTAGTACATCTGGCCGCCGAGAACGAGGACGATCGTCAGCAGCACCGGGTAGGCCATGGCGAGCGCTCTTACCGGGCGCCATTCGCGCCTGTGGATCAGCGCGTCGATGCCGACCACCCAGATCGGCACCAGGAACACCCCCAGCAGGAGGATCTGGAACGGCAGCAGTTGCTTGCGAGCCTCCGGTCCCTTGTCTTCGGCGATGACCTCGGCCATCTCCAGTTGCGGCCAGTCGTGCGTCACCTGATAGACCAGGTTCGGCGATCCGATGAGCAGCGCCAGCAAGGCACCGGCCCACAGCCACTTCGACAGCAGCGCCCTGCGCGGGCCCACCGCGATCAGGGCGATGCCGAGACTGAGGAGCAGCAGCACGACGAGGTGCTTGTTGTACAGGCCGATCCCGGCGGCGGCACCGACCGCGAGCCACCACTTCGGATCGCGCAGCAGCGCCTTCACCACGAAGAGCAGCACCGTCGTCCACACCACGAGGTCCACGGTGGCCGTCGAAAGCACGTGCCCGAACGCGAGGGCGACCCCCGCGAAGGCCAGGCCCCAGGCGCACAGGGCCTGCGCGCCCCGGCCGCCGCCCAGTTCGCGAGTGATGAGCACGGCCAACCACAGGGTGCCAACCATGCACAGCAGCGCCGGGAACCGCATGGCCCACGCCGAATCCCCGAACACCGCGATGGCCGCGCGGCCCAACAGCGGAGTGAGTGGCGGCTGGTCGACATAGCCCCAGGCGGGCTCGAGCATCCGGAAGTACAGCTCGTCGCGGTGGTAGTCGTATCGGCCGTTGGTCAGGGCCAGGACCGCGGCGAGCGCGAGGCTGGCGATGCCGGGGTGCAGTCGAAACAGGGGAGGGGTGCGCATCGGTTGACCTTTCGGGGAATAATGCACGCGATCACTCCGCAGTGTACGGTGCCGCGCAACGCTACTCGGCAATTCGGATCGCCTCGATCGCCTCGTGGAAGCCCGGGGTCGCCCGCTCGAAGTGCTCGGTGAGGACCGCGACCTCCTCGGCGGAGCAGTCGGCGAATACCGCGCCGAGCCTTTCGCGGGCGGGCCGAGCGCCGTGTCGAGTTCGAGTTCCTCGTCGGGGACGGCCTCCACGAGGACCCGTCGCCGATCGGCGGGATCGGGCACGCGGCGCACGAGGCCCCGTCAGGGCCGCGGCCCCGCACGCAGCGAGGCCGCGGCCCTGAGTAGAGGGACCTGTCTAGACCGTCAGCGAGTAGCCCTCGACGGTGAAGTCGTGGCCGCCGGCCGCCGAGGTGATCTCCCACCCGAACTGGATCTGGTCGATCTGGACCTCGGGCATGTACCCCTGCTCGACGAGCCACTGCGCGATCGGCGTCAGGCCGACCGTGCCGGAGGTGAACTGCTCGGTCGCGAGGAAGCTGTAGACCTCGTTCGCGCCGTTGTTGCCCTTGTGGCAATTCCAGGTGTGGCCGCCCAGCTCGACCGTGTCGACCTGGCCGCCGATCGGGCCGACGTTGGACGTCCACTGCGTCCACACCATGATCTCGTGCGCGTCGCCGTCGCCCCAGACGTCGAAGGCGGTGTTGTACGCGAGCCCCGACCCCGAGGGCACGGTGACCGCGAGGGTGCTGCTCACGTCGCCCATGTCCCAGACGTTCTTTCCGAGCGTGTAGGAGACGTTCGGGTAGGACTTGATGCCGCCCGTGTTCGGGTGGTCGGCGTGCACGCCCCAGTCGGCGGGCTCGTTCGCCCAGATGGTCTGCGAGCCCGCGCCCGAGCCCCAGATGTTGTTGTAGAAGGTGTAGTCGCCTTGCTGCCAGTTGCCCCACCGGTCCGAGGAGGACCAGGCCTGCCGGGCTCCGGCTTCGTCTTCGGCGTCTTGCGCCCATACGGGGAGGGTGCTCGCCGCGGCGGCGCCGAGTCCCGCGGTCGCGGCCCCGGCGGTGAAGAGCGTTCCGCGTCGCATGATGCCCTGCCTCACTGCTCGTTGTTATTGCCGGTCAAAAGCATCTAAAAAGGGTGAAAGCCGCGAAGTCATTCAACCACACGACCAAACTAATGACGTGAACGGGGCTTGCGGCACTCCTTTGACCGGGCGCTGTGACTGCGATTCCCGTCTCGTCGTCCCGACTGGCGGTCGTCCCGGGCGGTTCGGCGTGGCCCCTGCCCGGCCCGCCACGTAGAATTCCCGGTCGTGAAGACCTTCGAGCAGCTCTACGCCGAACTCGCCGACAAAGCCGCCACCCGCCCCGAGGGCTCGGGCACCGTCGCCCAGCTCGACGCCGGCGTCCATGCCATCGGCAAGAAGATCGTCGAAGAGGCGGCCGAGGTCTGGATGGCCGCCGAGTACGAGTCGGACGAGGCCGCGGCCGAGGAGATCTCCCAGCTCCTCTACCACCTTCAGGTGATGATGGTCTCCCGCGGCATCACCCTCGACGACGTCTACCGGTACCTCTAGCCTCTAGCAGGCCCAGCCGAAGGAAGGCCATCCGCATGCTCCGCATCGCCGTGCCCAACAAGGGCGCGCTCTCCCAGGGCGCCACCGACATGCTCACCGAGGCCGGCTACCGTCAGCGCCGCTCCAGCCGCGACCTCCAGTCCATGGACGCTGACAACGGCGTCGAGTTCTTCTACCTGCGCCCCGGCGACATCGCCACCTACGTCGCCTCGGGTGACCTCGACCTCGGCATCACCGGCCGCGACCTCGCCGTCAATTCCGGCGCGCAGGTCGAGGAGGTCGTCGCGCTCGGCTTCGGCCGCTCCACCTTCCGCTACGCCGCCCGCTCCGGCACCGTCGACTCGGTGGCCGGGCTCGACGGCAAGCGCATCGCGACCTCCTACCCGGGCGTCGTGCAGCGCGACCTCGACCGGCACGGCGTCACTACCGCGATCGTCGAGCTCGCGGGCGCGGTCGAGAACGCCATCGCCCTCGGCGTCGCCGACGCGATCGCCGACGTGGTCGAGACCGGCACGACCCTCAAGCAGGCCGGACTTGCCGTCTTCGGCGACCCGATCATGCACTCCGAGGCGGTCCTGGTCCGCAAGACCGGCAACGGCGACGCCGCCGCCGTCGACCAGCTGCTGCGCCGCCTGCGCGGTGTGCTGGTGGCCCGCTCGTACGTCATGCTCGCCTACGACGTGCGCGCCGAGCTCCTCGAATCGGCGGTCGAGCTGACGCCCGGCATCGAGTCCCCGACCATCTCGCCGCTGCATCGGGAAGGGTGGGTCGCCGTCCAGTCGATGACCGAGCGAACCGACCTTCACCGGGTCATGGACGCCCTCTACGAGCTCGGCGCCCGCGGCATCCTCGCCTCGAACATCGACGCCTGCCGCCTCTAAGCGGTCAAGAGAGCCGCGGCGCCTCGAGCGCCGCGGCCGCGTCGGCCCGCCTCCGCAGTTCGGCGGCCATCGCGACAGCCTCGTGCACGTCGCGGTGGTACGCCGTCGCATCGTGCCCCAGTCCTCCGGCGGTCATCGCGCGCACCGTCGCGAGGCCCTGCATCCGCTGCAGCGGCCCCTGCGCCACCCGCACCGACTGGATCCGCGCGTACGGCACCGCCACATAGGTGTTGACCACCACGCCGTGCCGCACCACGAAGACCCGCTCGTCCAACAAAGCACCGGTCCGCTTCCACCGCACCGGCATCCGCCAGCGCGCTCGCTTCGGCGGCCGCGTCACCGCGAACTGCGACGGCAAGTCCGGCACTGCCTCGGCGGCCACCATGGCGACCTGCTCAGGCTCGCCCACCGGCAGCATCGTGGTCGACCGGACCATGCCCCCGCCGCCCTGCTGGGCGACCGCGGCCGTCCACGCCTCGACGCGCCGCCACTTCCGGGAGCGCCACAGGATCGGTTCGTCGAAGTTCACGGCCGTCACCCGCTCCACCGGCACCGTCTCGTGGCTCGTGTCCGTCAGGCCCCGCTCGATGAGCAGGTTCCCGCCGTCACGGGCCAGCCGGAACCGGCAGTTGCGCAGGAACTTGTTCACCGTCGCGATGGTGCTCTGCACGTAGCCCAGGAGCGCCGGGGCGAGGAAGCCGACCCACAGCGTCGTCGCCACCGTCGTGAACCCGAAGATCGCGCCGAGCACGCCGAACGCCGTCCCGAAGACCACCAGCGCCGTCACCTGCACCGGCAGCGCCTCCAGCAGGGACGCCAACGCCAGCTTGCGCACCGGCACCGGCGGCACCAGCGGAGCCGGACCTGTTCGTGTCACGGGCGCCTCGGTGTCCGACGTCGAGTCCTGCGCCGGGGCCGGCATCGGCGCCGCGGGCCTGCCCGCGATCGCCAGCAGCTCCGTGCGCAGCTCCAGCGCTCGCTCGACCTTCAAATACGCGAGCCGGGCGTCGGTCCCGTCGCCACCCGCGACTTCGATGTTCAACTGCGCCAAGCCGAACAGCCGGGCGCGCAGCGGCCTCGCCAGGTCTACCGACTGGAGCCGGTCGAGCGGCACGGTGCGATGGCTGCGCGTGAACACGCCGCCGTAGATGTGCAGCTCCCGGCCCCAGATCACGAAACCGCGGTACTGCAGCGCGATCAGGCTCGCGATGCCGCCCACGACCCCCGCCGCCAGGGCGATGTAGATCGCGAACAGGAAGTTCCGGGAGGTGACCATTTGGATCCCCGCCGCGGC
>DATABR010000160.1:0-14999 GCA_036259435.1 Glycomyces sp.
AACAAAACGTGGCAGTGAAGATTCGCCTCACGCGAATGGGGAAGATCCGTACTCCCCAGTACCGCATCGTCATCGCCGACTCGCGCGTCAAGCGCGACGGCAAGGTCATTGAGAACGTCGGGATCTACCACCCGAAGGAGAGCCCGTCTCGGATCGAGGTCAAGTCCGACCGCATCCAGCACTGGCTCTCCGTGGGCGCGCAGCCGTCCGAGACGGTCAAGGCCATCCTGCGCAAGACCGGTGACTGGCAGCAGTTCAAGGGCCTGCCCGCGCCGGCCCCGCTGAAGGTCGCCGCGGCGAAGCCCGAGAAGGAGTCGCTGTACATCGAGGCCCTCAAGGCCTCGGGCGTCGACCCGTCGAAGGCCTACGTCCCGGAGGAGGCCGCCAAGGCCGCCGAGAAGCCCGCGTCGAAGTCGAAGAAGTCCGCCGAGAAGGCCGACGAATCCGCTAAGACTGAAGAGGCCAAGACCGAGACCGCCGAGGCCTCCGAGGAAAAAGGGGAGTAGACCGTGCTGCGACCAGCGCTTGAACACCTTGTGAAAGGCATCGTCGATCACCCCGACGATGTGCGTGTCCGTCTGGTCGATTCGCGTCGCGGCAAGCGGCTGGAAGTCCGGGTCAACCCGGACGACCTCGGTACGGTGATCGGCCGAGGTGGTCGCACTGTCAACGCGCTGCGGCAGGTCATCGGCTCCGTCGGCGGTCGCGGCATCCGCGTCGAGGTCGTCGATTCCTACTGAGTCAAGCGTGGTGGCCCCGGGGTTTCCCCGGGGCCGCTGTGCTGTGCAATGAAAGGTCCCCATGACACAGCTGGTGGTCGGCCGGATCGTGCGCCCGCACGGGCTCCGCGGCGAGGTCGTCGTTGAAGTCCGCACCGACGATCCCGAGACCCGGTTCCAGCCCGGCGTCGAGTACAGCACCAAGAACGGCCCGATGAAGGCCGTCACGGTGCGCTGGCACCAGGGCCGGCCGATGATCGGCTTCGAGGGCGTCACGGACCGCAACAGGTCTGAGACTCTGCGCGGGATCGTGCTCAGCGTCGAGGTCGCCGACGAGGAGCTGGAGGCGGACGACGACGAGTTCCACGACCAGGTCCTCATCGGCCTCGCGGTGTTCGACCGCGAGGCCGGCGAAGTGGGCACGGTCAGCCGCGTCGACCACGGCGCCGAGTACGAGACGCTCGTGGTCAAGCGCAAGGGCCGGACTCCGGCGCTCATACCGTTCGTCGCCGACATGGTCGACGAAGTGGACCTCGAAGCCGGGACGATCAAGGTCGACCTCCCGCCGGGCCTGCTGGAGCTGTGATGCGACCGGATTTCTCATGAAGATCGACGTCGTCACCGTCTTCCCCGAATATCTGGCGCCGCTGGACCTCTCGCTCATCGGCCGCGCCCGCGAGCGGGGTTTGATCGACCTCAACGTCCACGACCTGCGCCGCTGGACGCACGACGTGCACCACTCGGTGGACGGCGCGCCCGCGGGCGGCGGGGCCGGGATGGTCATGAAGCCGCAGCCGTGGGGCGAGTGCTTCGACGAGCTCATTCCCGGTGAAGCGAAGCCGCGCCTGCTGGTGACCAGCCCCGCCGGGCGGCCCTTCACTCAGGCCTTGGCGCATGAGCTGGCCGCCGAGCCCTGGCTCATGTTCGCTTGCGGCCGTTACGAAGGCATCGACCAGCGGGTGGTCGACTACGCCGCAGAGAGCATGGAGGTCACCGAGGTCTCCATCGGCGACTACGTGCTCTTCGGCGGCGAAGTCGCGGTTCTCGCGATCGTGGAGGCCGTGGCCCGGCTCGTGCCCGGCGTGCTCGGTAACGCCGCCTCGCTCGACGACGAGTCGCACAACGACGGCCTCCTGGAGGCTCCGGCGTACACGCGCCCGGCCGAGTGGCGCGGGCACGAGATCCCGCCCGTGCTCCTTTCTGGAGACCACGGCAAGGTCGACCGCTGGCGCCGTGACCAGGCCCTCCTTCGCACCGCGGTGGCCCGCCCGGATTTGCTCGAGCGGCTGGGGCCGGGTAGCCTCGACAAACGTGACCGGCTCCTCCTCGAGGAGGCCGGGTTCGCCGTGCCCGACCTGGGTGTGGCAGAGTAGGTGAGTTCCCGTGACGTGCCGTTCGTTCAAGCGGTACCTCTCTCGGATCGAACGCTGATCTTTTCTTCAACGAGGGTTGTAACCAATGAACATTCTGGATGAGCTCAACGCCGCGTCCATGCGCGCCGACGTGCCGGACTTCCGCCCCGGCGACACCGTCAAGGTGAACGTCCGAGTCCAGGAAGGCGCCCGGTCCCGTGTCCAGGTGTTCCAGGGCGTCGTCATCCGCCGCCACGGCGCCGGCATCGGCGAGACCTTCACGGTCCGCAAACTGAGCTACGGCATCGGCGTCGAGCGCACCTTCCCGGTGCACGGCCCCATGGTCGACTCCATCGAGATCGCCATGCGAGGCAAGGTCCGCCGCGCGAAGCTCTACTACTTGCGCGACCGCAAGGGCAAGGCCGCCAAGATCAAGGAGAAGCGCGAGATCTAGTTCGCTTCGGCGACGCTTGCGAGCCGAACGGTGGCACAGCGGCGACGCTTGCGAGCCGAACGGCGGCACCGTCAGCGACGTCTGCGAGCCGTAGATGGGCACAGTGCTTTCGAGGAACCCCGGCGATGCCGGGGTTCCTCGCTTTTCGCCCTCTTCCGCTACCCTCGGCACATGAGTCCTGGTTCCCCCGGCGGGGCGAAGGGCCCCCGCCGCATCAGCTGGGACCGACTCCCCGGTCCCGGTGGCGCCGAGCCCCCGCCGCCCCCCGTCGAGCCCCGGCGTCCTGCCTCGCGGCTGCCCCGCGGGCCCGTCGCCGGGAGTCCCAGTGGAGGACGCCCCATCGTCGGCGATGAGACCGCGCAATTCCGCCGCCCCGAAGGCCCGACCGGTCCCCGCGACCGCGCGGCCGCCGAACGCGAGCGCGCCACCGGCTCCCACGACCACGTGAGCGCCGCCCCCGACGAGGGCACCGGCGGACACAAGCGCGTCGACAAGCGCAAGGACGGCAAGGAGCCCGAGAGCCGTCTCTCGCAGCCGCACAAGCGCCAGTACCTGTCGCTGTGGATCGAGCTGCCGCTGCTGCTCGTCGTAGCCTTCTCCGCCGCCGTGCTGCTGCGCACCTTCGCCGTGCAGCCGTTCTACATACCCTCCGGTTCGATGGAGGAGACCCTCAAGGAGGGCGACAAGGTCCTCGTCCTCAAACTCACCTCCGACCTGCGCTCGCCCCAGCGCGGCGAGGTCGTGGTCTTCCGCGGCACCGACTCCTGGGATCCCGAGTACCGGCCCGCAGCAGGCGACGACACCCTGGTCGCGAACTTCACCACCGGCGTGCTCGACCTCATCGGCCTCGCCAAGCCCGACGAGAAGGACTTCATCAAACGGGTGATCGCCGTCGGCGGTGACACCGTCTCCTGCTGCGACGCCGACGGCAACGTGGTCGTCAACGGCGTGTCCCTCCACGAGGAGGCGTACGTGTTCGAGAACTCGCCGCTCGACGTCGACCCCGGCTCGTGCCATGCGCGGCGCTTCGAGGAGGTCGTCATCCCCGAAGGGGAAGTGTGGGTCATGGGCGACCACCGCGGCGACTCCCAGGACTCGCGCTGCCAGGGGCCGGTGCCTGTGGAGAACATCATCGGGCGTGCCATCGCCCTCGTGTGGCCCGTGGACCGCGCCACCGAACTGGTCATTCCCGATGCCTTCGACGACCTCGACGGCTCCACGGGCGCGGGCGGCCCCGAGGGCGAATCATCGGCGGGCACCGCCGTTGACGGCGTCCCTGCCTCGTGGAACGCCTATTGGCGCCAGCCGCCTTCGTTGCCCACCACGGGAACGCACGCGAACGGCGCGCAGGTCTCGGCGCGGACGGGCTCCCTTGGGCCCGGAGTGCGAGCGCGTAGACTCGCACCGTGATCGAAGAAGGGCAAGCGCCCGGCGCCGACGGCGCGGGCGCCGAGGAGACCTCCGAAGACCAGCAGCCCAAGAAGAAGGGATCGTTCTGGAAAGAACTGCCGATCCTGCTCGGCGTCGCCATCCTCGTGGCGATCGTGGTGCGGACCTGGATCGTCCAGACCTATTACATCCCTTCCGGCTCGATGGAGAACACTCTCCTTGTCAACGACCGGGTGCTCGTCAACAAGCTGGTCTACGACTTCTCCGATCCCGAGCGCGGTGAGATCATCGTCTTCACCGCCCCCGAGCCCTGGCGCTCGGTCCTGGAGGAGGACGAGTTCATCAAGCGGGTCATCGCCGTGGGCGGCGACCACGTGATCTGCTGCGACGAGGAGGGCCGCATCACCGTCAACGGCGAGCCCCTCGACGAATCGTCCTATCTGTACACGAACCCGATGACCGGCGAGTCGGATGAGCCCTCGAAGAATCCGTTCGACCTGGTCGTGCCCGAAGGGCGCCTGTGGGTCATGGGCGACCACCGTTCGGCTTCAGGCGACTCGCGGGAGCGCTACGTGCGCACCGGCGGCGACGTGACGGCTTCGACCATCCCGGTCGACGCGGTCATCGGGAAGGCCTTCGTGCTGTTCTGGCCGGTCCGCGACTTCACCTGGTTCGCGATCCCGACGACGTACGACGACGTCCCCGCCTCGTAGCCATGCTTCGTCCAGCCCCTACTCCGATGCGGCGCGACAGCGACCTCTACGCGTTGGAGGCCGCGCTGTCGCGGCGCGGCCTGGGACCGGTGGCCGGCGCAGACGAAGCCGGACGCGGGGCGTGCGCAGGGCCGCTGGCCGTCGCGGCGGTGAGCCTGCCGCCGAGTGCGCGCTTCGAGGAGCTGAACGATTCGAAACTGCTCACACCGGAGGCCCGCGAGCGCGTCTTCGCGCTCCTGCAGCGCTCGCGAGCCGCGATCAGCGTGGTCCTCTACGGCCCCGACGAGATCGACCGGCGGGGGATCGCCGTGTGCAACCTGGAGGGCATGCGCGTCGCCGTGGCGCGCCTGCCCGAGCGGCCGGGCTACGTGCTCACCGACGGTTTCCCGGCGCCGGGCCTGCCCGGCAGCCTCGGCGTGGTCAAAGGCGACCGGACGGCCGCGTGCGTGGCGGCGGCGGGCGTGGTTGCGAAGGTCACCAGGGACCGCCTCATGGTCGATCTCGACCGGGTCCACCCCGAATACGGGTTCGCCTCTCACAAGGGATACGGCACTCCCGCGCACGAAGCGGCGATGCGCCGCCTGGGACCGTGCGCGCAGCACCGCATGTCCTACGCGAACGTCGCCGCGTGCGCCGTCGAGCGTCTCGGCATATCCGCACCGGCCTGACCCCGGTTTCGGAGGGCCCTCCAAGGTGAATCCAAGGCACTGCGCGCAAGCCGCGAGCGGGGCGGGGCACCCGCGCACTATCGTGGGAACCGTCGTTGAGAAGGAGGAGCGTTGAGCGCCGAGGACCTCGAGAAGTACGAGACCGACATGGAGCTGCAGCTGTACCGGGAGTACCGGGACATCGTCAGGCAGTTCACCTACGTCGTCGAGACCGAGCGGCGGTTCTATCTGGCGAACGCGGTCGAAGTCCACGTGCGGGGGGCCGACGCCGAGACCTACTTCGAAGTCGAGATGAACGACGCGTGGGTCTGGGACATGTACCGCCCGGCCCGCTTCGTCAAGCACGTGCGCGTCCTGACCTTCAAGGACGTGAATGTCGAAGAACTCGACAAACCGGATATGACTCTGCCCTAGTCGCCCGTCGCGTACGCCCCGTCCTCTGCGGCGGGGCGCTTTGGTGTCCGGCGTGACCTGCGCCGGTGCGCGTTCGAGGTCGAGGCCCGGGAGCCGAAGCGCCGCTAGTATTGGCCGGGTGTCCACACTCCGCGACGTCATCAGCGCGCATACCGACCTGACCTCGAACTCCGCGGCGCACCTTCAGCGGCTCGTGGCCGAATGGCAGCTCCTCGCCGACCTCTCCTTCGCCGACTTCCTCCTCTGGGCCGCCGTCAAGGACCATCGCGGCCGGTACGTCTGCCTCGCCCAGGTCCGGCCCACGACCGGCCCGACCGCCTACGAGGAGGACCAGGTCGGCCGCATCCTCGAAGGCGAGGACGCCCAGCACCTGAACGTCGCGTTCACCGAGGGCCGGATCTTCCGCGAGGGCGACCCGGTGTGGCGCGGCGACGTCGCGGCCCGCCACGAGGCCATCCCGGTGCGGCGCCGCGACCGCAACCAGGTCATCGCCGTCGCCGCCCGCGACACCAACCTCTCGGACACCCGCAGCCCTTCCCACCTGGAACTCAACTACCTCAAGACCGCCGACTACCTGGTCCAGATGCTCTCGGACGGGGGCTTCCCGCCGCCGCTGCTGCCCGGCGAGCCGACCACCGCGCCGCGCATCGGCGACGGCCTCGTGCGCATCGGCGCCGACGGCCTCGTCCGCTACGCCTCTCCGAACGCGCTCTCGGCGTACCGGCGCATGGGCGTCACCGGGCACCTCCGCGACCGCGACCTCGCCGAACTGACCCGCAGCCTGCCGTCGACCCCCGAAGTCGGCGCCGACGCGGCCCGCCGCATCGCCGACGCCCTCGCCGGGGGCACCCCGCGCCGCAAGGAGATCGAGGCCAAGGGCGCCACGGTCCTCATGCGCGCGCTGCCGCTGCGGCCGGGCGGCAAGGCCGCAGGCGCGCTCGTGCTGGTTCGCGACATCACCGAGGTCCGCCGTCTCGACCGCGAGCTGGTCACCAAGGACGCCACGATCCGCGAGATCCACCACCGCGTCAAGAACAACCTCCAGACCGTGGCCGCGCTGCTGCGCCTCCAGGCCCGCCGCGTCGGCTCACCGCAGGCCCGGCTCTCCCTCGAAGAATCGGTGCGCCGCGTCGCTTCGATCGCGCTCGTCCACGAGACGCTGTCGCAGTCGAGCGACGAGTCGGTGGGCTTCGACCAGATCGTCGACCGCGTGGCCTCCATGGCCGTCGAGGTCTCCGTCGCCGAGTCGAAGGTGACGCTCCGCCGCGAGGGCACCTTCGGGGTCCTGCCGAGCGAGTACGCGACCCCGCTGGTGATGGTCGTCAACGAGCTCATCCAGAACGCCGTCGAGCACGCCTACCCGCCAGGGCAGGACGGCGAGGTCGTCATCGCCGTCGAGCGCGACGGCGACCGCTTCCGCGTCACCGTCTCCGACCAGGGCAAGGGCCTCCCCGAAGGCTTCCGCATCGCCGACTCCACCCGCCTGGGCCTCCAGATCGTGCACACCCTCGTCACCGGCGAGCTGCGCGGCACGATCGACATGCGCCCCAGGGCCGAAGGCGGTACCGAGGCCGTCGTCGACTTCGGACTGCAGTGACGCAGGAACGGAACGGCCGAAGCATGAAGCGCAGCGGACTGCAGTGACGCAGGAACGGAACGGCCGAAGCATGAAGCGCAGCTGCCGGCACTAGCGCAAGAAGGTCCTCGGTCTTCGGACCTGTGACCCGGCGTCCATGCTGCGGGACGACGGGTGTCATCGGCTGAGATGTGTGGCATGCTTGCAGGCATGTCTCGCGCACACGGGTTCCGACTGGTGGCACGCCGCCACGTCGACCTTTGCCGTGTGTTCAGCGCCGCTTGTCTGATGTGCGCTTAAATCCTTCCGGCTTTTCCGCCGTTGAACCACGCCACACCTGTGTCCGCATGAGGAGAACTGTGCCAACGCCAACGCGCAAACCGTCCCGCCCGAAGGGCCAAGGCCAGTGGGCCATGGGTCACCGGGAGCCGCTCAACAAGAACGAGCAGTCCAAGAAGGACGACAACCCGCTCAACGTGCGGCAGCGCATCGAGGGCATCTACGCCCACGGCGGCTTCGACTCGATCGACCCCGCCGACCTGCGCGGCCGCTTCCGCTGGTGGGGCCTGTACACCCAGCGCAAGCCCGGCATCGCCGGGGGCAAGACCGGCGTCCTCGAAGAGGAGGAGCTGGACGACAAGTACTTCATGATGCGCGTGCGCATGGACGGCGGCCAGCTCAACCTCGCCCAGCTGCGCACCATCGCGGGCATCTCCAAGGAGTTCGGCCGTGACACCGCCGACGTCACCGACCGCGAGAACGTCCAGTACCACTGGATTCGCGTCGAAGACGTGCCGGAGATCTGGCGCCGCCTCGAGGCCGTCGGCCTCGACACGCAGGAGGCCTGCGGCGACTGCCCGCGCGTCATCCTCGGCTCCCCGGTCGCCGGGGTCTCCACCGAAGAGGTCATCGACCCCACACCGCAGATCCAGGAGATCTACGACCGCTTCATCGGCGACCGCAGCCTCTCGAACCTGCCGCGCAAGTTCAAGTCGACCATCGGCTGGCTGCCTGACAGCCCGTACGAGGTCAACGACATCTCCCTCATCGGCGCCCACCACCCCGAGCTCGGCCCCGGCTTCGACCTCTACGTCGGCGGCGGCCTCTCCACCAACCCGATGTTCGCCCCGCGCCTCGGCGTGTGGGTCTCCCAGGACGACATCGTCGAGGTCTGGGTCAACGTGGTCCGCATCTTCCGCGACTGGGGCTACCGCCGCCTGCGCACCCGCGCGCGCCTGAAGTTCCTCGTCAAGGACTGGGGCGCTGAGAAGTTCCGCGAGGTTCTGGAGTCCGAGGCCTACCTCGGCCGCAAGCTCCCCGACCTCGAGCAGCCGCCGGTCCCCGAGAAGCTCCTCGACCACATCGGGGTCCACAAGCAGAACGACGGCAACTTCTACATCGGCGTCGCACCCGTCGTCGGCCGCGTCTCCGGGACCATCCTGGACCAGCTCGCGGACATCGCCGAGAAGTACGGCTCGGACCGCGTCCGCGCCACGCCGCTCCAGAAGCTTCTGCTGCTGGACATCCCCGAGGACAAGGTCGCCGACGCCGTCAAGGATCTGCGCGAGATCGGCCTCGAGGCCGAGCCGTCCCCGTGGCGGCGCAGCACCATGGCGTGCACCGGCATCCAGTTCTGCAAGCTCGCCATCGTCGACACCAAGGACCGCGCCCGCGACCTCGTGGCCGAGCTCGAGAAGCGCGTCCCCGAACTCGACACGCCGATCTCCATCCACGTCAACGGCTGCCCCAACGCCTGCGCCCGCACCCAGACCGCGGACATCGGCCTGAAGGGTCAGCTCGTCACCGTCGACGGTCAGCAGGTCGAAGGATTCCAGGTCCACCTCGGCGGCGGGCACGCCTCCGCGGCGAGCCTGGGCCGCAAGGCCCGCGGCCTCAAGGTCTCCTCGGACGAACTCGGCGACTACGTGGAACGCATCACCCGCCGCTACCTCGTCGGCAGGTCGGACGGCGAGACCTTCGCGCAGTGGGTCCACCGCGCCGAGGAATCGGAATTGCAGTGAGCGCCCGCGTCGTTCCTTACTACTGCCCCTACTGCGGCGAGGAAGACCTCACGCCGTACGAGCCGGAGCCCGACAGCGACGTCGAGATCCGGGGCGGCTGGCACTGCGCGGACTGCACGCGCATCTTCGCCGTCAAATACCACGGGATGGACGCCGCGACCACCTTCGCAGCGCCCCCCACCCGTCACCCACCCGACAACGAGGGCGCTTCGCGCCCGCAGTAGCTAAGGGCCCTCAGCCTGAGCAAGACCCCCGATCGGAGTGAAGCAGCATGAGCGGCAACGGGAATCCACGAGACCCCTTCGAACTCCGTGACCTCGCCATGGACGCGGGGAAGCGCCTTGAAGAAGCCACGGCCCACGAGATCCTCGAGTGGGCGGTCGGCGAATTCGGCGAGCGCTTCTGTGTGACCTCCTCGATGGCCGACGCCGCCGTGGTCCACCTCGCCAGCGAGGTCGCGCCCGGCATCGACGTCGTCTTCCTCGACACCGGTCTGCATTTCCCCGAGACTCTCGAAGTCCGCGACTTCGTGGCCGCCACGATGAACGTCAACGTCCGCTCGATCCAGCCCGACCAGTCGGTGCTCGAGCAGGACGCCGAGTTCGGGCCTCGGCTGTTCAATCGGGCCCCCGACGAATGCTGCTCGCTGCGCAAGGTGCTCCCGCTCAACCGGGCCCTGGCTGATTACGACGGCTGGGCGACCGGCCTGCGCCGGGACGAGGGCCCGACCCGCGCCAACACGAAAGTGGTCGATTTCGACCTGTCCCGTCGTAAGATCAAGGTCTCCCCGATCGCGAAGTGGACCGAAGCCGACCAGGAGGCGTACATCGAGCGCCACAACATCCCGGTGAACCCGCTGCTCAAGGACGGCTTCCGGTCGATCGGCTGCTGGCCGTGCACCCGGCGCACCGCCCCGGGCGAAGACCCGCGAGCCGGCCGCTGGGCCGCCTTCGACAAGACCGAATGCGGGCTGCATGTCTGACCGACCGGCGCTGGAACCCGACGCGGCGAATGCCGCGCCGGGCAGCGCCGGCTCGGTCGTTCCGGAGTCCGCCGTTTCGGCTGCTTCGACGCCCGGTTCGTCGGAGTCCTTGGAATCCGCTTCGGATTCGACCGCGAATGTGACGTCGGAGTCCGCTTCATCGGCGACCGCTGAGTCGGCCGCGCCGGTGAATTCGGCGTCGGCTACCGAGTCGGCCGCTTCGGCGGCCGAATCGCCTTCCCCAGGACCGCCGCGGCCTGTCGTGTTGGTCGCTCACGGCAGTCCCGACCCGCGCTCCCCGGAGGCCGTGCGCACCATCGCGCGCGCGGCCGGAGCGGATGTGGGCTTCCTGGAGTTCAACGAACCGCACCCGGTCGAGGTCTTGCGCGGCCTCGCCGACACCGGCGTCACCGAGGTAGTGGCACTGCCGTTGCTGCTGACCGACGCCTACCACTCCCGCACCGACCTCCCCGAGGTCGCCAAGCGCGCCGAGGAGGCCCGGCCTGGCCTCGCGGTCGCGGTCGCCCGCCCCGTGGGAGACCTGTCGCTCGCGAACGCCCTCGTCCGCGATCTGCCGTACGGGATCGACGGCCTGGTGGTCTGCGCCGCCGGGACCCGCGTCGACGAGGGGCGAACGCATGTGACCGCGGTCGCCGCCGAAGCCGGACGCCTCCTCGGCGTCCCGGCCGGACCAGGATTCGCCTCAGGGCCGGGCCCGCGCGCGGGCGAGACCGTTGAGGCGTTGAAAGCCGAGGGGGCCCAACGGGTCGCGGCGGTCTGCTACTTCATCGCTCCGGGTCTGTTGTGCGACGCCGCGATCGAGTCGGCCCGCGAAGCCGGCGTCATCCACGTGGGCGACCCCATCGGCACCGCACCGGAACTGATCAAGCTCATCGACGAACGCGCCGCAGAAGCATAAGCCGCCCGGTTCAGTAGCCCCGCGTTCGTCACTCGCTGCACCGGCTATTCGGCTCGGCCACTTGGTGAGCTATTCGGCTCCGCCGAGGGGCTTTCGCTCCCCGAATCCCACCGCTCGCCTCGTCGGTCCGCTGAGGACCAAAACCAGGATCGCCGCCGCGACCGCCCAGGCCGCGAGTCCCATGGCCGGATGCGCCGCTTCCCGCAGGTAGTACCCGACTGGGAGCCAAAGGAGCCCTTGGAAGAGCGCCTGCGCGACGATGTCCTGCTGCGCGAGCAGCCGCCGTCCGATGAACCAGTAGTAGAGCGCGGCCAGGCACGCGAAGAATGCGATGCCGATCGCGCCGCTCGCGGTGTCGACCTCGCCGATGAAGATCTGTGCCAGGCCCCACACTCCGGCTGCCGCGAGTCCCATTGCGAGGAGCCAGAACAGGCTCGCGGCGGTCGTCAAGGTCCAAGGGCGCCGCCCGCCACCGGGGGATTCGGTGACCGCGCCCATGTCGGCATCGGTTTCGTTCACACTTCAACCGTATCCCGGGCTACGCTGCGCCTATGCGCGACCTGAAAGCAGCGCCACAGCGCGGTCTGCTCATCGTGAACCCGAAGGCCTCCACCGGCTCGCGCCGACGCACGCGCTGGGTGGCCAAGAAGCTCAACCGCGTGCTCGACCTCGAGGTCCGGCCGACCCGCTCGCGCGGGCACGGCGAGGAGCTCGCCGAGCGCGGGGCCGACGAAGGTTACGACGTGGTCCTCAGCCTCGGCGGCGACGGCACGGTGAACGAGGTCGTGAACGGTCTGCTGGCCGGCGGTCGCCCCGCCGACCAGGCCCCGGTGTTCGCGCCGATCCCGGCCGGATCCACGAACGTCTTCGCGCGGGCCCTGGGACTGCCCTGGGACCGCCGCAGGGCCTCGATGGAGATCATCTCCGCGATCGAGGAGTCGCGGGTGCGCACCGTGAGCCTGGGACGTGCGCAAGGCGACGACACCGACCGTCTCTTCACGTTCTGCGCCGGACTCGGCTGGGACGCGTCGATCATCAAGAAGGTCGAGTCCTACCGCAAGCGCCGCAATCTCGGCGCGCATTACGCACGAGCCGTCATGGCCGAGTTGAATGAGCATGGTGTGGAAGGGGACACGATCGAAGTGGAACTCTCCACCGGCGAAGAGGACCTCTCAGAAGGGATGGTCGTGGTGCAGAACTGCGCACCTTGGACCTATCTCGGCACCCTTCCGGTGAATCTCAACGCGCGGGCGTCCTTTAATGCTGGACTTGACGTCCTGATTCTGCGTAAACTTGGGCTGTCGGACGCTGCGAAGACCGCCGCTTCACTGCTGGTGGGACGAGACGGGCCCGACGGTAAGCACGCGGTGACGCATCACGATCTCTCCAGGATCCGGCTGAGCGCGTCGCTACCGCAGGCATTCCAGCTCGACGGGGACTATCTCGGAGAGCGAACAGAACTCGAACTCAGCTCGGTTCCGGATGCTTTGCGGGTGGCCTGCTAACAACTTGGGAAAACCTCGAGGCGGGTGTTGACAACTCGCCCGTGAGCAGGCAAGGTTGATTTCGCCATCCCTACCGGGACGGCGTAGACTTACAACCGAATATCGTCTTTTCGGTGCGTATAGACCGGGCATTCGGCGGGTACCGCTGCCTTGGCGAAACTTCCGATCCTGGTAAGTCAGCCAACCTTGAGTACCAGTGTGTCAAACCGGTTCGACTCGCTGTCACCGACCCCGGCACTTTCAGTTCGGGCGAGTGTGGCGGAGGCCGCCCCAGGGGATCCGAATCAGGGATCCCGGCGGCCGCGGAACGTGTTCCACGAGTCTTCTTCGAGGTAGCGGCGCGGTGAGTTCACTCACTTCGGGCTAAATTCCGGAGTCGAACCCTTGACAAATCCCGAGCTTGTGAAAGCATTCACAAGACAGGTCGGGTAGAGGTGCGGACCTACTGGTTGTCAATTGGGCGGCCGACGCCGTAGACGGATGTGCTCCCCGAAGCCTTGGCGTTCAGCAATGACGCTGGAGCGACACGAGAGTGCCCCGTGCACGCGGTGACAACGATTCCCTTTGCCGGGAAACGAGTTCCGCACTGAGCGCCCCGCCTGGACCGCCCGCGAGGGTGCGACCGCCCGCACGCAAGTGCTCCGCGGCGGACGCGGAGCGGTACCGGAGCAAATGCGACCCGAACACCCGCTGCGGTCCCGCAACGGCCCGCGGTACGCCCGAACCGCAAGAGCTGTTCATAACACCGTGAAAGCAAGATGCTTGATGCTTAGCAAGGAGATGTTTTGATGGATTGGCGCCACGAGGCCATCTGCCGTGACGAGGACCCCGAGCTGTTCTTCCCGATCGGGGACACCGGGCCGGCACTGACGCAGATCGAGCAGGCGAAGAACGTCTGTCGGCGCTGCCCGGTGACCGAAGAGTGCCTGCGGTGGGCGCTCGAGAGCGGTCAGGACGCGGGCGTGTGGGGTGGCATGAGCGAGATCGAGCGCCGCGAACTCAAGCGCCGCTCGGGCGCGCTGCGTACGCTGGCCACCCAGGTCGTCGGCTAGCACCGCGCAATCCCTTGATGTAGCCCGTCCCTCGAATTTGTGAATACAGAAGCTTGGAAGGCCCGGCGCTCCCGTCGGGCCTTCAAGCTGTGCAAGGCGAGAAAGTTTCAAATCGGCGCGCCCCCTTTCAAACCAAGGTAGCGAAGGGGTACGACAATTCCGGGCGGCTGGGTTCACCGGGCAGCACTGCGCCTCGCGCACGGCGCTGGGAAGGCCCCGCGGTTTCGAGGATGCCTGCGGGGTACGACAACCCAGCCGGTTTGTCGGGACCCGATCGGGTGCATTCGGGGCGATCAGTAGATCTGGTGGCGTTGGGTGTCCGCGTCGGCTTCGGTGGCCGGGCGGCGTTGGCAGATTCTGATGACCGTTGTCGCGGCCTCGACCTCGGCCTCGACTTCGTCCGTGAGGGCCCGCAGCACCTGCCACTGGTACGAGCCCGCATCGGGGAGCGGCTCGCCCTTCGGGCGGCTCAGGACGATCTGCAGGGTGTCCTCGCCCACCGCCAGGCGGCAGCGCAGCGTCTGATCGCTCGACTTCTTGCGGAACGGCCGCGGCCGTCCCGGCTCGGCGGGGATCAGCAGCGCCACCGCGGCGTTGACCGCCGCCCGCAGGTCCTCGATCTCGTCGAGCGAGAACCCGAGCCTGGTCGCCACCGCCGCCGTCGCGGTCGGCAGGACCGACAGGTAGTCGCCCGTCGAGGGCACGTCGAGCAGCAGCACGTCTTCGCGCTCATCGCTCACCGGCATCGCCGCTTCCTGTGTTCGAGGGGCCGAAGGACTTCCGCCCCTCCCGCTGCAAAGGATAATCGGACCGGCCGGGCAGTGCGGAACACCCCGCCCGAAATTCCGCCTTCGGGACCCCACCTCTGGGTCTCCGAAACCGAAGTGGGCCGCGAAACCGAGGCGACCCCGAACCGAAGCCGCCCGCGAGACCGAAGCGCCCGCCCCCGCTGGATCGCGGGACCGGGCGCCTCATACAGGTGCTTCGTGCCTCGAAGGCCTCAGGCCTGCTTGGTCTCCCAGAAGATCTTCGCGATCTCGTCGATCTTGGCGAGCAGCTCCTCGGCCACCTTCGGGTCCGTGCTCGCCTTGGAGCCACCGCCGCCGTCGCGGTCGGCAGGACCGACAGGTAGTCGCCCGTCGAGGGCACGTCGAGCAGCAGCACATCTTCGCGCTCATCGCTCACCGGCATCGCCGCTTCCTGTGTTCGAGGGGCCGAAGGACTTCCGCCCCTCC
>DATABR010000161.1:0-10053 GCA_036259435.1 Glycomyces sp.
ATGCCGATCCGCTCCGACAGCCGCACCGCGATCAGGCCGGTGACCACCGAGACCGCCATGCCCGGCAGGAGCAGCAGCCCCGCCTCCATGGGGGAGTAGCCCAGCACCAGCTGCAGGTACTGCGTCAGCAGGAACAGCGCCGAGATCAGCGCGAACACGATGGTGAAGTTCGTCGCCAGCGAGGCGCTGAAGCGCCGCAACCGGAACAGCGCCACATCGATCAGCGGGTGCTCAAGGCGATTCTGGCGGCGCACGAACAGCACGCCCGCGGCCGCACCGGCGCCGATCGCGGCGACGGCCGCCCACGTCAGCCCGTGCTCGGCGATCGTCTTGACCCCGTACACGAACGGGAACAGCGCCAGGAACGACAGGCCGACGCTCGCCAGGTCGAGCGAACCCGGGTGCGGGTTCTTCGACTCCGGCAGCAGGAACGGCGCGGCCAGCACGACCGCGAGCGAGACCGGTGCCGCCATGAGGAACACCGAGCCCCACCAGAAGTGCTCCAGCAGCCAGCCGCCGACGATCGGGCCCGCCGCCGAGCCCGCGGAGAACCCGCAGGCCCAGATCGCGATCGCGAAGCGGCGCTGGCGGTCGTCGGTGAAGAGATTCCGCATGAGCGCCAAGGTGGTCGGCATGAGGGTCGCCCCGGCGACGCCGAGCAGGGCCCGTGCGGCAATGAGCGCCTCGGGACTCGGTGCGTACGCGGCGAGCACGCTCGCGGCGGCGAACGCGGCCGAGCCGACGATGAGGAGCATGCGGCGACCGAAGCGGTCGCCGAGCGAGCCCATGGTGACCAGGAGTCCGGCGAGTACGAAGCCGTAGACGTCGACGATCCACAGCAGTTGCGAGCCGGCGGGCGCGAGGTCCTCGGACAGGAACGGCACGGCGAAGCCGAGCACGGTCATGTCGATCGAGATGAGCAGCACCGGGAGCACCAGCACCGCCAAGGCCCAGCTTTGCTTGGCGCTCATGCGAGCGCGGCGCTCGGCAGGCTGTCGCAGCGTCGTGGTCATGTGTCCTCCTCCGGTGGCACCCGCGAGCGGCCCGGTGGGGCGGCTCGGTGAAGCTGGTCATGCGAACGACGGCAACGAGCGAATCGCTGTACCGTCCAGACGGTATAGTAGCAACGAGGAGGGCACATGGACCAGCCGGAAGTCAGCACGCGTGACCGGATTCTCAACGCACTCCAGCGCATCCTCGTGGGCGAGGGCAGCTCGGGCGTCACCCTGGAGAAGGTCGCCGCTGAGGCCGGCGTCTCCAAAGGCGGACTGCTCTACCACTTCAAGTCCAAGTCCGACCTCTACGACGGCCTGGCCCGCCGCTTCCGCCTCCAGGAAGAGGCCAACATCGCCCGCGCCCGCGAAACCGGCGTCGTCGAGACCTTCCTGCGCGTCTCCGAGGTCGAGTCCGCCGAGACCGCCGCCGGCCTGTGGGCCCTGCTCACCGCCATGCGCGGCAAGGAGGAGCTGTCGGCGACCGCCAAGGACGACGTGCTCTTCATCTTCGAGGGCTGGGCCGCGGCCATCCACGGGCAGATCCAGGATCCGATCACCGCCGAGATCGTGCGCCTGGTCGGCGACGGCCTCTTCCTCTCGGCGCTGTCGGGCGCGCCGTTGCCGTCTCGGGAAGTCGTGGACGGCATCCTCCGCCGCCTCAAGGACGCCGCCGGTGAAGCCTGAACTCGTAACGCAGGCGGGCTAGGGTGGCCCTCGTGCATGACTACCGAGTCCTCGACAGCGAAACCATCCACAGCGGCTGGGCTTACGAACTGACCGCCGAGACCATCGAGATGCCGGGCGGCGGCACCGCCCGGCGCGAGTTCCTCAAGCACGTAGGCGCGGTCGTCACCGTCCCGCTCGACGAGCAGGGCCGCGTCGGCCTCATCCGCCAGTTCCGGGTCCCGACCAAGGAGCTGATGTGGGAACTGCCGGCGGGCCTGCGCGACATCGAAGGCGAGGACCCGACCGTGGCCGCGAGCCGTGAACTCGCCGAGGAGGCCGACCTCCATGCCGCCGAACTGGTCAAGCTCGGCGAGTTCTACACCACCCCCGGGATCTCCGACGAGCTCATCCACTACTACCTCGCCACCGGACTCACCCCGGTACCCGACGCCGACCTCCACGAGCGCACCGACGAGGAGACCCACATCGAACTCGTGTGGTGGGACCTCGACAAGGCGCTCGCGGCCGTGGCCGACGGCGAGATCCGCAACGGCGTCTGCGCGTTGGCGCTGAGCCTCGCCAAGCTGCACTTGGACCGCGGATAAGGCGCACGCTGCCGTGCCCCCCCCAAAAAAGCCAGGGCCCGCCGCACAAGCGCACGCTCACATGCCCAGTGCGCGAGTGTGCGGCGGGCCTGACTTACGATCACGGCGACGACGCCGTCCGAACCGCAGACCCAGAAGGAATGCCGGTTCTCGGCCCTATGGCGTCCTAGACTGCCCGTGCGGGTTGCCGACCGGCCCCGGACTGGCACAACGCTTCGGAAGGAACCCGCAACGTGAAAGTCGCCGTCCCCCGCGAGATCAAGAACAACGAGTACCGCGTCGCCCTCACCCCAGCCGGTGTCCACGAACTCGTCGCCGCCGGACACGACGTCGCGATCGAGACCGGCGCCGGGTTCGGCTCGGCCATCGCCGACGACGACTACCTCCAGGCCGGCGCGAGCATCTGCCCCGACGCCGACTCCACCTGGGCCGCAGGTGATCTCGTCCTCAAGGTGAAAGAGCCCATCCACGCCGAGTTCCACCGGATGCGGCCCGGCCAGACCCTTTTCACCTACCTCCACCTCGCCGCGAGCGGCGAATGCACCGACGCGCTCCTCGACCACCACATCACCGGCATCGCCTACGAGACCGTGCAGGCCGCCGACCGGCGCCTGCCGCTCCTGGCCCCCATGAGCGAAGTGGCCGGACGCCTCGCCGTCCAGGCCGGGGCCTACCACCTCCAGCGGCCCGAAGGCGGCCGCGGCACCCTCATGGGCGGCGTCCCCGGGACCGCGCCCGCGCGCGTGGTCATCATCGGCGCGGGCGTCTCCGGCATGAACGCCGCCGCCATCGCCGTCGGCATGAGGGCCGATGTGGAGCTCCTCGACACCAATATCGACAAGCTCCACGCCGCCGACGACATCTACCAGGGCCGCCTGCGCACCATCGTCTCCAACCGCTTCGAGGTCAAGCGCGCCTGCCGCGAGGCCGACCTCGTCATCGGCGCCGTCCTCGTCCCGGGAGCCAAGGCCCCCACCGTGGTCGACGACGACGTGCTGGCCGACATGAAGGACGGCGCCGTCCTCGTGGACATCGCCATCGACCAAGGCGGCTGCTTCGCGCACTCCAAGCCCACCACTCACGACAACCCCACGTTCACCCACGCGGGCAAGCTCTTCTACTGCGTCGCGAACATGCCCGGGGCCGTGCCGAACACCTCCACCTACGCGCTCACCAACGCGACGCTGCCGTACGTCATGAAGCTCGCCAACCTCGGCTGGGCCGAGGCTCTCAAAGCCGACCCGGCGCTCGCGCTCGGCCTCAACACCTACGCCGGCCACGTCGTCAACGAACCCGTCGCGATCACGCACCACCTGCCCCTCAAACCGATCGCGCAGGTGCTCGCCGATAACTGAAGTCTCTTCAGGTCGCAGCCTTCCCGGCGCACAGCGGGGGATGTCACCCCGGGTGCCTCGGAGTCTCCCAAGCCGTCGACAGCCTCGATACACTGACGTACAGTCGCTAAGACAGGCAATGGTGAGACGCCCGGCACCCGGTGTCGACCTCGCACCCGGAGGCGCGAAGAGATGAGCAGTGTGGACAGCAACGACAAATGGGCGGCCCTGCGCGGTGCCGCGCAGATGCCTCCCGCTGACGGCAGCGAGGACTTGTCCTCGCCCGACCCCGAGACCTACACCAGCAAGCGCGAGATACCCCAGCCCCAACCGCTGGAGCGCCACGGCCCGGCCCGCGTCATCGCGATGGCCAACCAGAAGGGCGGCGTCGGCAAGACCACCACGACCATCAACCTCGGTGCGGCCCTTGCCGAGTACGGTCGCAAGGTCCTCATGGTCGACTTCGACCCGCAGGGCGCGCTCTCGGTCGGCTTCGGCACCAACCCCCACACGCTCGACCTGACCGTCTACAACCTCCTCATGCAAGACGACGTCGACATCGACGACGTCATGGTCAAGACGAACGTGGCGGGCCTGCGCCTGCTCCCGGCCAACATCGACCTCTCGGCCGCCGAGATCCAGCTCGTCAACGAAGTCGCCCGCGAGCAGACCCTCGCCCGGGTGCTGCGCCCGGTCATCCCCGACTTCGACTACATCCTGATCGACTGCCAGCCTTCGCTCGGGCTCTTGACGATCAACGCGCTCACCGCCTCGCACTCCGTGCTGGTGCCGCTCGAGTGCGAGTTCTTCTCACTCCGAGGTGTGGCCCTGCTGCTCGACACCGTCGACAAGGTGCGCGAGCGACTCAACTACGACCTCGAGCTCGACGGCATCCTCGCGACCATGTACGACTCGCGCACCACGCACTCGCGCCAGGTGCTCCAGCGCGTCGTGGAAGCCTTCGGCGACAAGGTGTTCTCCACCGTCATCACTCGAACGGTGCGCTTCCCCGAGACCACGGTCGCGGGCGAGCCGATCACCACCTGGGCCCCGGCCTCCTCAGGCGCGCGCGCCTACCGCCAGCTCGCCCGAGAACTCATAGCCGCCACCGACAAATTATGGGGCCATCGCCCGCACTCAGGAACAATCTGAGCTGCGGTTCGCTCGTCGCAAGTACTGCTCCACGTACGCGCTGGCTCCTCACGAACTTTTGTCAGATAGCCTGAGCACGACCGCGAGCTCCGAATTCCTCCTTCACATGGATGTTCGGGGAAAAGCGCCCTCCAACCCCGTCTAAGCTTGCGTGCGTGACCGACCAGCAGCCGCCCCAGCTCCCGACCCAGCGGGAGGGCGGGCCGGAGGAGGCCGAAACCGGCTTCCACCTCCGGCTCGAGAACTTCGAGGGCCCGTTCGACCTGCTGCTCCAGCTCATCGGCAAGCACAAGCTCGACGTCACCGAGATCGCCCTCCACCAGGTCGCCTCGGACTTCATCACGTACGTCACCAATCTCGACGAGGCCTGGAACCTCGAGGAGACCTCCGAGTTCCTGCTCGTCGCCGCCACCCTGCTCGACCTCAAGACCGCCCGGCTCCTGCCCGGCACCGTCGTCGACGACGAGGAGGACCTCGCCCTCCTCGAAGCCCGCGACCTCCTCTTCGCCCGGCTCCTCCAGTACAAGGCCTACAAGGAGGCCGCCGGGGCGCTCTCGGGACTCGCCGAGACCGCCGCGCTCCGCGTCGCCCGCAACGTCGGCCTCGAAGAGCGCTACCGGAACCTCTTGCCCGAACTCGTCCTCGACCTCACCCCCGAAGACCTGGCCCGCTTGGCGGCCAAGGCGATGAAGCCCAAACCGCCGCCCGTGGTCGGCACCGACCACGTCCACATGCAGCGCGTCTCGGTGCGCGAGCACGCCGTCATCCTCAGCCGCCGCCTCCAGCGCGTCCAGACCGCCACCTTCCGGGCCCTCACCTCGGACTGCGAATCGCACCTCGAGGTGGTCGCCCGGTTCCTCGCGCTCCTGGAGCTCTACCGGGAGGCCCTGGTCGGCTTCGAGCAGATGCAGGCGCTCGGTGAGCTCACCGTGCGCTGGCTCGGCGGAAGCGTCACCGAGATCGAAGTCGACGAGTACGCCGGGACGCCGGAGACGGGGGAGGAAGCAGCGAATGAGTGAGCACTTGAGACCCGACGAGGTCGCCGAATGGCGCCCGCCCTGGCAGCGGGAGGAGGCCGCGCCCGCGCGACCGGACACGCCCGTGGACGAACCCGTCGGCGAGGTCGACGAGTACGCCCGGGCCGTCAGCGTCCCGTCCCAGGCCGCCGAAGCCGATGTGCCCGAAGACAAGGACCCCGACTCGGTCCCGGTCCCCGAGGACGTCGACCTCGGCGCGGTTCTGGAGGCGATCCTCATGATCGCCGAGGAGCCCCTGACCGAGGAATTCCTGTCCTCGGTATTGGAGCGGCCACGTTCACAGGTGCGCGAGCAGCTCGGCCGACTCAGTGCCGAATACACTGGCGACGGGCGCGGATTCGATCTGCGTCGCCAAGCCGGCGGCTGGCGCTTCTACACCCGGGCCGATTACGCCCGCTTCGTGGAGCGGTTCGTCACCGACGGCGCCTCCGCCCGCCTCACCAAGGCGGCCCTGGAGACGCTCGCCGTGGTGGCCTACCGGCAGCCGGTCACCCGGGGCCGCATCTCGGCCATCCGGGGGGTCAACTGCGACGGCGTCATCCGCACGCTGCTGGCGCGCGGCCTGGTGGAGGAGTGCGGGACCGACCCGGACTCGACGGCGACGCTCTACCGCACCACCACCCTGTTCTTGGAGAAGATCGGACTGGACACGGTCGCACAGCTCCCCGAGCTGGCCCCGTTCCTGCCCGACGACGTGACGGATATCGAGGAAGATGAACAACGCTGACGCAGAGGGCATTCGCCTGCAGAAAGTCCTGTCGCAGGCCGGGATCGCCTCCCGGCGTGCCGCAGAGGACTTGATCTCCCGCGGCAAGGTCAAGGTCAACGGCGAGCGCGCCCACCTCGGCCAGCGCGTGGACACCGAGAAGGACATCATCCACGTCTCCGGCAAGCGGGTCGTGACCGACGTCGACAAGGTCTACTTCGCGATCAACAAGCCGCGCGGGATCATCTCGACCATGGAGGACGAGGAGGGCCGCCCGTCGCTCGCAGGGATCGCCAAGGGCATCGACCAGCGCGTCTTCCACGTCGGAAGGCTCGACACCGACTCCGAGGGGCTCTTGCTGCTCACCAACGACGGGGAGCTGGCGAACCGCATCATGCACCCCTCGCACGGGTTGCCGAAGGTCTACCGGGCGCAGGTCGCCGGGATCATGGACAAGGCCACCTGGAACAGGCTGCTCAAGGGCGTCGAGCTCGAGGACGGCGTGGCGAAGGCCGACAAGCTCAAGATCATCGACGAGCACGCCGGGCAGTCGTTGATCGAGATCACGATCCACGAGGGCCGCAAACACATTGTGAGGCGGCTCATGGACGAGGTCGACCACCACGTCTCGCGCCTGGTGCGAACCGAGATCGGCCCGGTCAAGCTGCGGAACCTCAAGCCGGGGACGATCCGGCGCCTCAGCCCGAACGAGGTGGGGGAGCTGTTCCGCGAGGTAGGACTCTAGCCTGCTGTACCGACAGGAGGGCAAGGCCCGGTTAGGGTTTCGGCATGTCGACCATTCTGAACGTCATCTGGTTCGTGCTCGCCGGGCTCTGGCTCGCGATCGGTTACTTCCTGTCGGGGCTGCTCTTCTGCGTCTTCATCGTGACGATCCCGTTCGGGATCGCGAACATGCGGCTGGCCGGGTACGTGCTGTGGCCGTTCGGGAGGACGGTCGTGTACGACCGGTCGGCCGGGTGCTTCTCGCTGATCGGGAACATCCTCTGGCTCCTCCTGTTCGGGTGGGAGCTGGCGGTCGCGCACCTGGTGACCGGCTTCCTCCAGGCGATCACGATCATCGGCATCCCGCTGGCCGTGGCGAACTGGAAGATGATCCCGCTGGCGCTGTGGCCGATGGGCGCGCGGGTCGTCGAGCGCTGAGCCGACAGTGCTCGGGCAGTGCTCCAATCGTGAGCTCAATCCACACCTGACTGCCGATGGCCCTGCATGATGTAGGTTTGCGGGGTTTGCAGTTGAAGAACGGAGCGCGACAGTGCCTGAGCAGAAGAGCGGACCGGTCGTCGCGATCGACGGCCCGTCCGGGGCTGGGAAGTCGACCGTGGCCAAGACCCTCGCGACCGCGATCGACGCCGCGTACCTCGACACCGGTGCCATGTACCGGGCCGCGACGCTGGCCGTCCTCAAGGCCGGCGTCGACCCCTCGCAGACCGCGCAGGTCACCAAGACCGTGAAGCATGCGAAGCTCGAGTTCGGCACCACCCCCGAGGACCCGTTCACCCGCGTCGAGGGCGAAGACGCCGACCTGGCGATCCGCCGCGATGACGTCACCCGGGCCGTCTCGGCGGTGGCCGGGAACAAGTCGGTGCGGAAGTTCCTCATCGAGGAGCAGCGGCGGATCATCGCCGAAGCCAAGGGCGGCATCGTGGTCGAAGGCCGCGACATCGTCTCGGTGGTCGCTCCTGACGCCGACGTCAAGGTCTACCTCACGGCCGACCCGGTCGAGCGCGCCAAGCGCCGCGCCGCCGAGATGGGCGCCGACGAGCAGGCGACCAAGCAGGACATCGAGCGGCGTGACACCGCCGACTCCAAGACCACCAAACCCCTGGAGGCTCCGGAGGGGGCCGTGGTGATCGACTCCACGACGCAGCCGATCGTGGAGGTAGTGGCCAAGATTCTGGCCTTGCTGAACAACAGGGACATTGATGAGTGACGAAGCGACCTGGGACGAGCTCGAAACTGACGAGCGCGGACCGGTCCCGACGGTGGCCGTCGTCGGCCGCCCCAACGTGGGCAAGTCGACGCTGGTGAACCGCATCCTGGGCCGCCGCGCCGCGGTGGTGCAGGACGAGCCGGGCGTGACCCGCGACCGCGTGGCGTACGACGCCGAGTGGGCCGGGAGGGAGTTCAGCCTGGTCGACACCGGCGGCTGGGACCCGGACGCGGAGGGCATGGCGAAGTCCATCGCGCTGCAGGCCGAGCTGGCGATGCGCACCGCGGACGTGATCGTGTTCGTGGTCGACTCCCGGGTCGGTCCCACAGACGCCGACGAAGCGGCCGTGCGCGTGCTGCGCTCGACCCGTAAGCCGGTCATCCTGGTGGCCAACAAGGTCGACTCGGAGCGCGCGGAGGTCGAGGTCCACGAGTTGTGGAGCCTGGGCCTGGGCGAGCCGTTCCCCATCTCGGCCCTGCACGGCCGCAACTCGGGCGACCTGCTGGACAAGATCGTCTGGGCGTTCCCGAAGGAACCCACCGGCGCGCTCAAGGAGCGCGGGCCGCGCAAGGTGGCCCTCGTGGGCCGCCCGAATGTGTGCAAGTCGAGCCTGCTCAACCGCATAGCGGGCGAGGACCGCGCAGTGGTGGACAACGTCGCGGGCACCACGGTCGACCCCGTCGACTCTCTGGTGGAGATCGACAACGAGGACTGGATCCTGGTCGACACGGCGGGCCTGCGCAAGCGGGTGAAGTTCGCGTCGGGCACGGAGTACTACGCGAGCCTGCGCACCGAGGCGGCCGTGGAAGCCGCCGAGGTCGTTTTGGTGATGCTGGACGCCTCGGAGCAGATCAGCGAGCAGGACCAGCGCGTGCTCACCCAGGTCACCGAATCGGGCCGAGCCATGGTTCTGGTCTTCAACAAGTGGGACCTGGTGGACGACGACCGCCGGTACTACCTCGAGAAGGAGATCGACCGGGAGCTGATCCAGGTGTCGTGGGCGCCGCGGGTGAACGTCTCGGCCATGACCGGCCGGGCTGTGGAGAAGGTCGCTCGGGCACTGCGCGAGGCCCTCGAAGGCTGGGGCCAGCGCATCGGCACCGGCGAGCTGAACCAGTGGATCAGCGCCCTCCAGGCCGCCACGCCGCACCCCACGCGCGCGAACAAGGCCCCGAAGGTCATTTACGCGACGCAGGCGAGCATCGAACCGCCGCGCTTCGTCCTCTTCACGAACGCGCCGTTCGACAAGCAGTACCTCAAGTTCATCCAGCGCCGCCTGCGCGAGGACTTCGGCTTCAAGGGCACGCCCATCGAACTGGTGGTCAAACCTCGCGAATCCCGCAAGAAGCCCAAGAAATAACCGACCAAAGCGGGCAGCCTCACAGAGGGGACCTCGCCTCAGTGACACCGGAAGCCATGCGCTAAAGTTGTCACCGCTGCGGACAACGCGGCGAAAAACGGGCTGTGGCGCAGCTTGGTAGCGCACTTGACTGGGGGTCAAGGGGTCGCAGGTTCAAGTCCTGTCAGCCCGACCATAGGTAGTTCGTTGGAACCCTGGTCACCTTTAACGGGTGGCCGGGGTTCTTCGTTTATCTCCGGCTTGTATC
>DATABR010000162.1:0-8082 GCA_036259435.1 Glycomyces sp.
CCGGTGGCGCCGGGCTCGAGGTGGCCGAAGCCGCGGTAGTCGGCCCTCGCGATGGCGTAGGTGAAGCCCTGGGGGATGTTCACGGCAAGGTTGATCTGGCAGTTCTTGCGGGAGTCCACGACATCGGTGCCGCCCCCGGCCTCCGCCTGGAACCGGTCGTAGGTGACGGTGAAGGAGGTGTTGTCGCCGTTGACTTCGACGTCGGCGGTGCCCTGGGGGCAGCCGGAGCCGTTGACGGTCACCACGTCGACGGTGATCTTGCCGCTGGGCGCGGCGGTGACTTGGGTGTCGGCCTGCGCCGGGACGGCCGACGTGACTGCGGCCAGAGCCGCGGCGCCGGCGAGCAGCGTGATCTTTCGGACGATTTTCATACGGATCGCTTTCTGGGACAAAGGATTCGGTAGCGCTCCCAATCAGCCGTCGGGGGTAGGTCGACAGCTGGGCAGTCGAGCACGCACAATCGGTACATTTAGATATATCTACAAGGAACGAACTAGTCAAGGTGTAGCGAATATTCACATCAAGGACTTGCCGGAAATGTCGATGCGATCAGGACGCTCGAACGCGAGACCGCCGCTCGCCTGCCCGACTGACCGGTCACCTTTGACGGTTTCTTGATGGTCGATGGCCGCGAACAGGGGAATGATGGTCCCGTGTCACGTGGACAATTGCGGATCTACCTCGGAGCGGCCCCCGGCGTGGGCAAGTCCTTCGCCGCGCTCGAAGAGGCCCGCCGCCGCGTCGAACGCGGCACCGACGTGGTGATCGGCTTCGTCGAGACCCACGGGCGGCCCCACACCGCCGAACTTTTGGACGGCCTCGAGACCATGCCCCGCCGCGCCGTCGAGCACCGCGACGCCGCGTTCGAGGAATTCGACGTCGACGCCGTGCTCAAGCGGGCCCCGGCGGTGGCGCTGGTCGACGAGCTCGCCCATACCAACGTGCCCGGCTCGCGCAACGAGAAGCGCTGGCAGGACATCGACGAGCTGCTCGACGCCGGAATCGACGTCATCTCCACCGTGAACGTGCAGCACCTCGAATCGCTCAACGACGTGGTCGCCCAGATCACCGGCGTGCCGCAGCGCGAAACCGTGCCCGACGAGGTGGTGCGCCGCGCCGACCAGGTCGAACTCGCCGACATCACCCCCGAGGCACTGCGCCGCCGCATGGTCCACGGCAACGTCTACCCGCCCGAGAAGATCGACCCGGCCCTGTCCAACTACTTCCGCGTCGGCAACCTCACCGCGCTGCGCGAGATCGCCCTCCTGTGGCTGGCCGACAAGGTCGAGGACCAGCTCGAGCGCTACCGCGAGGCCCAGCACATCACCGCCACCTGGGAGTCCAGGGAGCGCGTGGTCGTGGCCCTGTCGGGCGGCGACGAGGGCGACACGCTCGTGCGCCGCGCCGCACGCATCGCCGCCCGCTCGGGCAACGCCGACCTCAAAGCCGTCTACGTCGCCTCCGGTGACGGCCTCACCAGCGCCCGCTCGGCCCGCAACCTCGCCCGCCAGCGCAACCTCGTCGAAGACCTCGGCGGGAGCTACCACCAGGTGGTGGGCGAGTCGGTCCCCGACGCGCTGCTGGAGTTCGCGCGCGGGGTGAACGCGACGCAGTTGGTCCTCGGGGCCTCGCGGCGCGGCCGGTTCGCGCAGATGCTCTCGCGCGGCGTCGGGGTGACGACAACGGCGAGCTCGGGGAAGATCGACGTCCACCTGGTGAGCCACGAGCGGGTGGCGAGCGTGAAGCGGGCCCGCGCGGCCCGCGGCGTCATCGGCGTGGGTCACAGGCGTATGGGGATCGCCTTGGCGCTCTTGGGGATTCCGGCGCTGTGCGCGGCGCTGCTGCCGCTGCGCGAGGAGTTGTCGCTGACGACGGTGATCCTCATCGTGCTCACCGCGGTCATGGGCCTGACGCTGACCGGCGGCATGTTGCCCGCGCTGCTGGCGGCGCTCATCGGCTTCTTCATGCTGAGCTTCTTCTTCACCGAGCCCGCTTACACGCTCAAGGTCGACTTGCAGGAGCAGTTCATCGCGCTGGTGATCTTCGTGGCGCTCGCGCTGGGCGGGGCGGCCGTGGTGAACGTGTCGGCCGCGCGGGCGCGGCTGGCGGCGCGGGCCAGCGCCGAAGCGCAGACATTGACGGCCTTGGCGGGCAATGTGCTTCGCGGCGGGAGCCGCCTCGGCGATCTGCTGGAGCAGTTGCGAGTGACGTTCTCGCTGGAGTCGGTGACGCTCTTGGAACGCACCCAACCCGGCGCGGGCCCTGCCGAGCGGCAGGATCCGAAGCTGTGGCGGGTCGTGGCGTGTGCGGGCGAGGGCTGCGCGAGCCCCGGCACGGCCGAGAACGACCTGCCGATCAGCGACGACCTGGCGCTGGCGCTGCGCGGTCACACTCTGGAGGCGGCGGACCGGCGCATCGCGCAGGCGTTCGCGATGCACGCGGCGGCGACGCTGGAGCGCGAGCGCCTGGAGCGGCAGGCCGAGGCGGTGCAGCGCCTCACGGACACCGACAAGCTGCGCACGGCGCTACTGGCGGCCGTCTCGCACGATCTGCGCACGCCGCTGGCCTCGGCCCGAGTGGCGGTGTCGAGCCTGAAGTCCAGCGGGGGCCTGTTCACGCCCGCGGAACGGGCGGAGCTCTTGGATGCGGCTGAGACGTCGCTTTCCCGGCTCACGGGCCTGGTGGACAACCTGCTCGACATGAGTCGGCTCCAAGCGGGCGTGCTGGGCGCGAATCCGGTGCCGGTGGCGCTGGACGACGCGGTGCCCTGGGCGCTCGACGAGATCGGCGACGCGACGGCAGCGGTGCGCCTCGACGTGGCCTCGGACCTGCCCGAGGTTCTGGCCGATCCCGGTCTGCTGCAGCGGATCCTGGTGAACGTGGTCGCGAACGCGCTGCGGTTCAGCCCTGAGGGCGTGCCTCCCATGGTGATCGCGGGCGAACAGGGCGACCGGGTGGAGCTGCGGGTGGTCGACCGCGGCCCGGGCGTGCCCGACGAGGACCGGGAGCTGATGTTCACGCCGTTTCAGCGGCTCGGCGACCGCGACAACACCGCCGGAGTGGGGCTGGGGCTCGCGCTCTCGCGCGGCCTGGCGGAGGCGATGGGCGGTTCGCTGGTGCCGGAGGCGACTCCGGGCGGGGGCTTGACGATGGTGCTGGCGCTGCCGCGAAGGGCCGGGGGCGTCGAGTGATCAAGATCCTGGTGGTGGACGACGAGCCGCAGATCGCGCGGGCGCTGCGGATCAACCTGTCCGCGCACGGCTACGAGGTGACGACCGCGCCGGACGGGGCGCGGGCGCTGCGGGCGGCTGCCGCGATCGTCCCGGACCTCGTGGTGCTGGACCTGGGACTACCCGATATGGACGGCACCGAGGTCATCGCGGGCCTGCGCGGCTGGACCGGCGTGCCGATCCTGGTGCTCTCGGGCCGGGCCGCGAGCGCCGAGAAGATCGCCGCGCTCGACGCTGGCGCCGACGACTACGTGACCAAGCCGTTCGACATCGGCGAACTGCTCGCCCGGGTGCGGGCGGCGACCCGCCGCGGTGGCACGGGCACGGAATCGCCGGTGACCGAGATCGGTTCGGCCACTGTCGATCTCGCGGCCCGCGAGGTGCAGCGCGGCGGTGAGGAGATCCGCCTGACCAAGACCGAGTGGCAGCTCCTCGAAGTGCTGCTGCGCAACCCGGGCAAGCTCGTGAGCCAGCGCGAACTGCTGCATCGGGTGTGGGGCCCGAACTACGGGAGCGAGACGAACTACCTGCGCCAGTACATGGCTCAGCTGCGCCGCAAGCTGGAGCCTGACCCGACCCGCCCGGTGTACCTGCTCACCGAGCCGGGCATGGGTTACCGGTTTCGGCCTTGACCTTTGGCGCTTGGGCCGTACCGTTGGGAGTGGACCGAACGTCGAAGGACCATACTCCCAAGGGAGGTGCCATGAGCGACAACGACATCTCGACCGCGAAGCCGCGGGCGCTCTCGGGTGCGAGCGCTGTGCTGTGGGTCGTGACCGCCGCCCTCGCCGTGGCTGCGGTGGTGAAGCTCGCGTGGTATCCCCGGTTCGCGGAGGCCTCTTCGGACGCCTGCGACGCGGTGGCCGCGCAGGCGCCGTCGGCCGGTTGGAGCGACCAGTCGTTCCCGTGCGAGCAGTTCGGTCCCATGGGCTGGTACCTGCCGTATTGGCTCGGCACGCTCTTCTTCGTGGTGTTCGCGGTGCTGTTCCTGGTGGCGGCGATCATGGCTGCCAAGGGCCGGCCGGGCGTGTGGGCTTTCACCCTCGTCATCGGCATCATCGCCGTGGCAGGCGCGGTGGCGGGCCTGCTCGACCTCGGCTGGTCGTTCGCGATCGAGTCTTCGAACCAGGCCGACGCCTTGGTGGCCGAACGACTCCGCGACGCCCTGCCCGTGTGGCCGTCCATTGTCGAGTCAGTGGTGGAACTCGTGGTGATCGCCGGTACGGCCCTGGCGGTCGGGCTCCTCTCCCGCCTCAGCACGAACGCGTACCTCAAGCAGCGCTGAGGCTTCGCGGCGACAGCGAAGAGGCCGGGTTCCGATGCGGCGCGTCTGAACCCGGCCCTTTGTCCTATGGATCAGCCGAGCGCGGCGATCAGTTCGCGGCAGGCCGCCTCGCACTTGCGGCACTCATTGGCGCAGTGCTCGCAGTGGGCCATGTGGGCGGCGTGCTCCTGGCAGATGTCGCCGCAGGCCTTACAGGCGGTGGCGCAGGCCTCGAGCATCGCGCGGGTGAGGTTGGCGTCATAGCCGGTGTGGCGCGAGAGCACCTGGCCTGTGGCGAAGCAGATGTCCGCGCAGTCGAGGTTCGAGCGGATGCACTTCGTCAGCGAGGCCACATCGCGCTCGCTGAGACAGGCGTCGGCGCACGCGGTGCATGCCTGCGCGCAGGCATAGCACTCCTTGATGCACTCGGCGAGCTTCTGCCGGTCGACGTTCCCGAGGTCGGCCGGGTAGGTGCGCAGCATGTCGTCTACAAGGGTCATGAAGGTCTCCTTCAAATCGTGCCGCCCGCTTCCAGGTAGGCGGGTACGAGCGGCGCTTGGTGAGGGATGCTCACAGCCCACGCTAGGCAGGGACCGGCCCGGATTTCAGGCCATTGGCGCATAAGCCTGGAAAAAGCGGTGTCGGCACGGCGGCTCAGGCGCCGACGCCCTGTCCTCGCAGGCGGTCGACCTGCGCTTGGGCCGAGGCCGAGAGGTTCGGGTGGTCGTACTTCGGCGCTGCCTCGTACGCCGCCAGCGCGCCTCGGCGGTCGCCCTGGTCATCCAAGAGCTCGCCCGGTCAGAGGGCCGCCTGAGTGCTGTAATGCGCGTGGCCCCGCGCTTCGGGCCGCCGCAGCGCCTCGCGCCGCGCTGAATGCACCACGCTGTTCGAGTTTGTTTGCACGCCAGTACAGGCGGCGGGCCTGGAATTCGCGCGTCATGGTCCTCGCGGTGATTCCCGGCCCTCAGTGCGGGGGTTCGTCCCAGTGTGAGGTGTTCGCGCAACCGTTGTCCAGCCGCACACGCTCGGTTACGGTTGCGGCGACCGCCGCCGAAACCACCGAACGGAAGGCCCTCCGTGATCTACAGCCTGTTCGACTCCGCCGTCGCATACCAGCCGACCGAGGCCGAGCAGGCCGCGCCGGTCCCGGCGATCGAGGCGGTGCTGTTCGACTTCAGCAACACGATCTTCAAGCTCATCGACGTGCCCACCTGGCTGCGCCGGGTCGCCGCCGAAACCGGCCGCCCGCTGGACGACGAGCTGCTGGAGAAGACCGTCGAACAGCTCGGCGAGACCATCCGCATCCCCGAGGTCGCCGCGCTGCAGGTCGGGCGCGACGAGTCCGGGGAGCAGCACCGCCGGGCCCTGATCGGCTGGTTCGAGCACGTCGACTACCTCCAGGGGATCGAGGAGGTCGCGTACGACGCGATCGCGGCTCCCGACGCGTGGGTGCCCTACCCCGACGCCGAGCCGCTGCTGCGCGAGCTGCGCCGGCGCGGGATCAAGACCGGGATCGTCTCAGACTTCGCCTGGGACGTGGGCGTGCACTTGGAGCACTTCGGGCTGGACGACCTCATCGACGTGCGGGTCATTTCGTACCAGTTCGGCACCGAGAAGCCGGACCCGGTGCTGTTCAGCGCCGCGTGCGAGCAGCTCGGCGTCGATCCGCGCCGCACGCTGATGGTGGGCGACAACCCGACGAAGGACGGCGGCGCGGCGGCCAGTGGTCTTCGCGCGTACATCCTGCCCGGGGAAGTGCGGACGGGCGAGCGCGGTCTCGCGCACGTGTTGGGTTTCCTCGACTGACAGTGAGAATTGGTCATGGCACCGCTCGGTGGTCTGACTCGCCGACTGACTGACGCTCCGGCTGTCCTTGCTTGGATTGTCGACCGTCCGGGCGGTGTCGTGTAGCGCGCACGCCGCACCCTCGAAGACATGACCAAAAAGGACATCATGCGATGCCTGAAACGGTTCGTCGCCCGCGAGATCTACCGACCCCTACCGACCATGACCCAGATCACCCAACCACTCCCACAGACCGCTTGACGGTCTATAGGAGCTTCCATTTGGCTTGGAGTGCACTCCAGGTTCTAGCTTCGGGGCATGACCGACGAGCAGCACCCCATCGACTCGGGCTTCAACGCACGTTCCACCGCCGCCGACGTACTCGAAGGCATCGACCTCACCGGGCGGACGGCCGCCATGACCGGCGGCTAATCCGGGATCGGCCTGGAGACCACCCGGGCGCTCGCGAACGCGCGCGCAGGTCGTCGTCCCGGCCCGGCGGCCCGAGATCGCCGCGAAGGCTCTGGACGGCATCGCGAACCGAAGTGGACGAAGTCGACCTCTCCGATCTGGAGGCTCACGGGTGTGAACGCCTTCTGAATTGTCGATGCCATCGTGTAGTCAATCGTTGCAATAGTACAACCATGGTCAGGCGGTTCGGTAGTTGTCAAACAGCAACTGTTGTAGCCTTACATCCATGTCTACGGGTAAACGCCATTCGGAAGCGGTCATCGAGCAGTCGCTCGTGCGCATCCGGCGCGATCAGGCGCGTCGCCTTCAGCGGCAGGACGCCGCTGAGGGCGGCCCCAAGTCCATCGCGGCGAACGCGGCCCGGCTCCGGTATCTCGACGCGCTCGAGGGCGACGAGCGGGGCCGCACCATCTCCCAGGTCGCCGAGGCGATCGGTGTGGACCGCCCTCGGGCCAGCCGCTTGACCACCGAACTGTTCGCCGAAAACCTCATCGAACGTCAGGTCTCGCTCAATGACTCCCGCTATTCGCAGGTGACGCTCACCGATGCGGGCCGGGTCCTGATCGGTTCCATTCGCGAGGAACGCCGCCGCGCCGTCGGCGAGGCCCTAGCAGCGTTCACTGAGAAGGAGGCCCGGGAGTTCGCGAGCCTCCTCGAGCGCTTCGTCGAGGCCTGGCCTCGGGACTAGGACTTTCCCTTGGGCTTGGCGCGCAGATGGGCCCGTTCGCCCTGGCTGCCGAAGAGGCTCAAGAACTCCACCGGCTGATCGTCAGCGCTGCCGAACCAGTGCGGTGTGCGCGTGTCGAACTCGGCGGCCTCGCCCGGCCTCATCACGAAGTCGTGCTCGCCGAGAATCACTTTGGAGGCGCGCGGCGTCCGCATCGTCGAGGGCGCGATCGAACGAATCGAGACCGAGGGCGATCGGATCGCGGGCGTGCGGCTGGCGAGCGGCGAACGGGTGGAGCGCGAGGCGCTCGCGGTGGGATCCAGGATGGAAGCCCGCGCGGGGTTCCTGAAGGATATCGGTTTGAAAGCCGTCGAACACCCTTCGGGCGCAGGCGAACACGTCGAAGCCGTTCCCTTGGGCCGCACTGTGGTCCCGGGAGTTTGGGTGGCGGGCAACGTGACCGACCTGATGGCCCAGGTCGGAGCGGCGGCTGCTGCGGGCGCGATGGCCGGAGCCCAGATCAACATGGAGCTGGTCAACGAGGAGACCGCCGAAGCCGTCGCCATGTTCCGGCTGGACGCCTGAGTTTCACGGTCCCTCGTAACGCACGGCGACTGCTCGCCGGGTGGCGAACGTCGGTGCGGCGGCCTTGCAGCCGCCGCACC
>DATABR010000163.1:0-13187 GCA_036259435.1 Glycomyces sp.
TGAACAGCGCGTACTGCCCCAAGCCCGGCACTCCCGACTCGGTGAAGTCGCCGGAGAACAGGTAGTTCTCGGGGATCGGGACGGGGATGACCGGGGGCAGCGAGTCGGCCGACAGTCCCCGGCTGTTGAGCTTCGCCCTGAGATCGGCGCCGGCGGCGGATTCCTCGGCATGCACCGTGAAGCGTCCTTCCTTCGGGGTCAAGCGGATTCGAGCTGCTGGAAGGCCACGGACCACCAGGAGTCGGACTCGGCGAAGGCCGCGGCGTCGATCGACAGGAGTCGCTGGTGGAGCGTGCGCGCGCGCTCGGCGCGCCCTGCGATCCCGGTGTCGGCGTCCACGAACAGCGTCAGCTCGTAGAGGAAGTCGACGAAGGTGCGGAGGCTGGAGTTCGCCAGCTCCGGTATGCCCTCGCGCAGGTCCAGGTACAGGACCTCGCCCTTGTCGGTGTCGAACAGGAACAGCATGTCCCCCTCGTCCGGGACCGATCCGATGAGCACGGTCGGGACGGCCGGGCCGCCGTCTTCGGGGTCGGGTTCGAGGTTGACCTGCGCGTAAAGGGGCATGTCGCCCGGGGTTTCGGCGGTATAGAAGAAGGAGACGGCGTCCGGGAGGAAGTCGGTGTCCGGGTAGGCCGCGGCCGGCGCGCGGAACTGCGAGCGCCATTCGGCGACGGGCATCGGAATCGTGCCCTCTTCGCCCTCCCAGAGATCCCAGTACTGGTCGCGGGTGGTCATGTCGCGTTCGCTCCAGAGTTCGTCGATCGAGGTCTATGCCAGGCCGTTGGCGCGGAGGAATTGATACCACCCGTTCGGGTCCTCGATCTCCTCGGTTTCGAGGAACTCACGGTAACGCGGGCCGGTAACGCATTCGTCGAAGAAGACCAGCGCGTCCGAAGCGACGATGCGGGACGAGTCGGGTTCACCGTAGCGCCAGAAGTATTGGTCGGAGTACATGACCTGGCCCGACACCAGGTTGACCATGAACTTGTCGTTGCCGAACAAGCCGATCTCCAGCCAGTGCTCGGCGAAGCGGTGGACCTGGCCGTCCGCGTCCATGATCTCGCCCTTGTCGAAATCGCCGAACAGCTCGATGTACTCCACGTTCGGCGCCTCGGTGATCGAGTAGAGCTCGACGAGGGCCGGGGGGAGCATGAGTCCGTCCAGCTCGTCGCCCGCGGTTTCGGGGATCTCGCCCTGCCGGATGAGGAACCGAAGTTGTTCGCGGTAGCCGTCGAGGACGGCGGTCTCGTTGAGGGCGACACCGGCCGGGAAGGTGACCAGGAATTCACGGTCACCCTCTATAAGGGACCGCAGCCGGTCGACCTTCTCGGCGACCCGCCGACCAAGTTCACTCACCACTTCAACACCTCGATGTACACCCTAGCGCCATCGGGGACGTGCTTGAGCTGGTCCCTGAGCTGGCCGCCCATGCCGTGGTTCGTCACGTTTTCGATCGGGCCCAGGTTCGGGAGGGCGTCGGCGCCGTCGAGCTGCAGTTCGACGAAGTGGTCCGCTTCCTTGGTCTTGAAGCGCTCGAGCTGGCGCTTGTGGAGGTCGTCCGCTTCCTGGACCAGCCGGTCCCGCTCCTGGTCGCTGATCGCCCCGCGCGCGTGACGCCGTTCGGCGTCCTTGACCGCCCCGTCGCGGTCGCGTTGGAACATCTTCTTGTACTGATCGCGGCTCTTGCTCTGCATGGTGCCGCTGCGGGTCTTCTTGCCGTCGGGCTTGCGGGTGAGTTTGTGCGCGTCGGAGGCCCGCACGAGCGCTTGGACCTTGCGGCGGAAGTCCTTCTTGCTCCAATGGTGCTTGCGCTCCACGCGAATGGTGTAGCTGCCGTCCGGGTTCTTCGTCGGGATCGGGCTGCGCGAGGGCGCGACGGCGGGGCCTTTGTTCAACCGCTTGCTCTTGAGCTCCTGGCGTCGGCTGCTCCTGGGAAGCGTCCCCCGGTTCGTCTGCGGCATAACCGGATTCCTGCTCTCGACGGCGGCAGGGGCGCCTGCGAGCAACACGCCATGTCGAAACCTCCAGTTGCACCACGGCCGATTCGTTCGATCGTAACCTGCCGACGCACCACTCGTAACCGCCTGCGCGGGCCCGAGCTTTCAGCCGCCGTCGAGGGCGCCTTGCGTCGAATGGAGCGCTCCGGGTCGCTCGCCGTGCCGGGCCAGTCGGCCGCCGGCATCGAGATCGCCCCGATAGCTTTGGAGGCGGTGCGGTTCAAGGCAACACTCCACCAGCACTGACCTTGCAAGCTGCGGCCGTCAATCCCAGAGTTCATCGGTCGATCGGCACGGGACGATTCAGGTCCGCTCGGCTATGAGTAGGAGGAGTGCCACCAGAGAGGTGCCGACACTGAGCCTGTTCCATCTCGGTTCACGATCGATGAGTGGCGATGTGATCCTGCGGTGTGAGCGCTGACCGGCCTGAGCCCGAACGAGAACGAGACTCCTGGTATGCATACGGGCGCTTCAGTTCCCATGTGCTCCAAGGAGTCTCGTTGCACTATCCTGGCACGGTCGACCTCTCCGAGGCAAACCTCCAGCTCACCGCCCGCCTCATTCGCTCCCACCGGGACGCCATCGGGAGCCCGTGGCGGAAGCTCGATCCCGGCCAGCAAGCGCTCCTTGCCCTGGTCTACCTGCGCAAAGGCGAAACCTATGCCGCCCTTGCCGAAGGCTGGCGCATCGGGCGGACCACCGCCCGGCGCTACGTCCGTGAGACCGTCGCCCTGCTCGCGAGCCTGGCTCCGACCCTCAAAGCCGCCCTGTGGGCCACCTGTTCCAGAGGCCTGCTCTGGCTCCTGCTCGACGGCACCTGCGCCGACATCGACCGCGTCAACGACCTCCGCCATCCCGACCAGGGCAAACACGTCGACCGGTACTGGTGCCACAAGCACCGCCATCACGCGGTCAAGTTCGTCGGCCTCGCCGACCACGACGGGAACCTCGTGTGGATCGGCACCGGAAACCCCGGCTCGACCCACGATCTCACCTGTGCCCGGACCGACGACGTCTTCTGGGAGATCAAGCAGGCCGACCTGCGCCTCTACGGGGACACGGCCTACACCGGCGCGGGCGATCGCGTGGTCGTGCCGTTCAAGGGCCGCGGCCTCTCCGAGGAGAAACGCCAGCACAACCACGTCGTCAACTCCGTGCGGGCCTTGGTCGAGCGCGGGTTCTCGGTCCTCAAACGCTGGGCGATCTTCCGCCGCGACCGCTGTTGCCCGAAGTTCCTCGACCAGATCGGCAAGGCCGTGCTCACCCCTGAACTCGACCGCCGACAGTAGACAAACTATCGCCATCGACCAACATCGATCGAAAATCGAGATCGAACAGGCTCACTTTTCCTGCGGGCAAGCCACATTATCAGCGCTGATCCTCGGACGACTCGGCTTCCTCTGAGGTGCTGCGGTTGTGAAGCTGGTCGAGGAGGGCCGCCCAGTCCTCCGGGTCGGCAAAGTGCAAGGAAACCGGAATGGTGCGACCGCGGCCGACAGCGGCGATTTCACGGATGCGGAGCGGGCCGGTCGAGTACGCGATCCATCCGTACTCGGGCCTGGGATAGGTCCGACGCCGGCCCCAGCTCGTGCGGGTCACAAGCCGTTCAGTCCCTGGAAGGTACGTGGAGTACTCCGCTCGGATCAACACGATCGCTCCTTCGAACCCCAGATAGGCAGCGCAAACGCACGAGAGCAGGTACACGAGTGCGCGATGGGGGTCGAAGAACAAGTCCTGGACGAGGAGCGCGAGCAGCATCGTCGCACCGATGACGACGAGCCAGGCACCGAGTGTCCGGTTGTATCGGACGGTCACTGGTTCGGGCGCGAGCACGGCAGGCGAGTAGGGTCCGGCGCGCAGAGGAGACCGTCAGGGACCGAGGCTTCCTTGGTGCGGCACAACTCCTGGTCACACGGTGCGGTGAGCCGTTCAGCTCCACTGTCCAAATAAACACCAAGGCCGGTCCATCCACAGGACATCCACAGGAGCGAGAGCGCAAACGCTTTCCAAGTCGCCCCCAATGGCCCGGCGAGAATGAAATCGCTGATCAGGGCACTGGAGTGGTGGGCCCCCTCGGACTCGAACCGAGAACCTACGGATTAAAAGTCCGCAGCTCTGCCATTGAGCTAGAGGCCCTTGCGAAGACCATACCGTATCGGCAGGTGAGGACCCCCTGCGTGGAGGGTCCTCTCGGTCTGCGTCTGCGATGGTACGGCACACTGCCGCCCGCCGCTCGGAGAGCTACTCGGATGTGGTGGTGGGCACGGCCAATTGTCGAGGAATTCGTCGATCTGTCCATGCCGGCCGCGCTCGTATCCGGCGATGACGTCGGCATAGATCCGCAGCAGGACCTCGACCGAGTGGCCCGTCCGCGCGGCGACCTGCACCGGCGTCGAGCTGCGTCGTCCGTCCACATTGACTGCCTCGTGCACTCATCCACGGACCATTCACAGACAGGATGGGGATGGCCTGCGGCACTCGGATTGTCGGTGCCCTGTGCGATGCTCGCAAGCGGCGGTCGCGGTTCGCCGCCAGTGCTTCGGCTCGCGTGTCCACAGCCTGTGGACGACGGCCTTGGTCGGCGCTGCGGGGCGGTCTCGGGCCGGACTCCACCGCCGGGCCGGTGGCGGTGGAGCCTGCGGCGGACGGTGTGGGCTCGCCTGCGCCGCGGTGGACGGCGCGGCGGCAGTCGCGGAGTACCGCCGCCGCGCCTATTCGATCAGCGTCACACGCAGCCCTCGGTGGGGTCGGGCCCGCTCCCGCTTGATCGAACATATGTACTATAAACCATCGAGTCGAGGCCGTGAACCCCCGGTCGGGTGAATTCCCAAGCGATCTGCGGAACGCGTTCGCCGCCCGGCACGGCCCTTCCGGCACCAGGTGGACGAGCAGGTAGACTCGCCTGCTGTGCTCATCTTGCTGCCGCCGTCAGAAGGGAAGGCCGTTCAAGGCGACGGTCCTCCCCTCGACCTCGGACGACTCTCCTCACCGGCGCTGAACCCCGTCCGCGAGGCCCTCGTCGACCGCCTGGTCGACCTGTGCGCCGACGAGGACGCCGCCGTCAAGGCGCTCAAGCTCCCCGCGAGCGCGCGCCATTACGTGCAGGCCGACCGCGCGCTCCGGACCGCTCCGACCCTCGCCGCCTGGGAGCTGTACAACGGCGTCCTTTACGACCGGCTCGGTCTCGGGGACCTTCCCGACGGCGAGCAGGTCTTCATCGCCTCCCCGCTGTGGGGGCTCCTGCGGCCTTCCGACCGCGTGCCGCCCTATCGGATGCCGATGAGCACCAAGTTCCCCGGGCTCGACGGGCTCGCGAAGCTGTGGCGTCCGGCCGTGTCCGAGGTGCTCGGCGCCCGGAACGAGCTGATAGTGGACCTGCGCTCGGGCGCGTACTCCCAGGTGTGGAGTCCGAAGGACCGCGGCGTGTCGGTGCGCGTGTTTAAAGAGGACGCCGACGGGAAGCGCACCATCGTGACCCACATGGCGAAGGCCACCCGCGGCGAGGTCGCCCGGGCGCTCCTCGCCGGCGGCGCCCGTCTCGAGTCGGCCACCGATCTGGGCGACTTCCTGTCCGCGCAGGGCTTGAAGGTCGAACTCAGCAAACCGGCCACGAGGACCAAGCCCTGGCTCCTGGACATCGTGAGCGCCTGAGCCGGAAGCCACCCTCGCGTTGCGCGCGGGCCCCTGGCCTCCATGGTGCCTGCGGGGACCTGGAGCCACGGCCTTCTGAAACGGAACGCAGAGCGGCCCGAGCTCTCGCCCGGGCCGCTTCGTCGTTCAGGCGGTCGGCGGGGTGCCGACCGGGGTGCGTCAGTGGTTCGAGTGGTAGCCGTTGGTCTTGGCGCGCTCGAACGAGCGGCGCACCTCTTCTTCGGCCTCGGCCCGTCCGGTCCAAGTCGCGCCCTCGACGCTCTTCCCCGGCTCCAAGTCCTTGTAGACGGTGAAGAAGTGCTGGATCTCCAGTCGGTCGAACTCAGGAACGTCCGCGATGTCCTTGAACCGGTCCTTGCGGGGGTCCTCGGCCGGCACGCACAGCACCTTGTCGTCGACGCCCTTCTCGTCCCGCATCCGGAACATGCCGATCGCCCGGGCGCGGATCACGCAACCGGGGAACGTCGGCTCCACGAGCACCAGCGCGTCCAGGGGATCGCCGTCCTGGCCCAAGGTGTCGTCGATGAAGCCGTAGTCGGCCGGGTACACCGTCGCGGTGAACAGGGTCCGGTCCAGACGGATCCGTCCGGTCTCGTGGTCGATCTCGTACTTGTTGGCGCTCCCTTTCGGGATCTCCACGGTCACGTCGAACTCCATCGGCCGACCTCCTCCAGGCTCAAATGCGGTGCTCTTGATGGCCTAGTCTCTGTGCATGTCCCTCAGTGACAACGCCGACCCCAAAGTCGCGAGTAGTACGCCACAGACCAGACCCACACCGCCCGTCCCACCGCAGGGGCGGGCGCGTCGCCGCCGGGCGCTCACGTGGCTCCTCGCGACACTCGCCGTCGTGGTCACCGTAGCCGCCGCCGGGGGCCTGGTATGGCAGATCGCTGCCGTCGCCGACCCGAGGACCGGCACATTCACCCCGCCAGAGGCCTATCCCCCGGCCGACCCCGCGCCCGTGCTGGCCTCCTCGAACGCTGATGCGCCGGTCCCCGACCTCGCCTCGGTCCTCCCCGGAGTGCTCGCCGATCCGCGCTTCGACGGCGTGCTCGGGGCCTCCTTCGCCGACGCCCTGACCGGCGAAGTCCTCTACGAGCAGCAGGGCTCGACCCCGCTCGCCCCGGCCTCCTCTATGAAAGTAGTCACGGCCGTGGCGGCCCTGGAGCACCTCGGCGCCGAGTACCGCATCCCGACCACGGTGGTCGAGGGCCCGACCGAGGACAGCGTGGTCCTCGTGGCCGGCGGGGACCCGACGCTGACCGTGGACGGTGAGGGCTACTACACCGAGTACGCCGCGGGCGCGAGCCTCACCGAGCTCGCGGACCTGGTGCTGGAGGCGCGCGGCGGCGTGGCCCCGACCACTGTCTACCTGGACGTGAGCGTGTTCGCCGACAGCACCCGTGCCAAGGGTGTGGGGCCGGGCGAAGTGGTCTACAGCACCGCGCCGATGGCTCCGATCATGGTCGACGGCGGCCGTATGGACAACACTCTCAAGTACGCCCCGCACTACCCGGACCCGGCGATGGTCGCGGCGCAGCAGTTCGCCGAACTCCTCGGCGCCGAAGCGGTGACCGAAGGCACCGCCGGCGCGGGCGCGGGCGAACTGGCCGTCGTCTACTCGGCGCCGATGACGGCGCTGGTGGACTCGTTCATCCTGACCTCGGACAACGCACTGTCGGACGCGGTCGCGCTCCAGACGGCCCTGGCGGTCGAGGGCGAGATGACCTGGGCCGCGATGTCCAGGGTGCACCTGGCGACGCTGGAGGGCCTGGGCGTGGACCCGGCCGGGTCGGTCTTCAACGACGGTTCGGGCCTGTCTCCGGAGAACCGGATCACCGCGAACGGCTTCACGCAGCTGCTGGTGGGAGCGGCGGGCTCGCAGTCGTCGACGCTCTTCCTGTCGCTGCCGGTCGCGGGGTATTCGGGGACCTTGTGGGACCGCTTCGGCACCGCCCAGGAGAGCAAGGGAGTCGTGCGGGCCAAGACCGGCACGCTCACCGGAGTCAGCTCCCTGACCGGGACCTTGACCACCATGGACGGCAGGCAGTTGATCTATTCGCTCATCAGCAACCAGCACACCTCCGGCGAGGCCGCGATCGAGGCGGCCCTCGACGAGGTCAGCTCGGCCGTAGCCCAATGCGGGTGTTAGCGAACGACGGGCTCCCTTCAGGAAGCATGCAGGGCCTCGGGCTTTCGCCCGGGGCCCTTTGCACTGCTTGGGGTCAGGCCGCGTTCCAGGCCTGGTTCAGCTCCAGGCAGCCGGTGCTGGGGACCGTGGCCGTCCGGTTGCCGATCGATTCCCACGTGTAGCTCCCCGAGGAGCGGACGATGACGTACTTGTACTCGAACGTCGTTCCCGCCGGAATCGCGATGGTGCCCTTCCAGACCGGATAGGTCGCACCCGACAGGTGCGCCGAACTGGTCGCTGTCCAGTTGCCGAGCTGCGGGATCGAACCCATCACGTACACCTCGTCGCCCATGTTCGTACCGCTCACCGTGGCGCTCACGTTCACGCAGTCCTTCGCGGTGCCGCCGCCACCGCCCGACGTGTTCCCGACATGGATCGCCAGCGCGGTCTTCGCCGCGACGGTGGCCGTGAAGGTCCCGCCAGAGACGGTCACAGTGGAGCGCGAGATGACGTCCTTGTACGAGCCGTCGGGCATCGAGGTCGTGAACATCTGGGTGATCGACGAACCGCTCGCGTTGACGACCGCGTGGCCGCTGTCGCCGCGGCCGAAGGCGAGCGCGTCGCCCGCGCCCCAGGAGTTGACGAGGGCCTCGCCCGCGGTGGCGGCGCGGAATCCGGCCATGCCTCTCATATACGGGGAGCGGTGGATGCAGGTGAAGGCGTCGTTGCCGCAGTCGACGTCGACGACCGAGCCGTCCGAGTTCAGCGGCGGGGCGGCGTGGGAGTTGGCGAACGCGTAGCCGGTGTAGGAGGCCGGGGTGCCGAACGGGTGGGCGAGCATGAACGCCTCGCCGAGCAGGTAGTCCTGGCCGTCCTTGTAGCTCATGGTGAGCGAGCCGCGCTCGGTGTCGTGGTTGGCGACGAAGACGCCGGCGGGCGAGGTGTAGCCCCAGCTCGTGCCCAGGCCCGTCAGGTGCCGGGCCTCGGAGCCGCCGTTGATGTGGTTCTTGAGGTCGTAGGAGTAACTGAACTCCTGGACGTCGCCGATGCCGGTGTACTCGGCCTCGGTTATCGGCTCGCCGGAGGCGCCGATGACTTCTTGGACGATGTAGGGGTCACCGTCGACGAGGTCCATGATGGCGCCGAGGTCGTTGGCGGAGAGGTGCTTCGCGGCGTCGACGCGGAAGCCGGAGACGCCGAGGCTCATGAGGTCCTCGAGGTAGGCGGCGATGGTCTCGCGGACGTCGGTCTGCGAGGTGTCGAGGTCGTTGAGGCCCACCAGATGGCAGGTCTGGACTTCGGCCCGGTCCTGGTAGTTGTCGATCTCGCAGTAGGCCGAGCCGGTGTTGTGGAAGTCGGAGGCGTCGTAGCCGGCGTCGGGGTAGTGGAATTGGCGGTACTCGCTGCCGTTCCAGCCGCGGCGGGTCTCGGTGGCGGAGCCGGCGGCCATGTGGTTGATGACGACGTCGGCGATGACGCCGATGCCGTTGGCCTCGCAGGCGGCGATCATGTCGGCGTATTCGGCGCGGGTGCCGAGGCGCGATTCGATCGCGTAGCTGACGGGCTGGTAGTGGATGTACCAGGCGTTCTCTTCGCCGGGGGTGGTGTCGCCGCCGAGGATGTGCTCTTGGGGCGGGGAGGTCTGGACGTAGGTGTAGCCGGAGTCGGCGAGGGGGCCGGCGCATTCGGCGGCGATGGAGTTCCAGGTCCACTCGAACATGTTGAGGATGGAGTCGCCGCCGGCGAGGGCGGCGGCGGGTGCGGCGTCGAGCGGTTGCGGCGCTCGCTGTTCGGCGGGCACGGCGGCGGCGATCAGCCCGGAGGCTGCGAGGACGGTGCTGCCTGCGGCGGCGAGGAACCGCCGCGCAGGATTGGAGTGAGGCATCGTTGCTCCCGTTTGCAATTCCTGCCCGCGAATTTGCAAAGTATTGCGGACTTGAAAAGAACGTAGCATCAACGGTCCGAGACTTTCAAGATGTTCGATGTTCGAATTCGTATCGCTACGGTTCGTCATCGGACGCATGGACGAACCACCGCAAACCGACGGGCCTCGAGAGCCGGTCGCAGCGGCACGCGGCAACGCGGCAAACCGGTCGGCCGCAAGGCTGCGCGGCACATGCCGACTTCTCGACCGGTCGCCTTCGGCCACGACTAGCGGAACGCGCCCGGGCGCGGCAACGCCGCTCAGCCGCTCAGCCGCTCAGCCGCTCAGCCGCCTTATCCTCGACCCGTCCGGCGGCGCGCCGCACCGCAGCCGCACTTCGGCCGCACCACAATCTCGGCCCGGCGGTCCGGAATACGGCGGTTCGCGCCGCCGCGCGCGGGATGGTGGCGAGACGACTCCGCTCTGGATAGGCTTGGCCGATGGCGCCGCCCGCAGGAAACCCGATGCTGCCGTCCGTCGACTGGCAGACCGCCGCCTCCTGCTCCCGAGCCTTCACCCGCGGCGGCCCCCGCATGAGCCCCGACGGTGCGCTCGACGTCGTCACCGACCTCCACCGGCACGCCCGCAAGGCCATCGACCTGGTAACCGACTACACCGGGCTCGTCCCCGCGTCCACCGCGCCGGTCGACGTGGTCGACCGCATCCGCTGGAGCCAGATCAACATCGCCGGGTTCCGCCGCCTCCTCATCGAACTCGGCGCCGACAACCCCCGCCCGGACGCCCCCGTCACCGCCGCCGCCAAGGTCACCGGCGTCCAGACCGGCGCGGTCCTCGCGTTCCTCTCTTCCCGCGTGCTCGGCCAATTCGAGACCTTCTCCACCGACACCGGACGCCTGCTCTTCGTGGCCCCCAACATCGTCGAAGTCGAACGGCGGCTGCGCCTGCCCTCACGCGAGTTCCGCCTCTGGATCGCCGTCCACGAGGCCGCCCACCTCACCCAGTTCACCGCCGTCCCCTGGATGCGCGACCACTTCCACGGTCTCATCCGCACCTTCTTCGACGCCGCCGAGCCCGACCAGTCCTCCGCCGCCGGCCTCGCCCGCGCCGTGCGCCGCGCCCTCGCCTCCGCCCGCGAAAACGAGCACACCGGCGGCCACGCGCCCGACTACCCCGGCACCGACGTCATGTTCGCGGTCACCAGTCCCGAACAGCGCGAAGCGATCTCGCAGATCCAAGCCCTCATGACCCTTCTCGAGGGCCACGCCGAGGCCGTCATGGACGGCGTCGGCCGCACCGCCATCAACCACGTCGCCCTCCTGCGCCGCCGCTTCGACCGCCGCCGAGCCAACCCCACGACGCTGCAGCGGTTCGTGCGCCAGCTCCTCGGCCTCGACGCCAAGATGCGCCAGTACGCCGCCGGACGCCGCTTCGTCGACCATGTCGTGGCCGAGCACGGCGTCATCGGGTTCAACCGCGTGTGGGAGCGTCCGGCGAACCTGCCCACCGAGACCGAGATCGACCACCCCGAACGGTGGATCGCTCGCGTGCTGCAAGCGCAGGGGCTTGCGCCCCAGGGCCTCGGCACGGGCCATGGCTAAGTTGCCGCCTTCGGTGGCGCGGCTGCGCGTCGCCGTCCGCGACGGCATCGCCGACCTTCCGAGCGGGGCACTGGTCCTCGCGGCCTGCTCCGGCGGGCCCGACTCGCTCGCGCTGGCCGACACGCTCGCGTTCTGCGCCCCCCGCATGGGGCTGCGCGCCGGACTCGTCTCGGTGGATCACGGCATTCAGGACGGTTCAGCCGAGCGAGCGGCGGACGTGGCCGCATGGGCGGTGGCGGTGGGATTCGAACCCACGGAAGCGATAGCGGTCGAAGTCAATGGCGACGGCGGCCCCGAGGCCGCGGCCAGAACCGCCAGGTACGCGGCGCTCGACGCGGCCGCAGAGAGGCACGGAGCGAGCGCGATCCTATTGGGGCACACCAGGGACGACCAGGCCGAGACGGTGCTGCTCGCTCTGGCACGCGGCGGCGGTCCGCGCGGGATCGCCGGGATGCGGGCGGTACGCGGGATCTACCGGAGGCCGCTGCTGGGGATCGCGCGGACGGACACGCACGCCGCCTGCGCCGAGCGCGGGCTGAAACCGTGGGCGGATCCGCACAACGCCGACCCGCGCTACCTGCGGTCGGCGCTGCGCCCCGCGATGGACGTGCTGGTCGGGACCCTTGGAGAGGACCTGGTGGCGAACCTCGCCCGCACGGCGAGCCTCGTCGGCGCCGACACGGATTACCTCGACGGCTTGGCTGGAGAGGCGTTGGAGACATGCCGGATCGGATCGGATCCGGCTGCGCCGCAAGGTGTCCGCGGAGAGGCGGTCGCGGGCGACGGCGCGGCGGATGCGGCTCGCGGAGCGGGCATGGGCGACGGCGCGAGCCACGGAGCGCTGGACGCGAAGCGGTTGGCAGTGCTGGCCGGGCCGGTGCGGCAGCGGGCGCTGCGAGCTTGGGCGCTCGAGGTGGGCGTGAACGGGGCCGAGCTGAACCACCGACACCTCGACGCGCTCGACGCACTCGTGGCCGAGTGGCACGGGCAGGGCCCGACGTTCCTTCCCGGAGGCATCGAGGTGCGGCGCAAAGACGGACGGATCACCGCCGCTCGACTCCCCTAGCGGCCCGATCGGCCGACGAGAGATCGCTCGGCGCAGATAAAGAAGCGCGCCCGGCGGGTCCGACGATCGGGCACCGAGCATGGGCCGGTTCCGCTTATAGCGAAATTGAGGACGGTCGTCCAGACTCGGGATGCCGACAATGACGGGCTGCGCGGACGCTCGGCTCGGCCCGGCGACCCCGAAACAACGGCCCGCGCGTCCGCGCGGGCCGTGGTGGAAGGGAGGTTCGGCGGGGCTTGGCCCGCGCCTTACTTCTGGTAGACGGACGGCTTGAGGACGCCCACGAACGGGAGTTCGCGGTACCGCTCGGCGTAGTCGAGGCCGTAGCCCACGACGAACTCGTTCGGGATGTCGAAGCCCAGGTACGTCACGGGAATGTCGACCCGCTGCACGCCCGGCTTGCGCAGCATCGAGACCACCGACACCGAGGCCGGGTGCAGGCCGTCGAGATACTTGAGCAGCCACGACAGCGTCAACCCGGAGTCGATGATGTCCTCGACCACAAGGATGTGCTTGCCCGCCACATCCGAGTCGATGTCCTTGAGGATCCGCACCGTCCCCGACGAGGTCGTGGAGCTCCCATATGAGGAAAGAGCCATGAACTCCATCTTCACCGGCACGCTCAGCGCCCTCGCGAAGTCGGCCATGAACATGACCGCCCCTTTGAACACGCCTACGAGCAGCAGCTCGTCCGTCTCGGCGAAGTCGGCCGACACGCGCGCGCCGAGCTCGGCGACCTTCGCTCGGATCTCGTCCTCGGTGATAATGGTGCGCTCGATCTCCTCGGCGTACCAAGAATCATGATCGAACACCGCATCCCGCGCCGCAGCGGACGGGACAGATGGTGGGCTGGCTAGCT
>DATABR010000164.1:0-14003 GCA_036259435.1 Glycomyces sp.
GTCGGTCAGGACGGTCAGTAAGACGGCGGGGATGGAGACGCAGACCGCGACGATCACCGGGCGTCGTAGTTTGGGACGGTGACTCCTTCCCCCCGTAGGCGTCCCGACAAGCTCACCGTGATCGCCCGTTTCCTCCAGTACAAACTGCGACGCCCGGTGATCGTCGCGGTCTGCGTCTCCATCCCCGCCGTCTTCCTGACCGTCCTGACCGACGGGCATTTGGCCTTGATCGGAAAGGTCGTCGGCTGGGGCGCCGGAGCCGTCCTGTGGTTCGAGTCGATGGTCATGCTGCTCGCCGCCCAGCACAAGCGCGAATGGCTGTGGCGGCACAAGTGGATGCTGTTCGTGTGCGTGCTGACCCTCGTCAGCCTCGTGGCCGCCGCCGGCGGCGCGCAGGTGCTGCGCCTCGCCTATCTTCTGGGCACCATCCGGGCCTTGCGCGCCAAGCGCATCATCGACGCCGCCCAGATCCTCGGGCGCCGCTTCGGCCTCGGCATCTGGTGGAAGACCGGCCTGCTCACCGGCGCGGGCGTCATCGCCGCCGGGACCGCCGCGTTCCTGCTCCTCGACCCCGACGCCGAATACCGCGAACTCCTGCACTGGCTCGACGCGAACCTCCGCCTCCTCCCGATCCTGGTCGCCGGAGCCATCCTCGCCGTCGCCACCTGGTACGTCGTGCGCACCCGCGCGACGGCGAAGACCGCCGCCCGGCCCGCGGTGCCCGAGCAGCGCAATGCTTCCGAGACGGCCGGGGCCGCCGAAACCTCCTGACCTCGACGGACCCCGTTCGTCCTTCCTCGACGCTCCGTCCCGTTCGAGTAGGCTCGGGCGCGTGGATACCGACCTGATCACCTTGTCCGGCCTGCGGGTGCACGGGCGCCACGGCGTGTTCGACCACGAACGGGAGGCCGGGCAGGACTTCATCGTCGACGTCTCCCTCCGGACCTCCACCGCCGAGGCCGCGGCCTCCGACGACCTCGAATACACCGTCGACTACGGAGCGCTCGCCGACACCCTGGCCGACATCGTGGCCGGCGAACCCGTCAACCTCATCGAGACCCTCGCCGAACGCCTCGCCGACGCCTGTCTCGCCCTCGACCGCGTCGCATCCGCCATCGTCACCGTCCACAAGCCGCAGGCGCCCATCGCCCAGCACTTCGCCGACGTCTCCGTCACCATCGAACGGAGCCCCGGCTCCGCTCGCCACCCTCATGGAGGAAGCGCATGACCCGCGTCGTGTTCAGCATGGGTTCCAACCTCGGCGACCGCGAGGCCGCCCTCACCGCCGCCATCGCCGCCGTCGATCCGACCGCCGTCTCCGACGTCTACGAGACCGAGCCCTGGGGTGGCGACGACGAGCAGCCCACCTACTACAACATCGCCGTCATCGCCGCCGACCCCGAGCGCAGCGCCCAGGATTGGCTCGCCCTCGGCCAGCGCCTCGAGGCCGAGTCCGGACGCGTCCGCGACCCCGAGCGCCCCTACGGGCCCCGCACCCTCGACGTCGACCTCATCGCCGTCTTCGAGGAGGACGGCACCCCCGTCCGCAGCGACGAGCCCCGCCTGACACTGCCGCACCCGCTCGCCCACCTGCGCGCGTTCGTCCTGGTCCCCTGGTTCGCGATCGACCGCGACGCCGAACTGGCCGGCAAGGGCCGGGTGAGGGACCTGCTACGCGACGAGTCCGTCGCGGCGGATGCGCGCGCACTGCGCAGGCTTCACCCGATATGGTCAGAACACGGCGAAGCTTGCGAGCCGTGAATTGGAGCGGTATGAGTAGTGACGACAAGCACGGTCCCCGACCGAGCCTGCGGCCCACGTCGCCGTCCACCCTCGCGGTGGTCGGACTGGCCGGTGCCGCTCTCACCCTGCTCCTCGTCGCCCGCTACTACCAGCGGGCACCCGACCTGGCCTGGTACAACTCCGTGGTCGTCTTCGCGCTGGCGGCACTGCTGGCGTGGATGGCATGGACGACGCGGAAGACGCTGCGCCCAAGCCGCAGGCGGCTGCGGGCGGCGAGCGTGGCCGGGGACGCCCCCACTCGCGCGCCCGGGCGGCTGGAAGGTCCGGAGCACGCGCTCCAGATCGCCCGCTACGCCGTGCTCGCCAAGGCCGCCGCGATCGCCGGTGCTGCCTTCTTCGGTGCCTACCTGGGCTTCACCATCTGGATCACCGTCCAATCAGGGCGTCTGACCGCTGCCGCCGCAGACCTTCCCTCGGCCGTCCTCGGCACGCTCGCGTGCGCCGTGCTCACTGCGGCCGCGCTCTGGCTCGAGCAGTCCTGCCGGATCCCCCCGCAGGACGACGACCGGGATGCCGACGAGCCGACCCGTCCCTGACCGACCGACCTTGATTGCTGGACCCATTCCCCCATATTCCGCGCGTTTAGAGGTGCGCCCCATGAAGTTTGACTCCCCCAGTCGAAGCGACGAACGCGGTTCGACCTCGCAATTCAAAGCGGTTCCGACCAGCGGCGAGGACGACCCCCCGCCGACCGACCGCATGGCCTTGCACCTGGTCTGGGAGATCGGCCTGCTGCTGCTCGCCTGCGGTGTCCTGTTCGCCCTCACCCAGTCCTCCGCCGGGCCGTTCGCCGACGGCTCGTGGTCGGCGCTGTTCGCGGCCCTGGCACCCGCGATCATGCTGACCTCGGCGATGGCCGTGTCCCTGCGCGTCGGCGCGGTCAACCTGGCCGTCGGTCCCATCGCGCTGCTCGCGGCCTGGCTGTTCATCGATGCTTCCTCCTCCGGTGCGGCGATGTCCCTCGGCATGGGCCTGGGCGCCGCCGCGTTCGTCGGCATCGTGCTCGCGACGCTCACCGCGTGGCTGCGCGCCCCCGGCTGGGCCGCCAGCGGCGCGGTCGGCGGGGCGATCGGCCTGTGGGCCGGGACGACGGGCGCGCCGTCCGCGTTCATGCTCTCCGAGCTGCCGAACACCGCGGTCCTCGCGGCGCTGGGCGGAGCGGCGGGTCTGTCGCTGTTCCTCGGCCTCATCGGCGCGTTCGCCGGGGTCCGCTCCCGCCTGGCACCGATCCGCGAGACCCCGGTGGGGGAGCGGCACGGGCGCGGCGGGCTGGTCTTCATCGGCGTGCTGCTCTCTTCGGCGCTCGCCGGTGCCGCCGGCGTGGTCGCCGCCTGGACGGCGGTGCCCGAGGCCGGGGCCGCCGGGCTCCCGGACCCGATCCTGCTCACGGTGCTCGCGCTCGGCGCGGCGCTGCTGGGCGGCACGAGCCTCCTGGGCCGCCGCGGCGGCGTGTGCGGCACGATGTTCGCCGCGTCGCTGGTGCTGTCGCTGACGTGGCTGGCCGAGGCGCGCGGCTGGGGCTTCGATGCGAGTTGGATCGCCCTGGGCGCCATCGTGGCCGGGTTCCTCGTCACGCGTTTGGTCGAGGCCATGAGCACCATGGACGAATCCGAGGCGGTGTCGACTCGCCGCGCGGGCTCTTTGGAGGGCCTGCACGAGGACGATCCGCGGCCGAAGGACCGGACCGAGGCCTACGAGGAGTACGACGAGGACTTCGCGGGCCTGGGCTCGGGCGGCAAGGACCCCTGGTCCACCAACACGGGCGGCGTCACGCCCACCGGCAGCATTCCCAAGGCGGGCGCGGCGGCCGACCCGTTCGGCGCCTCGGGCGTCTTCGACGATCTGCGCGACTCCCCGCGCGACGGGTACGGCACGCACGCCCAACGTCGCTACGGCCGCTGACCTCCTACGACCACATCCCCATTCCCCCATAGAGGACTCTCACCGTGACCTATGTACCCCCTGAACGAGGCGACGAGCCCGCACTCGACGAGACCCGGCAGCTCGACTTCTCGCCCGCTCCGGCCGCGCCCGGCACCGGCCGACCCGAACTGGGCAACGGCTTCGACGCGCCGCCGGTCGACCCGTTCGCGCGGCAGCCGACCGAGACGGTCGACCGCACCGAGCTCAGGCCGCAGCGTGACCGCGTGGTCTTTCAGTTCATCTGGGAGGCGATCCTGCTGCTGCTGACCTTGAACGCGCTGTTCCTGGTCTACCGCCGCGAGGACGAGCTGTTCGGCGACGAATTCGACTCGCTCGCGGACGCCTTGTCGGAGCACGCGCTCCATTTGGCACCGGTCCTGTTGGCCGCCTTGGCGATCGGCCTTTCCCTGCGACTGGGCGCGGTCAACCTCGCAGTGCCGTCGATCGCCTTCGCGGTCACGCTCGCCACGCCGGTGGAGACGGACCTGTGGATCTACCTGGGCTACGTCGGGGCCGCCGCGGTGGTCGCGGGACTGCTGTTCACGTTGCTCGTCGCGGCCTTCCGGGTGCCGGCGTGGTTCTCAGGGCTCGCCGTCGGCGTCGTGGTCTTCGCGGCGATCCCGCTGACCGGCCGCATCGCCGCAGGGCGAGGCATCGACACGATCACCGGATGGGCGCACCCGAACGGCCTGTACCTGCTCGGCGGCGCGGCCGCGCTCGCCATCGTGGGCGGGTTCATCGGCCTCGCGCCGGGGATGCGCAGCGGCTTCAGCGCGGTCAAGCGCCTCGCCGACGGTGAGGGCGAGCGCCCTGCCTCGGCGGTGTTCCTGCTGCTCGGCGGCACGGTCCTCTCGATGCTCCTGGCGGCGGGCGCCGGTTTCGTGGTGTTCGCCTACGGTCTCGGCTCGATCGAAGGCGACCACTCACTGAACTTCGGCATGTTGGGGCACTACCCCACCACGATCGAACTGCAGGTGCTCGCGTTCGCCGTGGTGCTGCTGGCGGGCACGAGCCTGTGGGGACGGCGCGGCGGCGTGTTCGGCATGGTGTTCGCGACGGTGGCCGTGTGGGCCGGTCTGATCCTGTGGGGACAGGCCGTGGCAGACGCGGGCGAGGAGTCCTGGCAGGCCGACTACTCGCAGGCGATCTTCGCCGGAGTGCTGCTGGTGGGCCTGTTCGTCTCCTTCGCCCTCGACCGCCTCGGTCGCCCGAAGGAGCAGCTCGAAGCGGACGACGGCTTCTACACGCAGGAGATGACCCCCTTCGAGCCGCCGAACGGCGACCAGGGGTCGGGCCTTCTCGCTTCCGCGCACCCCGACGCGACTCCGACGCCGCGCTAGCGGCGAGGCAGCGAACGGCGGCCCTCGCGAAGGAGCGGGGGCCGCTTGCCGTTCGGCATCGGTCCAGCGACCGGTGGGCCTCCACGATGGGCACTGCCGCCGCCGCGCCCTTTTCCGTGGCCGCTCCGGGCGATGGACACCGCTCGCCACCGGAGCGTGCCACCGCGAGCACGCCTTCGCGAGTGCCGCCTTACCAGCGCCACCAGAGGAAGCGGCGCTCGTAGCGGATCTTGACCCGCGCATATCTGGTGCGGCCGGTGAGGCGGAACCGCGGGCCTTCGCCGCCCTCTTTGCTCCTGTTGATCACTCTGCCGCCCTCCAACTGGATGTTGTCGTCGATCGCGGTGGCGCCCTCGGGAAGGATGAGTTTGAATTCCGAGTGGGCGAGATCGAGGTCGATCTCGACCTCGCGGCTGGTGAACACGGCGCTGCGGCAGTCGAGGATGGTCCTGGCGTGCCTGGGCCTCACGGTGATGCGCGCCGGGACTCGCCAGGCTCCTTCTTTCTTCATCGTCGTGTACTTAGGGGTCAGTTCCAGATCCGGGACCGCCGCCTCGACCTTGCGCTCGTTCGGGACCGCAAGGATGCCGGCGGCTTCGGGAAGGTCGGCGAGCAGGTGCTCGACCTCGGCGAAGGTCCTGGACTCGTAGACCCGGCTCGAGCGCTCGGCGAACTCGTCCAGACTGAGGCGGCCCTCTTCCGTCGCGGCATGGAGCCGGCCGATGACGGCTTCGCGTTCGGCGTTGGAGAGGCGAAGATGCGGATCAGGGGTGGACATTCCCCAAGTCTAGGCGGCTTTACGCGGCTCGCGCGACGGTGATGATCGACGGCGACGCGGCCGGGCCGAAGGGTTAGACGACGATGACTCTGATGCCCGCTTCTTCGAAGCCCCGCAACTGCTCCGGCGGGGCGTTGCCGTCCGTCACCAGGGTGTGGACGCGGTCGGTCGGGCAGATCCTCGCGAAGGCGTGGCCGCCGATCTTCGAGCCGTCGGCGATCACCACGACCTTCCGGGCACGGGCGGCCATGAGCGCGTTGATCGCGGCCTCGCCCTCGTGATGGCTCGTCGCGCCCAGCTTCATGTCGATCGCGTCGACGCCCAGGAAGGCGATGTCGAGCGTGATTTCGCGGAGGATCGGTGCCGCCAGCGGGCCGATCAGCTCGTAGGACTGCGGGCGAACCACGCCGCCCACCACCACGACCTTCAGGTGGGGGCGCACGATCAATTCGTTCGCGATGTTCAGGGCGTTGGTGACGATCGTCAGGCCCGTCGAGCCCGGCGTCGCCACCAGGTCGGTGCGCGTCGCCAAGGCCCGGGCCACTTCGGTGATCGTGGTGCCGCCGTTCAGCGCGATCACCTGGCCGGGGCTCACGAGTCCCGCTGCCGCCGTGCCGATGCGGTGCTTCTCCTCGACGTGCCTCGCGGTCTTGTACCGCAACGGGAGGTCGTACGAGACGCCGCCCGCGACGGCGCCGCCGCGGGTCCTCGTGATCATCTGCTGCTGCGAGAGTTGGTCGAAGTCGCGCCGGATCGTCGCCTGCGAGACGCCGAGCCGTTCGGCCGCTTCCTCCACTGTGATGCGTCCGGTCTCGGCGAGGATTTCCAGCAGGGTGTTCCACCGGGCATAGCGGTCCACGTCGCTCCTCGGGTCGGGATCGCGGCGCGGGCCGCCGCGGTCTGCACGATAGTGTTCGAAGTACGTCTGTTGGCGCTCGAGTGATGCTCAAGTCATGCTCGCGCGCTCACGATCATTGTGCCGCACCGGGGTGGCCTGGTTCACGCCGGATCGATTGGAAGGAGCGCCGGTGGACGGCGTCATGCTGCCGGCCGTGGGCCGGATCGTCACTCCCGACGGGGTGGTCAACGGGACCCTCATCGTCGACGGCGACCGGTTCGAGGGCGTTCTGGAGCGCGAGGGCAAGCCCACCGGCTGGGTTCTGCCCGGCTTCGTCGACGTCCACTGCCACGGCGGCGGGGGCTACTCCCTCGCCAACGGCGACCCGGACTCCGCGCGCGGAGCCGCCGCCTTCCACGCCTCGCGGGGGACCACGACGCTGGTGGCGTCGCTGGTGTCCTCCACCCATGGGTTTCTCTTGGACGCGACCCGGGCGCTCAAGCCGCTCGTCGCCGACGGGACCCTCGCCGGGGTCCACTACGAGGGGCCCTACATCTCGGCCGCCAAGTGCGGCGCGCACCGCGTCGAAGTGCTGCGCGACCCTGACCTCTCCGAGTTGACCGAGCTCATCGAGGCCGGGAACGGCGCGGTCAAGATGGTCACCATCGCACCCGAACTCGACGGCGCGATCGAGGCCATCGAGTTCCTCGACCAGCGCGGCATCGTCCCCTCCATCGGCCACACCAACGCCAGCTACGAGCAGACCGCGGCCGGGATCGACGCCGGCGCGCAGGCCGCCACACACCTGTTCAACGCCATGCGCGCTTTCGACCACCGCGAGCCCGGCCCCATCCCGGCCCTGCTCGACGACGAGCGGATCCTCTCCGAGATCGTGGCCGACCCGGTGCACCTGCACCCCGGCACGATGCGCTTCGCGTTCGACACCTCGCTCCCGGCTTGGACCCTGCTCGTCTCCGACGCGATGGACGCCGCGGGCCTCGCCGACGGCCGCTACATGCTCGGCCGCCACGAGGTCGAGGTCGCAGGCGGCGTGGCGACCGTGGCCGGAACCGACGTCATCGCCGGTTCGACCATCACGCTGCTCGACGCCTTCCGCAACACCGTGCGCCTGGCCGGGCAGTCCGTGGAGGCCGCTTCGCAGATGGCCTCCGCGACTCCGGCGGAGCTCTTGGGCCTCAATGACGTCGGCGCGATCGAGAGCGGGAAGTACGCGGACGTCGTGGTGCTCGACGACGACTTCAACCTGGTGTCGGTGATGCGCCGCGGGCGCTGGGTCGACATCTGATGCTGCACGAGAACGGGCCGGGCGCTCAGCGTCCGGCCCGTTCTCGTTGCGCTCCTAGAGCATTGGGGCCGCGTTGTAGTACATCTCCCCGCTGGCCGCGCCGATGAGGATGTAGATCAGGCAGAACGTGAAGAACGAGAGGACGCCCAGCACCAGGCCGGTGATCGCGATGGTCCTGTTGGTGGCCGCCCCCTTGTTCGCCCGGTTCCATCCGATCGCGCCGAACACGATCGCGAGCACGCCCAGCGGCCAGGTGAACCAGTTGATCACCGGGACGAGCGACACCGCGATCGCGATGATGCCGCAGACCAGGGCCGCCGTGCCCAGGCCGTTGCGTACCTCCTGGCCGTGCGGCGTCCCGTCGCCGTTGTACGCCGGCGGCGGGGGAGGCGGCGGCATCGCCGCGCCCGCGTACGGGCTGTACCCGCTTCCGGCGGGCGGCGGCTGGCCTGGTCCGGATCCCGGCGGCGGTGGCGTCGGCGGTATCGGGGGCACCGGTGGGAACGCCGGCGGCGGTGACTCCTCGGGCGGCTGCGGTTCCTCGGACGGCGCCGTCGGTTCGTCGGGCGGCAGGTGCGGCTCCCCTGGCGGCGGCTCGTCGAACGGCCGCGGTTCCTCGGACGGCGCCGTCGGTTCGTCGGGCGGCAGATGTGGCTCGCCCGGCGGCGATTCGTAGGAAGGCGGCTTGTCGGACGGCGCCATCGGCGTCTCGCCGGGCGTCTCCCCGTGCGAGGGGCGCCGCGGGCCCGGGTCCGGTGCACTCTCGGACGACGGGCCCCACCCGCCCTCGCTCTGCCAGTCCGATTCGGGCCGATTCGACTCGGGCTCTTCTGAGTCGGGCCGTTCCGGTTCGGACGGTTCGGGTTCGGGCGGCCCGGGGGCCGGCGGGTACGTCGTCATGGTGCCCTCCTCGGCTCTCGGCGCCGCGCCCAGCGCTCTTTCTCTCCGGCGCGGCGCCGCTGTCCCGCAAGGTAGTCCATACCCCGCCGGTCCCGTGGCGAATCGGTGGAAGTGACCTCAGCTTCTGGGGCCGCCTCGTCCGTTCGAGAACTCTGCTCGGATTTTTTGGGGTTAGGGGTTTACTACCCGTCAGTATGCGAGTAGAAATGAGTTACGGATTCCGAAGGACTTCTAGGGGACATGTTCTCCAGAGACCGGAAGAATTCGGACACAGCCGCCGAGTACCCACGTGCGACCTGAGCCGTCGGGAGGCACAGCGGGTCCCGCGCCTAGGGGCAGGACACCGCTATAAAAGACTTCACGCTTGGTAACTCGGTTGGATGTGGAGCTAGTTGCGAGCGGCCCAGTCGAGGCAGTAACCGACTGGGCCGTGTCGTTGCCCGCAGAACGTTTCCCTGCGCACTCGCACACCCCTGATCCCGCCCCCGAGCCGCTGTGGGCGAACTGACTGGGAATGATCCGGCGAGGCTGCAAGAATGGGCCTCGATGACCACGATCGAACCCGGCTGGTACCCGGACCCCGCCGACCCGTCCACCCAACGCTTCTGGGACGGCGGCGCCTGGATCGGCAAGCCCGTCCCGGCCGACGCCGAACCCCCCGCCGAACCCGAACCGGTCGACCCCGAACCGGATCCCCTCCTCGAATCCACTCCGGACGCTCCGGTGCAGACGATGCCGATGGACCGCCGATACGGCGACGGACCACCGCCGCGCGTCATCCAGCGCGTCCCCGGCGCGGTCCAGCCGCCCGACACCGTTCCCATTCGGTCCCTTGGCGTCACGATCGGCTGGATCACCCGCCACGACATCCACCGCATCCTCGGCGGCCGCGTTCTCGCCCACCCCGGGCAGCGCTTCGTCGCCCGCATCATCGACGTCGTGTGCATGATGGCGCTCAACGCCGTCGTCAACGGCTACTTCATCTACCAGATGATGCAGACCTTCTGGCCCTACTTCCGCGAAGCGGCCGGGGCCGACGACCCGGCGAGCGTGGACGTGCCCTCGCGGCTCTCCGACCAGCTCTGGGTCGTCCTGCTCATCGCGCTGGGGCTCTGGTTCGCCTACGAGGTGCCCGCGACGCTGAACACCGGGCAGACCCTCGGCAAGAAGATCATGGGGATCAAGGTCGTCTCGCTCGCGCCGGTCAACCTCGGTTGGGGCCGGCTGCTGCTGCGCTGGGCCTACGCGGCGCTGCCGCTGATCTGCTTCCCCTTCGGCGCTGTCCTATGGATCCTGGACGGGATATGGTGCATCCGGGACCAACCGTTCCGCCAGTGCTTGCACGACAAGTCGCCTGGCACCGCTGTCGTCGAGGTGCGATCCACCGAGACGGACACAGAGAAGGAGCCCCGATGACGAACGAACCCCTGCGCGCCGACCTCGAGTCGATCCCCCGCTACGTCCCCGGCAAAGCGATTCCGGACGCGGTGAAGCTCTCCAGCAACGAGGTCCCGTACGGGCCGCTGCCCGGTGTGGTCGATGCGATCACCGAAGCGGCCGAAGGCGTCCACCGCTACCCCGATCTCGGCGTCGTCGCCCTGCGCGGCGTGCTCGCCGAACGGCTCGGTCTCCCCGCCGACCGCATCGTCACCGGCACCGGCTCGGTCGCCCTCATCGGACACCTCATGGCGGCGATCGCGAGCCCCGGCGGCGAGGTCGTCTACTCGTGGCGTTCCTTCGAGGCCTACCCGATCGCGGCCACGGTGGCCGGACTGCGGAGCATCCAGGTCCCGAACACCGCCGAGCACCGGCACGAGATTGACGCGATGATCGCCGCCGTCGGCCCCGCCACGCGCGCGGTCGTGGTGTGCAGCCCCAACAACCCGACCGGCCCGGCCGTCACGACCGAGGAGCTCGACCGGCTGTTCGCGGCCGTCCCCGAAAACGTGCTCGTCGTGATCGACGAGGCCTACCGCGAGTTCGTGACCGACCCGGCCTGTCCGGACGCGATCGAGCGCTACGCGAACCGGCCGAACGCGGTCATGTTCCGCACGTTCTCGAAGGCCTGGGGTCTGGCCGGGCTCCGCGTCGGCTACATGGTCGCCCAGCCCGAAGTGGCCGGCGCCGTGAGCCGATGCGTGATCCCCTTCGCGGTCAACGTGCCCGCGCAGGCGGCCGCGCTCGCGGCGCTCGAAGCAGAGGGCGAGATGCGCCGCCGGGTCGCGCTCGTGACCTCCGAGCGCAAGCGGACCGTGACGGCGGCGCGGGAGCTGGTGCCGGACGTGCCGGACACGCAGGCGAACTTCTTCTGGCTCCCCTTGGGGGACAAGGCCGTGGAATTCGCCGCTCACTGCGAGCGGCGCTCGATCCTGGTGCGGCCCTTCTCCGGCGACGGCGTACGCGTCACCATCGGCCTGCCCGAGGAGAACGACACCCTGCTCGACGCCCTGAGGGATTTCGCCGGAGGCGAATAAGCGGTGCCGTGCCGAGGTGAATAAGCGGTGCCGTGCCGGGGGCGAGCGAGTAAGGAATGCAGTGCCGGAGGCGAGAAGGAGCTTGCGGAGTCGCGCCCGAGCGGTATAAGACCAGAAGTCGAGAGCGATGACGGTCCGGGCGCCCCACCGGCGCCCGGTCCGGGCTACTTCGGCGTGCGCTCGTTCTGATCGACGAACGCGTCGTACATCTCGGTGAGAGTCTGCTTCTGCTTCGCGGTCAGCTCGCGGTCGGTGGCGATCGCCAGCGGCGTCGCCGAGCCGTCCTCGGGCTGGAAGCTCGCACGCAGGTGCATGATCGGGGTGGTCATCCGCAGTGCCAGCGCCAGCTGCCGCAGCACCGCGCCGCTGGGGCGGCGCACGCCGCGCTCGCCCTGGAGGTAGGGGTTGGAGACCCCGGCGGAGTCGGAGAGCTCACGGAACGAGACGTGTGCTCGTTTGCGCACGTCACGGACGAATGAGCTGAAGTCGCGATCTGTCACCCGCGTCACCATACGCGCCTTCCCTCCGTGCCGCCACCCGCCCCTGCCTGGTGTCGTCGACATTCGGTACCACCGGATGACACGATGGTCACCCGATCAGTTGAGGTGATTCGGACTCGGGGAAGGGTTGCGTCTCAACCGCTCGCCGTGGCTGGAAGTCAGCCGATACCATCGGGAGACGACGCGGCTGTTCAAGGGAGCGTCACGGTCCTTATGGCGTCTGATGAGGAGGAGAACCGGTGAGCGTTCTGCAGCGCTTGGAAAAACAACTGGAGGGCCTGTTCGAGGGTACCTTCAACAAGATGTTCAAGGGCGTTGTGCACCCGGTCGAGATCGCCAGCGCCATGCAGCGCGAGGCCGAGACCCACAAGGCGGTTCTCGCCGGCGGGCGGGTACTGGTGCCGAACCGCTACGTCATCGACCTCTCGCCTCCCGACCACGACCGGCTCGCCCCTTACGCGGCGGCGCTGGCGCAGGAGCTGGCGCAGTCGCAGGCCGAGTTCATCGGCGAGAACGGCTGGACGGTCTACGGCGACGTCATCGTGGAGATCGAGCGCGGCGAGGGCCTGGACACCGGCATGTTCCGCGTGACCGCCGAGGTCGCGGCCCTGAACGAGGGCGTCGACCAGCCGGTCTCCGGCGGCGGCTACGGCCCCGCCCAGCAGCAGGCACCCACGGGCCCGGTCCTGGTGGCCGCCGACGGCCGGCAGTTCACGGTCGCCCACGGCACCACGATCATCGGCCGCGGCGAGCAGGCGCAGGTCCGGCTGCCCGACGTCGGCATCTCGCGGCGCCATGTGCGCATCGACTTCGACGGCCGCCAGGTGTCGGTGACCGACCTCGGTTCCACCAACGGCACCCTGGTCAACGGCCAGCGCATCGCCACCGTCTCCATGCAGCCCGGCGATGTCATTCAGATCGGCACGACGTCCTTGACGCTGCAGGCCGGTTAGCCTCGGTTTCGTCATGCCCCAGCCCGTCGGGCTGGGGCTGCGTCATGTCAGCGGCCCGACGACACCTATCACTCCGGGATTCGCCGCGCACGTTCCAGAGGCCTATGGCTCTATGCGCGTAACGGTCGGATGACCCGCTGGGTTCGGCGGCTCGTCTCTGCGGCCGCGCCACGGTGGGCTACCGTGTCTGGGACCGATCGTTCGTTGGCTGGGAGCGCCGAATGCCTGAGATAGTCCAGACCGTCGCCCGGTTCGGGTTCCTCGTGCTGCTGTGGCTGTTCGTGTTCGCCGCCGCCCGGACGATCACGCGCGACCTCCTCGCCCAGCGCCGCCCTGCGACCGCCGGTCCCGCCGCGGGCCCGGTCTCGGCCCCGCCCGCGCCTGGCCGCGGCGCCCGACCGCAGGCGGCACAGTGGCTGGTCGTCACCACCGGTGAACTGGCAGGACGCCGGTTCTCGCTCTCCGGTCAGTCGATCTCGATCGGCCGCGCCCCCGACTCGACGATCGTCATCCGCGACGACTTCGCCTCGAACCGGCACGCCCGCGTGCGGCCGCAGGACGGCCAGTGGGTGGTCGAGGACCTGGGCTCCACGAACGGCACCTACCTGGGGCGCGCTAGAGTCACTGCACCCACGCCGGTCCCGCTCGGAGTGCCCATCCGGATCGGGCGTTCCTCATTCGAGCTGCGCCCCTGAATGCGGGAACGAAACACGGCGATGTCGGCATCCAACAGCGGGCGTGCCCCGCGCTACGGCGGTTGATACATGAGTTTGCACCTGCGATACGCGGCGATTTCCGACCGCGGGGTGGTGAGGCAAGGCAATCAGGACTCGGTGTTCGCCGGGGCCCATTTCATCGCCGTGGCCGACGGCATGGGCGGCATGGCCGCCGGTGACCTCGCCTCGGCCATCGTCATCAACACCGTCGCCCGGCTGGACGTGCCCCCGCCGCCGGACTCGGTGGTCGACGAGCTCGCCGACGCCGTGGCCGACGCGAACCGCGCCATCCGCCGCCAGGTCGCCGACGACCCGCAGAAGGAGGGCATGGGCACCACGCTCACGGCCCTGTGGTTCGACGGCGAGTGGTTCAACCTGGTGCACATCGGCGACTCGCGCGCCTACCGGCTGCGCGAGGGCGCGTTCGAGCAGGTCACCGTCGACGAGCATCTGCACATAGGTGTCGTCGACG
>DATABR010000165.1:0-15527 GCA_036259435.1 Glycomyces sp.
CGAGGGGATCACCCCGGCCTCACAGGCCAGCAGCCGAGCCCTGGCGACACTGGTCGGCTGCCCCTCCAACAAGGGAAGTCGGCCAGTGTCTTTGCCCTGCAACGTCTCGATGTCGACAATCAGGTCCAGGGTGGCCGTGTGGCCGTGACGCTTCACTGCTTGCGGCGAAGAGCCATAGCCGGCCAGGAGCTGATGCAAGGCCTCGGCGTTCCGGTTGGCCTGCGGGGGAAGGACCCCGTCCGCGTCCCGCTCGTCCTGGCGAGGCGGCGGGCAGGCCGTTTTCAGATACTTGTCGAGCACGCGGCCCGTGGCCTCGGTGAGGTCGGCATCCAGGTGCCACATCCCATTGCCGGTCTCGGTAAGTTCGAGGCGCTGCAAGGACAGCTCATCGAGTTCGTCGAACAACTCCGCCTCATCGGCGATCGAAGCCCACAGCTCATCGAGGTGGCGCTGCAACTCCTTGAAGTTGGCGTGTTGGCAGTACTCACTGACCATCGCCTCCGGAGTCGCACAGGAGACTCCGGGGTTGAACGGGGAGGGCACGGGCTGGCGAAAGGGGGTGCGGGCGAATAGGCGCATCGCAGGCGTCTGGTCCAACTGCCGCACCGCATACGCCACCTGATCGATTCGGGCAGCACTCGTGGTCGCAGCAGTAGCGAGAAGGCGGAACTTCCCTGAGAGACGGGCGATCGCGGCGATGTCGGCAGCGGAGCGGTTGTGGAAGTCGAAGGTCGAGACCAGCCAGTCACGCAAGGCACTGAAGCCGAAGGCCGAGCGGTGCAGGTTCTCGTCCTTGGCCTCGATCACCGCGGTGAGAACCTGGGCGTGCTGGGCGTTGATCAGATCAGCGGCCGCATCGAGGGTGGAGCGGATCGCCTGCGCTTGAGCAGAGCGGTCGGGGCGGTTGGCGAAGACCGGAGCCGCAGCATCGGGGGTGGTGGTGCAGGTGCTCATCGCAGTCTCGCCTCCGCTCCGCTGTTTTCGAATGATCTGCTGTTTTCGCTTCCTTGTTCGGTAGTTCAATGGTGACACGATGCAGTCATGCTGTCATCACTCGATCGGGTGATCGATCCATTGAGGAGCGTCGATGCCGCGTCCCTGAGGTCGAGGGCCGCAACGCCATCGGGCCGGACAGCCGCACGTCGGCCCCGCCCCTCATGAGGCCTCTTTGTCGCTGCCCGAACGGTCCGCGCCATACGCGACCTGGCAGCCGCAATGCGGCCCGCCCCGAATGGACCCCTTTGTCGCTGCGGCTCCAAGTTCGATTGGAGCCGCGCAGCAGTCGGTTGCGGAGCCGGTCGTTTCGTGTCCGGCTCCGGCGATTTTCGCGAGACCCGCGCGTGCAAGACTTCGGGCCCCGAGGCATCGCATCAGGGCCCGAAATGCGGATTCGCGTCCTTGACGTTAATACGACCCGCGGGATCGAACCCGTGTTCGTCAGGGCCTCGTTCAGCAACGGCGCCACCTGCATCGTGAACTGGCCCAGCTCGTATCCCAACTGCTCGCGGTCGCACTGCGAGACCGCCAGCAGCGTCAGGCAGATCTGCGGACCCACCGGGGCGGCCAGGAGCACGCCCTCGGCCATCTCGACGATCACCTGCTGCGCCGGCCCGTGGTCCATCGAGCGGCCCGCGCCCTCGCCCATCGAGAGCAGACCGGAGCCGATGCCCGCCAACTGGTCCGCGCGCTCCTTCGGGAGCCCGGCCGAGACCGCCAGCGGCAGCCCGTCCACGCTCACCAGGACGGCATGCGAGAGGCCGGGGGTGCGCGCCACCAGCGAGCCCAGGAGCATGCTCAGGGAACGCTCGTAGACGCCGAGATTGGCGCTCATCGGGCCGCCATCCTCTCCGTCCGGGCAGGTGAGCCGGGGCGTCCGCCCCGGGCGCGGCCCCAGCCCTTGAAGTAACCGGCGGTGTTCTGCGCCAACACTTCCGGATCGCGGTCGATCGGCTCGTCGAAGCGCGGGTGCTCGTCGTCGACGACCGCGCCCGGCACCAGGTTCGCCTGGGGCTTCCTGCGCGGCAGGCCCGTGGGCGTGGTCGGCTCCTCGGTCTCGGGGGCCTCGGTGACGTGGCGGGCGGTGCGCCAGCCGTCGTCGCCGGGCAGGTCCCATGCCTCCGGTTCGGGCTCTTCGCCTTCGGGGCGCTTGAACCAGGCGCTGCGGGCCTGGCCGAGGATGAGCAGGCCGTCGTCATCGCTCATGAGGCTCGCGACGTCGACGATGTTGACGTCTTCTTTGGGCTGCCACGGGTGACGGCGCGGCTCGGGTTCGGGCTCGCGCATGCTCTCGGACTGGAACGCGTTCGGCTGCGGGAGCCGTTCGGACCGCGAGAGCCGCTCGGACGACGAGTACTTGTCGGGCTGCGGCAGCTCGGCGGGCTGCGCGCGGCGGCGGCGGATCGAGCGCGTGGGCGGCTCGCCGTCCATAGGCTGGCGCTCGTACTCCGACAGCGTCTCTTCAGAACCCGGGATGACCTGTGTCGCTTCGAGATCCGGGGAGACCAGCGAGTGCAGCTGGGAGGCCGGATCGAGCGCGCGGAGGCTCTGGCGGTCGGGCAGGTCGCCGGGGAGGCGCACGGTCTCGTGCGTGCCGTGGCCGCGGCGGCGGCGCGTAGGCCGTTCCTCGTCGGCGTCCTGCGAGGCAGCAGCGGGCGGCGCGCCCGCGGTCTCGGGCTTGGGGCGCTTGGCCTGGAGGAGCCCGATGAGGCCTTCGAGCGAGCGGTCCCAGGCCGAGACCGCTTCGGCGGTGGCCGAGACGGACGGCGCGACGGACGGGTCGTCCCCGCCGCCGATCTCGCGAATCGCCTCGGTGAGGGCTCCGGCCATCGCCGCGACCTGGCCGGGGTCGGCCACGGTCGCCAGGTCGGCGGCCAGCTCCTCGGTTGAGATGGACTGGAGCGCACCGGGCTGTGGGAGCCGGGTGAGGATCGCGACGGCGTTGGCCTCGCTCGGGTCGTCCCAGGCGGCCAGCGCCGCGGGGAAGACCGCGCGCAGCAGGCACGTGAGCGCTTCTGCCGCGTCGTGACGGGCCCTGGCGGCCGAGGCCACGGTGTCCAGGATCGGGCGCAGAGCGTTGATCTCAGGGCGCGCGGCGAAGGGCTGGCCGGCGACCTCGCCGGTGGCCATGCCCCGCGCCATGACGATCGCGTCGTCGAGCGCGTCCCTGGAGCGGGAGGTCTGAGTGGCGGCGCGGACGACGAGCTGTCCGGCGGCGGCGGCGAACTCGGCCAGCTGGACCACGTCGCCGTCGACGGCCACCGAGACGGACTGGCCGGGGGCCGATCGGGCGAGGAGGCTGTTGAGGCGCACCCAGCCGCGCGGGTCGTCGCCGAAGGTGTCGGTGGCGATGAGGCCGCCGCCGGCCGCGACGAGCGCGACCGCGCAGGCGGTGTCGCCGTGTCCGGCTCCTGCTACCTGCTGGTCGATGGTGATGCCGCAGAACACTTGCACCCGCGGAGCTCCTCTCGTGGGGCGCACCCTGCGGGGCGCCGACCCCTCTCGGCGAGGCTTGCGCCCGGCCCGTTTTTACCTGTCCGTTATCAGTTTTCCGCAGAATACTCGGTTCTGCAAGCGGACAGCCAGTGCGGGTTCGCGAAGCGCCGGACGTTCATAGCACACATTTCCGTCATATTCCGGACGGCGGTGACCAGGCGATTCCCTTATGGAATAACGCAGCGGTGCCTTGCCGATCACATTTCGGCCGCAGCGGTATTCGAACTCGGCGGACGAGTCGGCATGGGCTGTTCGGCCGATGTCGGTTCGCTATCCGCGCCATTCCACATGGTCGTTGATCTTCGCGATGACGCCGCGCCAGGCGATCGCGGCCTGCTGCGCGTCGTTCTTCTTCAAGCGGCGCTTGGCGAGCTTGCCGCGCAGGCCGCCTTCGACGACGACGCGGAAGGACTCGTCGAGGTCGTCGAGGGGCGAACCGGGGGCGAGCGGGCCGACGATCGAGTCGTTCTTGAGCGCGTAGCCGAGGTCGCGGCCGACTTCGGCGGCTTTGATGAGGAGTTCGGGTTCCCAGGCGTCGTGGCCGCCGCGGAGGTTCGCCACCACCAGGTCCAGCTCATAGGTGTCGTCTTCGTCACAAACGATGTCGTCGACGCTGACGCGCTCCTGGAGCTCGGCGAACTCCTCGATCACGGCCAGATCGTGGTCGTCGTTCTCCTTGACGTAGGCGACGAGCGCCTCGGGCTCGCGGAAGACCAGCAGCTTTCCCTTGCGGGTCAAGAAGACCGGGACATCCTCAGGCTCGGCGTCGAGAGCGTCTTCCTCGTCTTCGGCCACCGGCTCTTCGTCGGCAAAGTCGGCCGCGTCGGGCTCGGGGGCGTCTGCGTCTTCAGGAAGCACAGCCTCGGCGTCGTCGGGGCGCTCGGCGGCGGCCTCGTCGGTCTCTTCGAGCGCTTCCTCTTCGGCGACTTCGGACTCGGGGGCGTTCTTGGCGCCCGGGAGGGTGTCCGACATCCGGTAGGCGCGCAAGGTGAAACCGGAGTCCTTGCCCAGGTGGAGTTCCACCGGGTCGACGCTCATCTCGTTCCAGAGCTTGTCGGTCTCGGCGCTGCGCGCCGCGCCGTCAGAATCGGCCGCCATGTCGCGTCCCTCCCGCAGTCGTCAAGTCAGCTAGCTGGGGAACAGCCTACGACCTCGCGACATGCCCGGTCGCACGCGGTAGGTGATTCTTAAGGGGAATATGCCGAATGGGGCCTTGCCATCCTGATGACAAGGCCCCATTCGGCATTACTAGTAGGCGCCTCCGGCGGCCGCGGCCATCCCGGCCGGGTGCCACACGGTCTTGTATTCGGTCCACTGGCGCAGCAGGTCGAGCGAGGTGCCGGCCTTGCCCGGGCGGCGGACCACCTTCAGGGTCTCGGCGGCGGCGGCCTCCAGGCTCGCGGCGAGCTCGGCGTCAGCGTCGTTGTCGGTGTTGATGCCGCTCAGGTCGAGACCGTTGACGTCGGCGTGCGAAGCCAGATGCGGCGCGACCTCGGCGGCTTTACCGCTCAGCAGGTTCACCACCCCGCCGGGCAGGTCAGAGGTGGCGAGGACTTCACCGAAGCTCAACGCGGGCAAGGGCTTCGCCTCGCTCGCGAGGACCACCACGGTGTTCCCGGTGGCGATGGCCGGGGCGATCGCCTCGATCAGGCCCAGGAACGGGTCGTCCTGCGGGGCGATCACGGCGATCACGCCGAGCGGCTCGGGCGTCGAGTGGTTGAAGAACGGGCCCGCGACGGGGTTGGCCCCGCCGAGCACCGAGGTGTACTTGTCGGTCCAGCCCGCGTAGTGCACGAGCCGGTCGATCGCCCGCTCCACGTCGCCAAGGGCCGCATCGACTTCGATGCCGCCCGACTCGGCGACCTCTTCGGCGAACTGCCCGGCGCGGCCCTCGAGCATTTCGGCGGCCCGGTACAGGATCTGGCCGCGCAGGTACGCGGTCTGGCCCGCCCACGGCCGCTGGGCCTTGCGGGCGGCGGCCACGGCGTCGCGGGCGTCCTTGCGACTGGCGAGCGCGGCGTTCGCCAGTTCAGTCCCGTCGGGGCTGCTCACCGGGTAGCTCCTTCCGGACTCCGAGCGAGGGAACTTCCCGCCCACGTACAGCTTGTAGGTCTTCTTGACCCGCAGTCGGTCAGACATCGAGGTAGGCCTCCAGTCCCTGACGGCCGCCTTCGCGGCCGTAACCGGACTCCTTCAGGCCGCCGAACGGGCTGGCGGCGTCGAACTGGTTGAACGTGTTGGCCCACACCACGCCCGCGCGCAGCCGCTCGGCCGCCCACAGGATCTTGGAGCCCTTCTCCGTCCACACCCCGGCCGAGAGGCCGTAGGGAGTGTTGTTGGCCTTACTGATCGCCTCGTCCGGGGTCCGGAAGGTGAGCACGGACAGGACCGGGCCGAAGATCTCCTCCTGGGCGATCCGCATGGACTGCTGGACGCCGGTGAACACGGTGGGGCGGAACCAGAATCCGCGCTCGGGCAGGTCGCAGGCGGGCTGCCAGGGCTCGGCGCCCTCGTCCCGGCCCGCGTCGGTGAGCGCGACGATGCGCTCGAGCTGCTCGGCGGAGTTGATGGCGCCGATGTCGGTGTTCTTGTCGAGCGGGTCGCCCACGCGCAGCGTCTCGACGCGGGCCTTGAGGCGCGCGAGGACTTCGTCGGCGACCGATTCCTGCACGAGGAGGCGGGAACCGGCGCAGCAGACGTGCCCCTGGTTGAAGAAGATGCCGTTGACGATGCCCTCGACGGCCTGGTCGATCGGCGCGTCGTCGAACACGATGTTCGCGGCCTTGCCGCCCAGCTCCAAGGTGAGCTTCTTCTTCGAGCCCGCGAGGGCCTTGGCGATGGCGCGGCCGACCGCGGTGGAACCGGTGAAGGCCACTTTGTCCACAGGGCTGTTGACGAGCGCCGCACCGGTCGCACCCGCGCCCGGGAGGATGTTGACCACGCCCGAGGGCAGGTCGGCCTCCTGGCACAGCTCGGCGAACAGGAGCGCGGTCAACGGCGTGGTCTCGGCGGGCTTGAGCACCACCGTGTTCCCGCAGGCGAGCGCGGGAGCGATCTTCCACGACAGCATGAGCAGCGGGAAGTTCCACGGGATCACTTGACCCACGACGCCGAGTGGCTTCGGATCGGGCCCGAGCCCGGCGTAGGACAGCTTGTCGGCCCAGCCCGCGTGGTAGAAGAAGTGCTGCGCCGCGGTCGGCACGTCGAAGTCGCGGGTCTCCTTGATGGGCTTGCCGTTGTCGAGCGATTCGGCGACGGCGAACTCGCGGGCCTTCTCCTGCAGGAGCCGGGCGATGCGGAACAGGTATTTGCCCCGCTCAGCGCCGCTCATGGGGCCCCACACGGTCTCCTGCGCGCGGCGGGCCGCGGCGACGGCCGCCTGGACGTCGGCCTCGCCCGCCTCGGCGACCGTGAACAAGGCCTCCTCAGTGGACGGATTCACGGACTTGAACGTGGCGCCGTCCTCGGCGTCGACGAACTTGCCGTCGATGAAGAGCCCGTAGTGCTCTTTGATCTGGGGCCGCACCGACTCGGTTGCGGGCGCGTACTCGAACATCGCTTAGTCCACCGTCACGTAGTCGGGGCCGGAGTAGTGGCCGGTCTTGAGCTTCTGGCGCTGCATGAGCAGGTCGTTCAGCAGGCTGGAGGCGCCGAAGCGGAACCACTCGTTCGACAGCCAGTCGTCGCCGAGGATCTCGTTGACGCACACCAGGTACTTGATGGCGTCCTTCGTGTTGCGGATGCCGCCTGCGGGCTTGACGCCGACCTGGACGCCGGTGAGCGCGCGGTAGTCGCGCACGGCCTGCAACATGAGCAGGGTGACCGGGAGCGTGGCGTTCACACCCACCTTGCCGGTGGAGGTCTTGATGAAGTCGGCGCCGGCGTACATGGCGAGCCAGGAGGCGCGGCGCACGTCGTCGTACGTCACCAGTTCGCCGGTCTCGAGGATGACCTTGAGCCGGGCCTCGCCGGTGGCGGCCTTGACGGCCTTGATCTCGTGGAAGACCCGCTCGAGGTCGCCGGAGAGGAACGCGCCGCGGTTGATGACCATGTCGATCTCGTCAGCACCGGCCCGCACCGCGGCCTCAGTGTCGGCGAGCCGAACGTCGAGCGGCACCTGCCCGGCGGGGAACCCGGTGGCGACGGAAGCGACCTTGACAGACGACCCCTGCAGCGCCTCGGCAGCCGTTGCGACCATCGACGGATAGACGCAGACCGCAGCGGTGGAGGGAGCATCGGAGTCAGGCCGGACGGCCTTCGCCGAAAGCGACCGGACCTTCCCCGGCGTATCGGCCCCCTCCAGCGTGGTGAGGTCGATCATGCTGATGGCGAGGTCGATGGCCTGGGCCTTCGACTCCTTCTTGACGGAGCGGGTGGCGAGCCCCGCCGCGCGCGCTTCGAGGCCGACCGCGTCCACGCCGGGGAGGGCGCGTACGAGGGAAGCGGCCTCGGCACCGCTCAAAATTGATCCCATGACCCGATCGTATCCGTCTCCGTGAGCAGGGCCGCCGAGACTGTGGCGACCAGTTCACATTATTCGCTTGGGCCGGTCCATGACCAGCAGGATGCGCGCTTGGCTTGTCTCGCGCCCGCCGCGAGGCCCGGGTTGACGCACCTGTCGCCTATCGTGGTGTTAGTGCAGCTTCGTTACACCGCGATGCGAACCCCGAACTCAACATCAGACGCGAAGGCAAGCCCCTCCTCACAGGTAGGGCGGATGTCAAATTAGCGCGGCGAGCTGGGCATTAAGGTTGGGAACCGTGGATGTCAAGATCGTCGATCACCCGCTCGCAGCCGAGCGCCTCACCGCCATGCGGGACGAGCGCTCGGACTCACCGAGATTCCGGGCCGCCCTGCGCGAGCTCACCATGATGCTCGTCTACGAGGCCACGCGCGACGTGGCCGTGACCGAATACGAGATCAGGACCCCGGTGGCCCCGGCCAGGGGGTTCCGGCTCGGCAACCCGCCGGTGCTGGTGCCGGTGCTGCGCGCGGGGCTCGGCATGGCCGACGCAGCCCAGTCGATGATCCCGGACGCCACGATGGGATTCGTGGGCCTGGCCCGCGACGAGGAGACCCACGAGCCGTACGCGTACATGGAGTCCCTGCCCGACGACCTGGCCGGACGCCATGTCATCGTCCTCGATCCGATGGTCGCCACCGGCGGCTCGCTCCTGCGCTGCTGCGAGATGATCGCCGCGCGAGGCTGCACGCACATCGAACTGGTGAGCGTCCTGTGCGCCCCGGACGGCATCGGCAAGCTGGCAGCCTCCGGCATCAACCTGAGAATGACCACCGCGGCAGTGGACCCGGAGTTGAACGACAAGGCCTACATAGTCCCCGGCCTGGGAGACGCAGGAGACCGCCAATTCGGCGCCTACCGACGCTTCTAGAACAACCGAACAACGAAGGGCCCGAGTGCACGGCGCTCGGGCCCCCTCCGCATTTGCGTTGGCTAGTGGGGGACTCCCAGAATTGCGGCCATCTCGGCCCGCAGTGCCTGCAGGCTCGCGCGGGCGCGCTCGCGGGCGCCCTGGAGGTCGCCTCCGACCTCTTCCTTCACTTCGAGGTAGGCCTTCAGCTTCGGCTCCGTGCCGCTCGGGCGGCAGACCACCCTGGCGTTCGCCGTCGTGATCGTCACTACGTCCGCCTCTGGGAGGCGGTCGAGGTAGTCGGTCACCGGTTCGTCGAGCAGGCTCGTCGGCTGGTGGGCCCGCAGACGCTTCATGCACGCGTCGATCTCGCTCAGGTCATCGACTCGGATCGAGAGCTGGCCCGTCTCGTAGACGCCGAATTCCTCGGCCAGCTCGTCGAGCCGGTCCTGGAGCGTGCCCATCCGCGCCGCCTGGCCCGCCGCGATCTCCGCGACCACCAGTGAGGCCGAGATGCCGTCCTTGTCGCGCAGGAACTCCGGCGCGACGCAGTAGCCCAGGGCTTCTTCGAAGGCGAAGGCAAGATCGGCGCCCGCTCGCGCGAGCCACTTGAAGCCCGTCAGGGTCTCGTCGTAGCCGAAGCCGCGCTTCTCGCACATGGCCTTGAGCTGCGTGCTCGACACGATCGTGGTCGCGTACGTTCCGCTGTGGCCCTTGCGCATCCAGTGGTCGGCCAGGAGCACGCCCACCTCGTTGCCGCTGAGCTGGCGCCAGGTGCCGTCGCCGACCGGGACGGCGACCGAGCAGCGGTCGGCGTCCGGGTCCAGCGCCAGCGCCACATCCGCGCCTTCTTCGATCGCGAGGGCTTTCAGCCGGTCGATCGCGCCCGGTTCCTCGGGGTTGGGGAAGGCGACCGTGGGGAAGTCCGCGTCCGGGTCGGCCTGCTCGGGCACCAGGATCGGGGCCCCGAATCCGGCCTGCTCCATGGCCTTCACGAGGGTCTTGCCGCCGACGCCGTGCATCGGGGTCGCCACGGATGCGAGGCGCTTGGGGTCGTCGGGGTCGACCACCGAGGCGACGGCGGTCAAGTAATGGTCCAGAATGGACTCGTCGAGGATCTCGCCCTCGTCGCCCAGCGGGATCTGCGACAGCGGCCCGAGCGATTCGATCGCGGCCTCGATCTCGATGTCGGCCGGCGGCACGATCTGCGCGCCCGCCCCCAGCTCGCCGCCCAGTTCGCGGCCGAGGTACACCTTGTAGCCGTTGTCCTGCGGCGGGTTGTGGCTGGCGGTCACCTGGACCGCCGCCGCGCCGTCGAGCCGGGTCACCGCGTAGGCGGTCACCGGGGTCGGCAGCGGGCCGGGCATGACCAGCGCCCGGCGGCCGGAGCCGGTGACGACGCGGGCGGTCTCGACGGCGAAGTCGCGGCTGCGGTGGCGCGCGTCGTAGCCGATCACTACGGGGCCCTCGGCGCCCTTGGCGTCCAGCCAGTTGGCGAGTCCCGCGGCGGCGGCGCGCACGGCGGCGAGGTTCATCCCGTTCGGACCCGCCCGCATCGGCCCGCGCAGTCCCGCGGTGCCGAACTTGAGCCGCCCGGCGAAGCGGTCGGCCAGCTCTGCGGCCGACTCGGGGAGGGCCTCGAGCAGCCGGTACAGCTCGTCTCGGGAGATCTTGTCAGGGTCGTCGGTGATCCACCGCAGCACTTCCGCGCGCAGCATATCCAGGTTGGTCAGGTCGTCGGTGTGGACAGGCTCCATGGGGAAATGGTCGCATATCCGCGACATGGGGGACCGGTGTTGCGGACGGTGTGGCCTCAACCGGTCTGGAACGACGCCACGGCCTCGTCGTACACCTGCTGTGATAGTTCCCATGCGTCGGCGTCGGCGGAGATGAAGACGCTGAACGTCGTCCCGTCGCCCGCGTCCACGATGGCCCAGATCGAGTGCCGGTCGGCCCCTGCCTCATCGAGGTTCGTGCCGGTGTACTCGAGCACCGAGCCGCTGAAACCGGCGAACTCCACGTCCGCGAGCTGCACCTGATCCAGGTTGGTCATCTCCTGCGACAGGCCGTCCCAGTAGTCGCTGAGGTAGCCCTCGGGGTCTCCGGCGCCCTTGTCCGAACCCGAGTAGAACCGCACCCACTGGGAGTCGTCCTCGGTGTTGTAGTACGACTCGTAGTCGTCGTCGCCCTGGCCTGCCTCCCATGCCGACGGGTAGTTGACGCTGAAGCCCTCGCCTTCGTGGACCGCGGTCTCGAACGGCGCGCCGCCGCCCGAGTCGCCTTCGCCCCCATCGGTCGCTCCGGATTCTTCGCCGTCGCCGGTGCTCTCGGATGCGCCCGGGTCGACGCCGGCCGTGCTGCCCTCGTCGGCGATGAGCCACTTGTAGACGCCCCAACCGAGCACCACGACGAGCAGCGCGCAGATGACGATGACCGCCGTGGACCTCCACGGGTTCTTCTCGGGTTCAGGGTCGGGCTCGCGCACGCGCGGCCGCCCGCCCGTGCGCGGCGGCGAGCCTTCCCCGAACTCGGCAGCGCCCATGCCGCCGCTGAACTGCGGCGAAGCCTGGCGGATGGCGCCCGATCCGATGAGCGGACCGGCGAGCAGTGCCTGGAGCTCCTGGCGCACCTGCGGCAGCGGCGCGCGCTGCTGCGGGTCCTTGGCGAGCATCCCGCCGAGCAGCGGCGTCAGCGGTCCGGCGTTGCGCGGGCTCTCCGGCGGCTCCTGCACGACCGCGCGCATGGTCGAGACGGCGTCGCCGCGGTCGAACGGCGGCCGTCCCTCGACCGCCGCGTACAGGGTCACGCCGAGGCTGAACACGTCGCTCGCGGGCTCGGCCGGTTTGCCGACGGCCCGCTCGGGCGCGATGTAGTGCGCCGAGCCGAGCACCTTGCCCGGGGTGGTGCCGCCCGAGACCTGATGCATCTGGGCCGCACCGAAGTCGGAGAGCACGCAGCGCCCGTCGGTCGAGATGAGCACGTTGCCGGGCTTGACGTCGCGGTGGATGATCCCCGCGTCGTGCGCCGCCTGCAGCGCCCCGACCAGGGCCAGGCCGACCTTCGCGGCCACGCGCGGCTGGAGCGGCCCGTCCTGCATGAGGATTTCGGCGAGGCTCCGCGCCTGCAGCAGCTCCATGACGATCCACGGCAGCCCGGCGTGCTCGACGACGTCGAAGACGCGGATGACGGCCGGGTGCGAGAGCCCGGCCGCGATCTGGGCCTCCCGGCGGGAGCGGTCGATGAGCTGGACGCGTTCCTGCGGCGGCAGGTCCGGCGGCAGGAAGACCTCTTTGAGGGCCACCTCGCGTCGCAGCACGATGTCGTGTGCGCGCCACACGGACCCGTTGCCGCCCTTGCCCACCAGGTCGACGAGTTGATAGCGCTCGGCCACCAGGTCGCCTGGTCCGGCGCGGTTCCCGGTCGTGAGCGGTCGGCCGAGGGACCGCTCGCCCGGGCCCTCGGTCCCGGCGGCGCCGGCCGCGAAGCTCTGGCCGAGGTTGCCGTAGTTGCCGTAGGAGGAGCTGTGCCGGCCCGAGGAGTCGCCGTAGGAGTCGCCGCCGTAGGGGTCGCGGTTGAACCCGGGATTGGACTGGCCGCCGTAACCGGGCGCGTACGGATCGGAACCGGCCCCGTACTGGCCGCTGCGGGGTTCGGAACCGCTCCTGTACTGGCCGCTGTGCGGTTCGGATCCGGGCCGCTGCCACCCGCCGCCGGACCGGTACGGGTCCGAGCTCGTGCCCATGCTTTCGAAACGCTGGCCGCCGAATGAGGGACGCGGATCGCGCCCGCCGAGATCCGAATCGTACGATGCATCCGAGAAGCCTTGTGACCCTTGGGTTTCAGGGGAGTACCGCGGGGTCGGCACCGCACCGGCTCGGGGGTCCTCATGGGCGCCGGGACCACCGCGACCGTAGTCAGATGAGTACGTCATTCGGCCACTCCTCGCGAGGGATTCCCACTAGTTTGCCGCGTCCCGGCCACCGAGTGGGTACCGGGCCCGTTTACGGCTCGCAGGGCTGGGCTCGGGCGGCGGCGTGACCGTTCGGCGACGTTGACGTAACAGGGCGCGGTTTCCAGGATCGGCGCCGTCCCGAGCGAGACCCTCAGGACTTCCCGAAGACGCAGCGCAACCCCTAGGATGGCAGCCATGCAGTCGTCACCGCAAGGCCGAGACGGGATTGAGATCCGGCCTGTCTACGGCCCCGACGACGCCGCGAAGGACCTCCCGGAACGACTCGGCGAACCGGGGTCCTTTCCGTACACGCGCGGCGTCCACCCGACCATGTACACCTCGAAGCCCTGGACCATGCGCCAGTACGCGGGTTTCGCCACGGCCGCGGAGTCCAACCGCCGCTACCGCGACCTGCTGGAGGCCGGCACCACCGGCCTGTCCGTGGCCTTCGACCTGCCCACCCAGATGGGCTACGACTCGGACGCGCCCGAGGCAGCCGGGGAAGTCGGCAAGGTCGGCGTCGCGATCGACTCCATCGACGACATGCGCACCCTCTTCGGCGGCATCCCCCTCGACGAGGTCTCGACCTCGATGACCATCAACGCCCCGGCGGCGGTCCTCCTGCTCTTGTATCAGCTCGTCGCCGAAGAGCAGGGCGCCGATGCGACGCGGCTGCGCGGCACCATCCAGAACGACATCCTCAAGGAGTACATCGCGCGCGGCACTTACATCTTCCCGCCCGCGCCGAGCCTGCGGCTCGTCTCCGACACCTTCGCCTACTGCGCCGCCGAACTGCCGCAATGGAACACGATCTCCATCTCCGGCTACCACATGGCCGAGGCCGGGGCCACCGCCGCGCAGGAGCTCGCGTTCACCCTCGCCGACGGCATCGAGTACGTCAACTGCGCGCTCGACGCCGGGCTCGAAGTGGACGCGATCGCCCCCCGCCTCTCGTTCTTCTTCGTGGCCCGCTCCACGATCCTCTCCGAGGTCGCCAAATTCCGCGCCGCGCGGCGCCTGTGGGCCCACATCATGCGCGACCGCTTCGGCGCCAAGGACCCCCGCTCGCTCAAACTGCGCTTCCACACCCAGACCGCCGGAGTCGAGCTCACCGCCCAGCAGCCCGAGGTCAACATGGCCCGCGTGACCGTGCAGGCCCTCGCCGCCGTCCTCGGCGGCACGCAGTCGCTGCACACCAACGCCTACGACGAGGCGATCGCCCTCCCCACCGACACCTCCGCGCGCCTGGCCCTGCGCACCCAGCAGGTCATCGCCTCCGAGACCGACCTGTGCGCCACCGTCGACCCCTTCGCCGGCTCGTACGCCGTCGAAGCGCTCACCGACGAGATGGAGGCCGAGGCACTGCGCCTCATCGACGCGGTATTCGCGCACGGCTCGGCCGTCGCCGCGATCGAGGTCGGCTTCCAGAAAGGTGAGATCGAACGCAGTGCCTACGAGACGGCCAAGCGCATCGACTCGGGCGAGCAGACCGTCGTCGGCGTCAACCGCTACACCCTCAATGGGAACGAAGCCCCGTATCAACCGCTCAAAGTGGACCCAGCTATGGAGGCCGCGCAGGTCGCGCGGCTCGCTTCCCACCGCGCCGCGCGCGACGCGAGTACGCTTGAAAGCGCGCTCGCGAGTGTGAAGCGCGCCGCGGCGGGTACGGACAATGTGCTGTATCCGCTCAAGGACGCACTCGCCGCCGGTGCGACAGTGGGCGAAGTGTGCACCGCGCTCGCCGCCGAATGGGGACGATACGTGCCCACCGACCATTGGTGACTACTCGGTCACGTAAAGGCGAAGCGCACAACGGGTCTGTCGACGAATTCGACAAGCCGGGAAAGACTGGTCCGCGGACGCGTCACGCACCACCGGCGCGTCCGAGTTCTGTATGAAAATCGGATCTCGGCCGTAACTTCTTGCCTCGGCAAGCGTTATGCCTCATGACGGCGGGTACGGCCGAATAAGCCGTGACCGCCTGTCGCGCAACCGTCACTCCTCGGGTCGGGGACCGGGGTAATTCGGTCGGCGAGCGTCGCAGATCACGGCGCTGGCCGCAACGGAGCGCGATCGGATTAAGCTTGCCGAATCGTCCTCCATTGGCTTTGATCCTCGAACGTGAATTGCGAGGCGCGAAGGAATGTACACGCTCACTGCGGAGAAAGTCGTCGAGATGGGTACCGCCACAAAATCAAATGAGCCGCTGCCGAACGCCATCGTGCGCAATACCGGTCTCGTGGTACCCGGCGCTATGCCCTCGTTCGACGGTTCGCCCGGCAACGCCGCTGAGGAGCAGGCCATGCCTATGTCGCTGCCCGACTTCCTCGACGGCTGGCTGGCCGCGCACGCGGAGGAGATCATCGCGGCCCGCCGCCACATCCACGCGAACCCGCGCCTCTCTCGCCAGGAGCACGACACCGCCGACTACGTCGCCGCGCAGCTCGCCGATGCCGGGCTGGAACCCCAGATGATCCCCGACGGCACCGGATTGACCTGCGACATCGGCACGGGCGACCGCGTGATCGCGATCCGCGCCGACATGGACGCCCTGCCGATCCACGACCCCAAGCAGGTTTCGTACCGCTCCACCGTCCCCGGCGTGTGCCACGCCTGCGGCCACGACGCCCATACGGCCATGCTCATCGGCATCGGCCGGGTCCTGGCCGAACTCGAGCGCCGCGAGGGCCTGCCCGGGCGCTTCCGCCTCG
>DATABR010000166.1:0-5046 GCA_036259435.1 Glycomyces sp.
CCGCGATGTCCAGACCGAGCTGGAAGCCGGGACGGCGCCACGGGACCCAGACGACCCGGTCGCCGAAGATCTCCTTGGTCAACGACTCACCGTCGGCCGAGGTGGCGATCGCGATGCCCGAGTCGGGATGGAGGTGGTCGACGTGGGCCGCGTCGACCAGGCCGTGCATGGCCGTGTCGATCGACGGGGCCGCGCCTCCGCGCCCGTGCAGGCAGTAGTCGAACCGCGCGACCATCTCGTCCTCGCGCTCGAGTCCCGGATAGGTGCCGCACATGGCCCGCAACCGGTCCAGGCGCAGCACCGCCAGCCCCGACTCGGTCAACGTCCCGAGGTCGCCGCCGGAGCCCTTGACCCACAGCAGCTCGACGTCGGCGCCGGTTACCGGATCAGCTTCGACGCCCTTGGCGGAGGTGTTCCCGCCGGCGAAGTTCGTGTTGCGCTTGTCGGCGCCCAGCCGGTTCGACCGGCCGATGAGATCCTCCACCGCGCCCATGCTCAGGCCCCCCAACCGGCGGCCTGGCCGCCCTGGCGGTCGGCCTTGATCTTCTCGGCGTACCCCGAAGCGGCGAACGCGGCCATCGGGTCCGCGGCGAGCCCCTGCTCTTCGCGCAGCTCTTCGAGCAGCGGGCGCACGTCGGTGTTGTAGGCGTCCATCATCACCGCGTTCGCGCCCAGCACGTCACCGGCCGCCTGCGCCGCCTCGAGCGCTGGGCGGTCGATCAGGAGCGCCTTCGCGGTCGCCTCCTGCACGTTCATGACCGACCGGATCTGGCCGGGGATCTTCGGTTCGATGTTGTGGCACTGGTCGAGCATGTACGCGATCCCCGAATCCGCGCCCACCACGCCGCGCAACGCGAGTTCGTGCATGATCCGGAACAGCTGGAACGGGTCGGCCGAGCCGACCATGAGGTCGTCGTCGGCGTAGAACCGCGAGTTGAAGTCGAACCCGCCGAGCCTGCCTTCCCTGAGCAGGATCGCGACGATGAACTCGATGTTGGTGCCCGGCGCGTGGTGCCCGGTGTCGATGACGACCTGCGCCTTGGGCCCGAGTTTGAGGCAGTGCGCGTAGGCGGTGCCCCAGTCGGGGACGTCGGTGGTGTAGAACGACGGCTCGAACAGCTTGTACTCGAGCAGCAGGCGCTGGCTTGCGCCGAGGCGGGCGTAGACCTCGGCGAGGCATGCGGCGAGGCGGGCCTGGCGATCGGCGATGGAGTCCTGGCCGGGGTAGTTGGTGCCGTCGGCGAACCAGAGCTTGAGGTCGGTCGAGCCGGTGGCGTCCATGATGTCGACGCATTCGAGCAGGTGCGCGGTGGCCTTGCGGCGTACGGCCGCGTCGGGGTGGCAGACCGAGCCGAGCATGTAGTCGTCGTCTTGGAAGGTGTTGGAGTTGATCGTGCCGATGCGCACGCCCAGGTCAGCGGCGTGCGCGGCGAGCGCGGCGTAGTCGTCCACTTTGTCCCAGGGGATGTGGAGGGCCACGGAGGGGGCCGCGCCGGTGTACTGGTGCACTTGGGCGGCGTCGGCGATCTTCTCGAAGGGGTCGCGGGGCACGCCCTGCTGGGCGAAGACCTTGAAGCGGGTGCCCGAGTTGCCGAACGCCCAGGAGGGCAGTTCGATGTTCTGGTTCGCCAGGACTTGCTTGGCGTTCAGCTGTGCGCTCATTTGCCGGCTCCTTCGCCCGTGGCCTCGACGGCGGCCAGCTGGGTCTCGAGGTTGAACACTTCGGTGAGGACGTTGAACGAGTCGTCGGCATGGGCCCCGCCGGTGCCTTCGAAGAACGGGGCCATCTCGGCCTGCCAGCGCGCGTTGACCTCGGTGTCGGCCATCTGTGCGCGGGCGGCGTCGAAGTCCTCGGTTTCGAGGTAGCCCACGAGGAGTCCGTCCTCTGCGAGGAACAACGAGTAGTTCGACCAGCCGGTGGCGGCGAGGGCCCGGAGCATGTCGGGCCAGACGGCGGCGTGCCTTTCGCGGTACTCGTCGAGCCGGTCGGGCCGAACGCGGAGGGTGAAGCACACGCGCGCCTTGTTGGAAGGCGCTTTCTCACCGTTGGACGGGGCTGCCAAAGGGGTTTCCTCCTCGGAGGCGGTCGAATCGGGCTGGCCGCCCGATTTTTTTGAATCGATTCATGAAGGGATTTCGCTAAGTTAAAGCCCTGCGCCTCTGGTTGTCAAGCATTGGCCGGGCAAAAATTCGAACACGGTCCGGTATATGCTCCTCAAGCTCCTTGTTCGTCGTTGAACCGTTTCAAACATAGTTCCCGACGACGTGCCGGGGAGACGCGGAACCACGGTCGCCAATCATGATCGTCGATCCGCCGGCGCGGTCCCGGCGCGCCCCGCTCTATCCTGGGCTCCCGATAGACTTCGTGAGGTGACGATGACCACTACCAGCATGAAGGACGTCGCGCGTGCGGCGGGCGTGTCGGTAGGGACGGTTTCCAACGTGCTCAACCGGCCCGAGGCCGTGGCCGAGGAGACCCGTTCGCGCGTGCTGGCCGCGATTGCCGAGCTCGGCTACGTGCGCAACGACTCCGCCCGCCAGCTGCGAGCGGGCAGGAGCCGCACGGTCGCGGTGGTCGTGCTCGACGTGGCGAACCCGTTCTTCACCGACGTGGTGCGCGGCGCCGAGCCGCTCATCGAGTCGGCCGGAGGCGTGGTCACCGTCTGCGACTCCGGCGAGGACGTGCGCCGCGAGCGGCGCCACCTCGAAATCCTTGAAGAGCAACGGGTCCTGGGCCTGCTCATCACGCCCGTCGACGATTCGTCGACGGCGTGGATCGAGCGGCTCTCGGGCCACGACATCCCCCTCGTTCTGGTCGACCGCGGGGCGGGGCGGCATCCGCACTGCTCGGTCGCCGTCGACGACGTGCACGGCGGGCGCCTGGCCGCGGGCCACCTGCTCGATCGGGGCCATACCCGGATCGCGTTCGTGGGCGGTCCGGCCTCGATTCCGCAGGTCGCCGACCGGCTCACCGGCTGCCGCGAGGTCTGCGTGGAACAGGGCGCTTCCCTCGAAGTGTTCACGACCGCCGGGCTGAATTTCGCGGCCGGGCGCGAGGCCGTGGAGCAGATGCTCGGCCTCGACGACCGCCCCACGGCCGTGTTCTGCGCGAACGACCTGGTGGCGCTTGGTGCGTTGCAGGCGTTGACGATGCACGGGGTGAAGGTGCCCCAGGAGTGCGCGATCATCGGCTACGACGACATCGACTTCGCCGCCGCTGCCGCGGTGCCGCTGTCGTCGATCCGCCAGCCGCGTTCGCAGCTGGGCCGCACGGCCGCGCAGCTGCTGTTCGATGAGATCGGCGAGGGCGAGGGGCACACGCACCGCAATGTGGTCTTCCAGCCCGAACTGGTGGCCAGGTCCTCGACCGCCGCCGACCTCCAGCCACTCGCCTAGCAGTTCATGTAACGGTAAAGTCCCCTGGTGGGGGCACGTCCGCCGTCTGGTAGCGTCAGCGCGACCGGCCCTGCGGGGCCGCCGGTGACCGATGACAACGGACCCTTCCAGGAGGCGATCATGGCCGTTCCCCTAAGCGCGCGCATCGAGTTCGATCCGCGTTTCACCGTCGCCGACGTGCCCGAGCGGCTGTTCGGGTCCTTCGTGGAGCATCTGGGTCGGTGCGTCTACACCGGCATCTACGAGCCCGACCACGCCTCGGCGAACGCCGACGGGCTCCGCCAGGACGTCCTGGACCTCATCAACGAGCTCGGTCCGACGATGATCCGCTACCCCGGGGGGAACTTCGTCTCCGGCTACCGGTGGGAGGACGGGACGGGCCCCAAGGAGGACCGGCCCCGCCGCCTGGACCTGGCCTGGGGTGTCACCGAGACGAACCAGTTCGGTCTCGGCGAGTTCATGAAGTTCTGCCGCACGGTCGGCGTGGAGCCGAACATGGCCGTCAACCTGGGTACGCGCGGCCTGCAGGAGGCCCTGGATCTGCTCGAGTACGCCAACCACCCCGGCGGCACGTACTGGTCGGATCTGCGCCGCTCGCATGGCGACGAGGAGCCGTACGGCATCAAGCTGTGGTGCCTGGGCAACGAGATGGACGGTCCCTGGCAGATCGGCCAGCGCACCGCCACCGAGTACGGGCGCATCGCCGACCAGACGGCGCGGTCGATGCGCATGATCGACGGCAATCTCGACCTGGTCGCGTGCGGGTCCTCGGCTCGCGGGATGCTCACGTTCGGGGCGTGGGAGGCCGAGGTCCTGGCCCAGTCGTACGAGTCGGTCGACTACATCTCGGCGCACGCCTACTACCAGCCGCGCGACGGCGACGTGCGGAGCTTCATGGCCTCGGCGCAGGACATGGAGCTGTTCATCGACGGCGTGATCGCCACCGCGGACGCGGTGGGCGCGAAGCTCAAGAGCGACAAGAAGATCAACATCTCCTTCGACGAGTGGAACGTGTGGTACCAGGACGCGCCGGCCGGTGAGCGGGACGTACCGTGGGCGGTCGCGCCGCGCCAACTCGAGGACGTGTACTCGGCGATGGACGCGGTCGTGTTCGGTTCGCTGATGATCACGCTGCTGCGCCGCTGCGACCGGGTGACGGCGGCGTGTCTGGCGCAGTTGGTGAACGTGATCGCGCCGATCATGACCGAGCCGGGCGGCCCGGCGTGGCGGCAGACGACGTTCTTCCCGTTCGCGGAGGCCTCGAAGTTCGGGCGCGGGAAGGTGCTGCGCGTCAACGCCGCGTCGCCTTCGCTCGCGACGGAGAAGTACGGCCAGGTCGATGCCCTCCACTCGGTGGCGGTGGCCAATGAGGACGGCACGTACACCGTCTTCGCGGTCAACCGCGACCTGGAAGAGCCGATGACCCTCGAAATCGACTTGTCGTCGCTGTCAAGCTCCAGCGACGTGTCGTGCTCGACGCTCACCGACGCCGACCCGAACGCGAAGAACACCCTGGCCGACCAGACCCGCGTCGCGCCGATCGCCAACGGGGACATCGTGGTCAAGGACGGCACGACCCAGATCGTGCTGCCCGCGATGAGCTGGAACACCATCCGCATCGCCTAGCGGCACAACGCGAAAGAGGCCCCC
>DATABR010000167.1:0-1703 GCA_036259435.1 Glycomyces sp.
TCATGGTCGAGGGGTCCACGGGCGCGGCCGGGCTGCGGAATTTCCAGTCCGAGGACCGTGGCGGCGATCGAGAAGTAGATGAGCAGGCCGGTCGCGTCGCACAGGGTCGAGACCATCGGGGCCGAGACCAGGGCCGGGTCGATGCCGACCTTCTTGGCCACCAACGGCAGCAGCGAGCCGACGAAGGTCGACCAGGTGCAGATCACCAGGAGCGTCAGCGCGATGATGAGCCCGATGTCGGGCCCGTAGATGAACCCCACGACCGGGCCGCCCACGATCGCGAGCATCGCCCCGAGCAGGAAGCCCACGCGCGATTCGCGCCAGGTGATCTTGAGGGCGTCGGAGAAGCGGACTTCGCCGACGGCCATGGCGCGGATGATCGTCACCGACGCCTGCGAGCCGGAGTTGCCGCCGGTCCCGGTCAGCAGCGACACGAACACCGCCAGAACCGTGACGTTCGCGAGGTAGGTCTCGTAGTAGTCGAGCACGGTCACGGTGAGCGAGGCGGAGACGGCGAGGATGAGCAGCCACATGGCGCGCTTGCGCGCCAGCATGAACACGCCCGCCGAGAGGTAGGGCCGCTCCAGCGGCTCGGACGCACCGCTTCGGGCGGCGTCCTCGGTGTCCTCGGCTTCGAGGACCTCCATGGCGTCGTCCCAGGTGAGGAGGCCGACGAGGCGGTCTTCGTGGTCGACCACGTAGAGCGGGTTGAGGTTCGCCTCCTGGATGAGGCGGGCGGCCTCTTCCTGGTCGGTGTCGGTCGAGACCTGGTAGTGCTCGTCGGCGATGAGGTCGTGGACGGGCGTCTCGGGGTCGGCGCTCACCAGGTCGGCGAGGGTGACGGTGCCGAGGAGCTTGCGGTGGCCGTCGGTCACCGGCAGCACGTCCAAGTGGCGGGGGCGTTCGCGCAGATGCCGGATCCGCTCGATCGCCGCTGCCGCGGACATGGAGGCCCGCAGCGACACGAAGTCGGGGGTCATGATGCGCCCGGCCGACTCGGGGTCGTAGCCGAGCAGTTGGGCGGTGGTGCGCCGGTCGATGGCGCTCAGCTGTGATTGGAAGCGGGTCGCGACCTTGGCGGGCATCTCGTCGAAGAGCTTGGCCCGGTCGTCCGCCTCCATCGAGTCGAGCAGTTCGCGCACGAAGTCGGTCTTGAGCCCGTCGAGCAGTTCCTGCTGGTGCACGGTGTCGAGTTCTTCGAAGACGGCGAGGGCGCGGTCCTTGGGGAGCAACCGGAACCTGAGCGCCTGCTCGGCGAGGTCCATGCGCGGAAACTCTTCGGCGAGTTCGACGGTCGAGATGTCGGCGAGTTCCAGGCGGAGCGCCGCGAGCGAGTCCACCGCCGCGGGCGAAATAGGCTGGATGGTCTGGGCCATGTCAGCCACCTCCATATACATGAGGAAAGGGCCGTGCCCTCAACCAGCATGCGGAGAGTGCGGTCGCCGCAGGTCAGGCCGCCCGCTTCAATGTAAGAGGACGCGGGGCACGGTAAGAGGAAAATGGGAAGAACACGTCCGTATCTCGACTAGATCCGGGGTCATCGCCCATGGTCTCCACCTCCTCCGGTCGCAGCTGACTTGCGAGGCCAAGGGTAGCAAGCATGTGTGAACAACATCGCTACTCGGGTTCCCAAAGGACTCGCGGCTCACACTGTTGGCGAACGGGCAGTGAACGCGAAAGGGCCGGGCATGGCGCCGGGCCCT
>DATABR010000168.1:0-3782 GCA_036259435.1 Glycomyces sp.
CGCATTGGAGACGCTGATGCGCGGGCGCACGACGCTGGTGGTGGCGCACCGGTTGAGCACGATCCGCAAGGCGGACGCGATCGTGGTGCTGGAGCACGGCCGGATCATCGAGCAGGGCACGCATGATGAACTGCTGGCAAGGTCGGGCAGGTACGCGAGGACCTGGGGAGTGCAGCACGCCGCCGCCTGAGCATGCCGGTTGACAAAGTTTATCGACACAACTTAGTCTGGGACCGCCGCGGCGCCTCGCGCCCGGCGGTCCAACGTGGGCGACTCGAACGGCCAGACGATCGTCTCCGCCGAGGGCCCCGCCGGGCCGTGGAGCGACCCGATCTTCGTCCCCCAGTCCGTGGGATCGACCCGGACCTGGCCTGGGACGAGGACGGCGAGTGCTACCTCACCTGGGAGGGCACGGTCTCAGGCGGCCAGGGCGACGGCATCTTCCAGGGCCGACTCGACATGAAGACCGGCGAGTTCGACGGCGAGCCGTACCCGGTGTGGCAGGGCATCGGCCTCGCCGCCTCCGAGGCGCCGCACCTGTACCGCATCGGCGAGCACTGGTACCTGATACTCGCCGAGGGCGGCACCGAACGCGGCCACACGGACACGATCGCCCGCGCCGACCGACCCGAAGAGCCCGTACGAGTCGTGCCCGGCCAATCCCGTGTTCTCTCACCGCAGCCTCGCCCATCCGGTCCAGAACACCGGCCAAGCCTCGTGCAGACCGCTTCGGGCGAGTGGGCGGCGGTCTACCTGGCGGTGCGCCCAGGAGGGTTCACGCCTTCCTTCCACGTGCTCGGCCGTGAAACGTTCCTGGCGGGCGTGGACTGGGTGGACGGCTGGCCGGTCTTCGGCGAGGGCCGCTACGAGTTCACCCCGACCGACACCGCGTTCGAGGACGACTCGCTTCGGCGGTTTTGCATCTGCCCTGGGTCACAGCGAACCTCGACCCCGCCCGCAGCGCGGCCTCCGTGTTGCGGCGAGCCTCCGCCGGCCCCGCTGACCGCACCCGACATGAATCGGTGGCGCTGACCGCGGCGGCCGTCAGTCGGTCGAGCGGACGACCACGACCGGGCATTGGGCGTGGCTGACGCAGTAGTGGCTCACCGAGCCGACCAGCGCCCCGACGAACCCGCCGTGGCCGCGGCTGCCCACGACCAGGAGGTCTGCGCCCTCCGCCATGTCGATGAGCGCCTTGGCAGGGTGGCCCGCCACGGTGTGGTGCTCGACCTCCACGTCTCTGCGGCCGCCCAGGGCCCGGCCGACCGAGCCTTCCAGCGACCGCCGCGCGGCCTTGTCGAACTCCTCGCCGCCGGGCAGCACCATCATGCCGGTGCCGTACATCGCCGGCACCTCCCAGGCCTGCACGGCCTCGAGCTTCGCGCCGGTGCGCGCGGCCTGCTTCACGGCCCACGCGAGCGCCTTGTCCGACGCCGCCGAGCCGTCGACACCGACGACGATGCGCTCGCGCCGCTCCTCGACCGGGTCCAGTTCAAAGTCCATGTCCACCCCTCCTCAGGGCCGGATCCGACGTTTCGGAGTACCCGCTTGAACAGCGATGCAACCCTCCCGGAGGAGGCGGAACGCCCGAGTGCGCGCACCCGGGCGTCCATCGCTGCGGTCACTTGGCCGTCTGGGTGATCCTGATGTGGTTGCCGAATGGGTCGCGCAGGGCGCAGTCGATGCCGTACGGCTGCTCCGTCGGCTCCTCGGTGAACTCGACGCCGAGGTCCTTCAGGCGCTTGTACTCGCCGCGGCAGTCGTCGGTGGTGTAGATGGTCGCACCGAGGGCGCCCTTGGTGAGCAGGTCACGGACCTGGGCCGCGGTCTCGTCGCTCTGCGAGGGCGGTCCGGGCACTTCGAGGAGGACGCTGCGCTCAGGCTGGCCGGGCACCGAGACGGTGAGCCAGCGCATGAAGCCGAGGTCGACGTCCGAGGAGACCTTGAAGCCGAGTTTGCCTACGTAGAAGTCGATCGCCTCTTCCTGGTCGAGGACGAACACGGTGTGGATGCTGATCGCTTTGAACATGCCTTGAGCCTATGGGCGTGCGGGGCTTCGGCGCTTATCCGAAACTGCTCGGTCGGGTCCAGGATCTGACGAAGCAGCCGGGGACCTGGAACGGGACGGCGTCGGCGCGGTACTTCGTGGGCGAGCGCCCGATGATGGCGTTGAACGTGCGGCTGAAGGTGCCGAGGCTGTCGAAGCCGACCGCGAGCGCGATGTCGGTGACCGTGGCGTCGGAGTCGCGGAGCTTCGCACAGGCGCGTTCGATGCGGCGGCGCTGCAGGTAGCGGTGCGGGGTCTCGCCGAAGGTCTGCCGGAATCGGCGGCTGAAGTGGGCGGGGGACATGAGGGCGACGTGGGCGAGGCCGGGCACGTCGAGGGGCTTCGCGAAGTCGCGGTCCATGGCGTCGCGGGCGCGCAAAAGGCGCCGGTTCTGGTCCTCCGTCGCGCTCGACGGTCCTGCTGCCATGCGCCTCTCTCCAATGCCTCGTTCGCCGGTCCACGTGCGGGTATGCCGATGATCGCATGAACGGGGGCACGTCACATCGGGGGTTTCGCGGAACGTATTGAAAACGAGTTCCGTTATCTTTGTCGAAGTCTTCCGCCCCGCGGCGCTCCCCCGGCGCCCCGAACCCCGATGAGGTCCCTTGCGCACCATACGGTCCTTCGCGGAGCAGCCGCTCGCGGTGCGACTGCTCCTGGTGAACCAGCTCGGCGTCAACCTCGGGTTCTACATGGTCATCCCCTACCTGGCGGTGCACCTGGAGGCCTCGGCCGGGATGTCCCTGGCCGCCATCGGGGTCGTGCTCGGGGTGCGCAACCTCGCCCAGCAAGGCCTGTTCCTCATCGGCGGCACCGCCTCCGACCGGCTCGGGCCGCGCGGGGTGATCATCGCCGGATGCCTCATGCGCGCGGTCGGATTCGGCCTGTTCGCACTGACGCCGAGCCTGCCGGTGCTCATCATCGCCTCGATCGTCAGCGGCGTGGCCGGGGCCCTGTTCAACCCGGCCGTGCGCGCCTACGTCGCCGAGGCCGCCGGTGACAAGCGCGTCGAGGCGTTCGCGCTGTTCAACCTGTTCGCCAACACCGGCATGTGCCTCGGCCCGCTCGTGGGCAGCGCGCTCGTCATGTTCGACTTCCGGATCGGCGCCCTCGTCTCGGCCCTCGTGTTCGCGGGTCTGGCGGTCGCGCAGATGCTCGCCCTGCCGGCTCACCGGGCCGCACCCGCTTCGACCACGGTCCTCGGCGGTTGGCGAGAAGCGTTCGCAGACAAAGGCTTCCTGGCGTTCACGCTCGCCACGGCCGCACTGTTCGCGCTCCAGAACCAGCTCTACCTGCTGCTTCCCAAGGCCGCCGTGGACGCCACGGGCACCGCTTGGGCGACCGCCGCCGTCTTCGGCGCGTCCACCATCGCCACCCTCGGCCTCCAAGTGCGGTCGACCGACTGGTGCCGGCGGCATCTGAGTCGGGCCGCGGCCATCGCGCTCGGCATGGCCCTCATCGGCGCGGCCTTCCTACCACCGGTCCTGGTGCCCGCCAGCACCTCTGGATCGCCCGGGCCGCACTTCGCAGCCGTACTGGTCTCGGCGCTCATGCTCTCGATCGGCGTCATGGTCGCCCAGCCGTTCGTCATGGAACTCATCCCGGGCTTCGCGCCGCAAGGCCTCACAGGCACCTACTTCGGCGTCTACTACCTCCTCTCCGGGATCGTCGCCGCGCTCGGCACGAGCGCAGTCGGCCTCGTCGCCGACCTCGCCGGCGAGAGGGCCGCGTGGGC
>DATABR010000169.1:0-3459 GCA_036259435.1 Glycomyces sp.
CACACCGGCTCGAAAGGACGGCGCATGCGCGCTCACCGCCCCCGACTTTGGATCATCGACACCCCGGCCACCAGCTATGTCGTGGCCCTGGACGACGATGACCGCCTCCACGGACTCCACTGGGGGCCCCGGCTCGCCCGCGAGCAGGCGCTCTCGCTCCTCGAGCTCCCCGAGGCGACCGGACGGTCGGTCACCGACGGATGCGACGCCGTCCTGGACCTGACTCCGGCGTCGGCGTTCCGCTACGGCGCCAACGGTCTGCAAGTGCGCTTCGCCGACGGCACCAGGGACCTGGAACTGGCCTTCGCCGAGGCGATCGAGACCGACCGAACGCTGACCCTGGTGTTCGCCGACGTCCACTACGGACTGGAGGTGCGGACCCATTACCGCGCTTTCGCCGACAGCGACGTCATCGAGCGGTCGATCACCTTGCGCAACAACGGCACCGAGCACGTCGAAGTGATCCGGGCCGACTCGGCGGCCTGGGTGATCCCCGAACGCGAGGACTACCGGCTCACGCAGCTCTACGGCGAATGGGGCGCCGAGACGCGGTCGCACCGCACGACGCTGCCGTTCGGAGAGACCCGACTGGGCTCGCGGCGGGGCACCACCGGCCATCAGGCGAACCCGTGGGCGGCCCTCGACGACGGATCGGCCGGCGAGACCCGCGGCGAGGTATGGTCCACCGCGCTCGCCTGGAGCGGCACCTGGCGCCTCACCGTCGAAAAAGCCCCCACGAACCGAGTGGCGGTCGCCCTCGGGTTCGGGCACGACCCGATCGCGATCGCGCTGGCCCCCGGCGAGACGCTCGAGACTCCGGTCGCCGCGGGCGTCTACACCACCGGTGGTTTCGCCGCATCGGCCGCTGCCTGGCACCAGTACGCGCTCGGCCACGTCCTCCCGCATCCCGCCGAGCTCCGCCCGGTCATCTACAACTCCTGGGAGGCCACCGGATTCGACATCACCGCCGACAGCCAATCGGCGCTCGCCGAGCAGGCGGCGGCCATGGGCTGCGAGCTGTTCGTCATGGACGACGGCTGGTTCGGCTCGCGAACCCACGACGCGGCCGGTCTCGGCGACTGGCGCCCCAACCCCGACCGCTTCCCCGACGGCCTGGGCCCCTTGATCAAACGCGTCCACGAACTCGGCATGCGCTTCGGGCTGTGGGTCGAGCCGGAGATGGTCAACCCCGACTCCGATCTCTACCGGGCGCACCCCGACTGGGTCTACCACCAGCCGCACCGGCGGCGCTCGGAGGCGCGGAACCAGCTCGTCCTCAACCTCGCCCGCGAGGACGTGGCCGAGTGGACCCACACCTGGCTCGACCGGCTGCTCACCGAGAACAAGATCGACTTCCTCAAGTGGGACATGAACCGGCCCTTCACCGAGGCCGGGTGGCCCGGCTCGCCCGACCCCGACCGGCTCTGGTTCGACCACACCCGCAACCTCTATGCGATCCTCGACCGGCTCCGCGCCGATCACCCCCGTCTGCGGATCGAGTCGTGCGCTTCGGGCGGCGGGCGCGTCGACTTCGGCATCCTGCGCCGCACCGACCAGGTGTGGACTTCCGACAACACCGACGCGGTCGACCGCATCGACATCCAGGAGGGCTTCGCCCAGGTCTACCCCGCGAGGGTCATGGGCGCCTGGGTCACCGACGCCCCCAACCCGTTCACTCGCAGGACCGTCCCGCTCGACTTCCGCTTCCACGTCGCCATGGCCGGGGTCCTGGCCGTCGGCGGTGACCTCAACGCCTGGACCGAGGCCGAGCTGGGCCGCGGCGCCGAACTCGTCGCCGACTACAAGCGCGTCAGGCACGTGGTCCAGCACGGCCGCAGGCACCCGCTGCGCGCGGGAGCCGTCACAGGCGTCCAATATCGGCTCGGCGATGAGGTCGTCGTACTGGCCTGGCGGCTCGGACGCCGCTTCGGCTACCGCGATCCGCTGCTGAAACTCGCCGGTCTCGACCCGGCGGCGCGCTATCGCCGGCAGGGCACGGGGCGGCTCCACCACGGCGCTGTCCTCGGGACCCATGGACTCGACCTGCGACTCCACCCCGACGACTACGCCTCCACCATGGTGCATCTGGTAGAGGAGCAGCCGTAGGGCTGGATCTTCGAGGCGACCGCGCGATCAGGTATAGCGTGACAGTCGGCACCGATCCCGGACACAGCCGCCGACGCCGACTCGGAGAGGAACACCATGACTCGCACGGTCATCGTCGACATCGACGGCACCCTTGCCCTCCGCGAAGGCGACGACCCCCGCGGACCCTTCGAATACGACCGCGTCCTCGAAGACGTCCCGAATATCCCCGTGGTCGCCGTCGTCCAGGCACTCCACCAGACCGGCCACCACATCGTGTTCCTCTCCGGCCGCGAAAACGTCGACTACGCGACCCATCACGGCTACGCCCACCGAGGTCTTGCCGGCACCTGCTACGACGCCACGAGCATGTGGATCAGCGAACACACCGGCATCACCGACCCCGAGCTGTACATGCGCGTCGAGCACGACCGACGCAAGGACGCCGTGGTCAAGAAGGAGATCTTCAACGCCCACCTCGCCGACCGGGACATCCTGTGCGCCATCGACGACCGCGACCAGGTCGTCGCCATGTGGAGGAGCATGGGCATCACCTGCATGCAAGTCGCCTACGGCGACTTCTGACGCACTCCCGTTCGGGCCATGACCACCACCGAGCTCCCCGGCCCGGTCACGAGCGGGCAAGGAGCGCGGTCGACCCCGGATTCGGTGAAGGCTTCGGAGTCGCGGTTGCCGGCAGCGGCGTCCCGAACAGCGCGACCATCGTCTCATCGGCGGTGCTGATCACCGCCGTCACGCTTCTGGTGCCTCCGTAACCGCGTCAATGGACGATGTCAGGCCGACGTGGGCGCCGATGTCGTCGCCGTCGGCCGCCTCCAGCACCGCGTTCAAGAGCCCGGGGAACCGGACGTCCAGATCGTTGCGGCGGAGCGCGACGAAGCAGCGCGTGCCCTCCTGGCGGGTCCGAGTGACGCCCGCGTCCCGCAGCACCCGCAGGTGGTGGCTCAGCGTCGACTTGGCCACCGGGGCGCGAAGCTCGCCCCAGCCGCGTTCGCGGCCGTCGGCCAGGAGCCGCACCAAGCCCACGCGAATCGGGTCGCTCAGCGCCCCCAGCACCTCGACGAGAACCATCTCCTCCGGGTTCGGATGCCGCATCGGTTTCATGAGCCTCATGCTACCTTGTTCGATGTTTCATAAACATCGAACATAGGAGTCGCGTTGACCGCCTCACCACATCAGGAGTTCGCCGGCAAGGTCGTCGTAGTCACCGGCGCAGGATCGGGCATCGGCCGCGCGGCCGCGCTTCTGTTCGCCGCCGAGGGGGCGCGGGTCGCGGTCGCGGAGGTGGTCGCCGAGAGCGGCCTGGACACGGCCCGGGCGATCCGGCAGGCCGGCGGCGAGGCGCTGTTCGTC
>DATABR010000170.1:0-6350 GCA_036259435.1 Glycomyces sp.
GGGGGCCGTCGCCGGCGCGGCGGTCGTAGGCTCCTCGGCGGCCCCCTGGGTGTACAGCCACTCCTGGATGTGCAGGCTGTCGTTCATGTCGGGCTCGACGGCGAGGACTTCAGCGCCTTCCACGGCGTCGCCGTCCTCCACCAGGCCGAGGAAGTGGCCGTCGGGGGTGGCGAACCGGTAGTCCTTGTGGCCCTGCGCGGTGTCGAACTCGACCAGCCAGGCGATGGCGTCCGCGCAGTCGGCGAGCAGGGCCGGCGCGGTCTCGACGCCGCCGCTCGTGTCGGCGGTGAGGCACTGCCCCGAGTCCTGGTGCACGATCTGGTATTCGCCGACGGTCAGGAAGGCCTCGGAGGCCCTGAATTCCCAAAGGGCGGCGTCGGCGCTCAGTTGCGCGGCGCCGTCGGCGACCGCGAGCGGGAGGTGCTCGTGCTCCTTCAGGAAGATTGTGACCGGACCGTCCGGGACGGTCTGCGCCTGAGCGGGCGCGGCGGCGAGGACGACATAGGCGAGCGCGAGCGCGGGCGCTCGAAGCAGCAGCGATTTCACTCGCAAATTAGATCAAATGAGACATCTTCTGCTACCGCGCGCTGCGGGAGACGGGGCCTCAGGCGGTGGCGTCGCGCTGCGGATCGATGCGGCCGTGGATCTCGCTGGCGGCGTCGCCCGCGGCGCGCAGGCGGTCGGCCGCATCGGTGAGCAGGTCCAGGGTCGCGTCGGCGCGGTGGTCGGCGAGCGCGTGCTGCAGACCGATCGATCCCGCGAGGCACTCCCCGGCGGCGCTCACCATGTCCTCGTAGGCCCTCACGCCGGTCTCCAGGCGCTCGACCATGCGGTCGAGGTTCACCGCCATGCCGGAGCGCTTGGTCTCGGGCGCGATGGCGATGGTCTGCTCGACGTCCTTGACGCTCAAGGCGAGCCGGTACAGCTCCTGCCCGGCCTTCGCGGCCCCGGCGAGGATCGCCACGGCCTCTTCGTTGTCGTCGAGCCGGTTCGCCATGTGCTCGGCGGCGATCGAGGCCTGCTCCAGGCGCTCGTACGGGCGCAGCGCCCGACTGTGGCGGAACTGGGCGCGGATGCGGCCGCGCCTGATCGCCTCGGCGGTCTCGCCGAACAGGCCCCGGGCCTCTTTGGCCAGCTTCGCGGGGCCGTGGAGTTCGAGCGAGGCGCGCTCGGCGGCGGGCAGCGCGTTCGCGAGCCGCTTGTAGTCGAGCCAGCGGACCACGGCCATCGCGGTCGAGAACCCCGCCACGGTCACCCACACGCCGTCGGGTGTGCCGAGACCCGCGTAGGGGACGAAGAAGGCGCTGCCGGCGCCAGCGCCTCCCGCGGTGGTGGTCCAGAACTTCGCGGCGGACAGGCGGGACCGCAGGCGCTTGAACGCGCGCTTGCGGTCCTTCGCATCCACCGGGGGCTCCTCTTAGCTCTTGGTCTTGTCCGCCTCGGCGGTGCCTTCGTCCTCCGCCGCGGCGTCCCCGTTGCCGAGGGACGCGCGAATGTCGGCGAGGCGGGCGTTGGTGACCGACTCCTTCGACTCGACCGCGGGCGCGGACTTGCCGCCGGAGAGCTGGTCGCCTTCGAGCGAGGCGCGGATCTGCTCCAGGCGCGAGGCCCCGGCCATGTCCCGCGTGGCGCGGTTCACCTCCAGGAGGCGGCCTTCCACGGAGTTCGAGGCGAGCTCGGCGCGACCCATCGCGTTGGAGTAGCGGCCCTCGATCTTGTCGCGGATCTCGTCGAAGTTCGGCACGTTGCCGGGGGCGGCGGTCTGCGACATCGACTCCAGCGAGGAGGCGATGGTCTCCTGCATCTTGGCCTGCTCGAGCTGGCCGAGGAGCTTGGTGCGCTCCTGCAGCTTCTGCTGGAGCATCATCTGGTTGTTCTCAACGGCCTTCTTCGCCTGCTCGGCGGCGTTGATGGCCTGGTCGTGCATGGTCTTCATGTCTTCAAGGGACTGCTCGGTGGAAACCAGCTGACCGGCGAGGATCTCGGCGGTGGACTCGAACTGCTGCGCCTTCGCCTCATCGCCGTCGGCGCGGGCCTTGTCCGACAGCACCAGGGCCTGCCGGGCCTGCGCCTGCAGTCGCTCCACTTCGGCCATCGACCGGTTGAGCTTCATCTCCAACTGGCGCTGATTCCCGATAACCGAGGCCGCCTGCCCCACCAGCTGCTGGTGCTGCTTCTGCGCTTCCTCGATCGCCTGCTGGATCTGGATCTTGGGGTCGGCATGCTCATCGATCTTCGCACCGAAGAGCGCCATCATGTATTTCCAGCCCTTGACGAACGGATTGGCCATTATCGGGGTCCTTCCGGTGATCGCAACGCCGACATGCCTCTAGTGTCGGACATCCGCGCCACCTTTGTGGGACAGGGTGGCGTCTCAATCGCCAAAACTACATCATCGAGCACGTCGTCCGAGTACGCAGTCAGGCCGCCGCGCGGACCACCGAATCGGTCACCTCGCCACGGCGATGCCGAGAACGGACCCCGGCGACCGCAGCGGCCTTCTTGGCGGCCGAGCCGTACACCTGCCCGGAGGCCACCGCATGGCGGCGCCGGCGGGCGATCTCCTCCTGCACCGCCTTTGAAGGAACGGCCGGTGAAGGACCGGCCTGCTCCCGGGGCAGCGGCAGCACCGTGACCGGGCGGCCCTGCGGCGAATCCTCGCGCTCATGAGAGGCGACCTCGCGCGAGACCTCGGCGAGCACCTCGGACAAACGCACCTGGAGCGCCCCGCACACCGAAGCCAGCAGCTCGCTCGACGGCTCCTTGTGGCCCCGTTCGATCTCCGAGAGATAACCAAGGCTCACGTTGGCCTGCTTCGACACGTCCCGCAGCGTCCGCTTCTGCGCGCGGCGGCGGCGCCGCAGGGTCTCTCCCAACAGTTCCCGCAACAACACCATAGGTACTCCTCCGCGCCGCGATCACTCGTGCGAGCTCGCTCATACGAGCCTGAGTGGGTCCTGCAAGCCTAGCTCGTCCGGTTCGGCTCGCTCTTCCTCAATTTGAATGCTTTCCAGAGGTAATCCATTCCCGTCAGCACGGTGAGGACCACCGCGGCGCCCATGAGCCACGGGCCCACCGCGTCCATCGGCGAGGGCCACGGCCACAGGTACCAGGACACGGCCGTGATCTGGAGGACCGTCTTGAGCTTCCCGCCCCGGTCGGCGGCGATCACGGTGCGCCGCACCACGAGCACCCGCCAAACGGTGATCCCGATTTCCCTCGCGAGGATGACGACGGTGACCCACCAGGGAAGCGCGTCGTAATAGCTCAGCAGCACCAGCGCGGTGCCGATCATGGCCTTGTCCGCGATCGGATCGGCGAGCTTGCCGAAATCGGTGACCAGGCCGCGCGACCGCGCCAGCCAGCCGTCCACGAAGTCCGTCGCCGAAATGAAGACGAACAGGACGCACGCGGCCATGCGCCAACCGGAGTGCTCCATCCCCGAAAGGACCACGAACACCGCGAAGACCGGGACCAGGAAGATCCGGGCCACCGTCACCACGTTCGCGATGTTCCACGGCGAGACCGGTCGATCCTCAGTGGTCACCAGGACTCCTCCACGATCTCGGCCACCAGGTCCACACCGTTCGAGTCGATCACCTTCGCCGTCACGAAATCGCCGACCTCCAGGCCGTCCACTTCGCCCACCAGCACGATCGTGCCGTCGACCTCGGGCGCCTGGTGAGCGCCGCGCCCGTCCACGCCGTCGTCCTCCACGGACTCGACCAGGACCGTCATGACCTCGCCGACCCGCTCGGCCGCGCGCTGGCTCACCAACTCGTCGACGAGCATCGAGACGCGAGTGTGGCGCTCGGAGACGACGTCCTCGTCCACATGCCCGTCGAGGGCGACCGCTTCGGTGCCGTCCTCGTCGGAGTAGGCGAAGACGCCCGTGGAGTCGAGCCGAGCCTCCTCGAGGAAGCCCATGAGCTCCTCGACGTCATCCTCGGTCTCACCGGGGAAGCCGACGATCACGTTGGTGCGGGCCCCGGCCAATGGGGCGCGCTCGCGGATCTGATCGAGCAGCGCCAGGAAGTTCTCGGTCGACCCGAATCGGCGCATCCGCCGCAGCACCTTCGCCGAGGAGTGCTGGAACGACAGGTCGAAGTACGGCACCACCTTGTCGGTGCGCAGCATCGACTCGATGAGGCTCGGGCGCAGCTCGGCCGGCTGCAGGTACGACAAGCGGATCCACTCGATCCCCTCGATCGCCGCCATGCCTTCGAGCAGGTGCTCCAGCGCCTGCGCATCCGACAGGTCCTTGCCGTACGACGTGGTGTTCTCCGAGACGAGGTTGAGCTCCTTCACGCCCTCGGAGGCCAGCCACGCCGCCTCCGCCAGGATCTCCTCGGGGGTGCGGGAGACGAAGGAGCCGCGGAAGGACGGGATCGCGCAGAACGTGCAGCGCCGGTCGCAACCGGAGGCGAGCTTGAGGTTCGCGACGGGACCGTCGGTGAGGCGCTTGCGGACCACGGCCAGGTGCTGCGGCGCGCCCTCGGCGACCGCGGCGTCGTCGGCCTGCGCGGCGCGCGAGTGGCCGGGGACGACGGCCGCGGCGCTCTGGCGCGCGGCAGGGGCCAGCGGCAGGAGCTTGCGGCGGTCCGACGGCTGGTGAGACTCGACCGAGCGACCGGCGAGAATGTCGTCCAGACGAGCGGCCATGTCCGGGTAGTGGTCGAAACCGAGCACCGCGTCGGCCTCGGGCAGACTCTCGGCGAGCTCTTTGCCGTAGCGCTCGGCCATGCAGCCGGTGGCCACGACCTTCGCGCCCGTCGAGGAGGCGTCGAGGAGCACATCGATCGACTCGGTCTTGGCCTGCTCGATGAAACCGCACGTGTTGACCATGACCACGTCGGCGTTCTCGCCGTCGTCGCTGATGCGCCAACCCCCGGCGGCCAGGCGCGCGGCCAGCTCCTCGGAGTCGGTCTCGTTGCGGGCGCAACCGAGCGTCAGAAGCGCGACGCTCTTGGCGTCACGTTCGGTCAAGTCCTCGGAATGGGTCGAATGAGCTGCAGACACCAGGAAAGCGTACCCACCGGCGGGCCCGATCGCCCGGGCGGCGGGCAGGGACACAGCGACTCCGGCCGGTACAGTGACCGACCTTACGCAACCAGGGCCGCGAAAGCCGCCGACGGGACGTTCCGGCCCCAATCGACACGGACAATCCGGGCCTTTCACGACCCCGCTGCGCAGGGGCAACAGTGGATCACCGCACGTTGCGGCCATACCCTAGGCTTGTCCTATGTCCCCCAAAGACATCGCCCCAGCCCTTCCCCGTGCCCGCCGAACGGCCTTCGCGCTGCTCACCGCCGCCACGGCGCTGACCGTGACCGCCTGCGGCGCCGCGCCCACCGGCACGCTCCACACTCGCGCCGGCTTCACCGCCGCCAGCGAGGAGATCCCCGTCTCGGTCTGCCCGACCGAAGGCGAGGCCCGCTTCTCAGACGACGAAGGCCTGCTCATCGGCCCGCACTTCGCCCTCCGCGTCGAATGCGTCGCCTCCTTCGACAAGATCCCCGAAGGCTTCCAGCTCGACTACCTCTTCGGCGAGAACCCGAACCTGTACTCACCCGAACCGGGCTATGAGTTCACGCTCGTCCAGTTCGCGCCCGAACCCGGCGTCGAAGCCGCGGACGCCACCTCCGACCCCGGGGAACTGTCGGCGACCCTCGCGGTCGGCGACCAGACCTGGGACTTCGACGGCGTCGTGCCCGCCGCCGGCGCGGTCTACTTCGCGGTCGCCGAAAAGGACGCCCCGATCACCCTCGAAGTGGTCGACGCCGAACGCACCCAGACCATGGACCTGCGCGCACGCACCCGCGACGGCCTCGTCCAAGCCCTCTACAACGGCACCGCCACCGAGGTGACCACCGACCCGCTCGACGGCTCAGTGGACGGCTACACCACCGAAGGCAGCTACGAGTACTGGTTCGACGACTGGCGCTACCAGACCGAGTTCACCGCCGCCCGCGAAGTCTTCCGCTCCGGCGAGGGCTGGGTCGCCGAACCCGACCGGGCGCGCCTGGCGATCGAGTTCGGCTGGCTGCACTCCGCCAGCGGCCTCGAATGGAGCCTCAACGTCGAAGACGCCCTGAGCGTCTCGGGCCCCGACGGCGAGCTCACGCCCCTCTCGACCGACCACACCGACGAAGACCTCGGCGAAGGCGCCGTCTGGCGCACGTTCTCGGTCGAATACGACGTGCCCGCCGACGCGCTGGCCTTCACCATCAACTTCCACCCGAAGGGCCCGGTCAAGTGGCCCGAGGAGGACATCTCGCTGCCGATCACCGGCGACAAGAACCACGAGATCGCCGTCAGCTTCGAATAAGCGCAGCGTCATGAAGGCCCGG
>DATABR010000171.1:0-3326 GCA_036259435.1 Glycomyces sp.
GACTCGGCCCGACCCCTCACACGAGGAGGCCACTAGTGCCCGGTATTGCACCAGCACTCACTGCAGACATCGCCCCCTTCCTGCGCGACAGCGCCATCGCCGAAACCCTGTCGCAGCTGCCGGCCCCGACCTTCCAGCGGCTCCGGCAGGCCGTCTGGACGGTCCTGAGCCTGGACACCGGCACCGCCGAGCAGCACCAGGTCCGCTCGGGGAGCGGGGCCACAGGCGTCGCGGGAGCGACCGAGACACCCGGCCGAGGACCGGAGCAACAGCACGACGGCGCACAGCACGACTCTGACCAAGTCGACGGCGACGAGGTCGCCGACCTCGTGGCGCGCGCCCAGGACGGCGACCCGAGCGCCTTCGGCGAGATCTACGACCGCTACTCGGAGACCGTCTACCGCTACATCTACTTCCGCGTGAACAACGCGCAGCTGGCGGAGGACCTCGCTTCCGAGACGTTCCTGCGGGCGCTGCGCCGCATCTCCAGCTTCAGCTGGCAGGGCCGGGCCTTCGGGGCCTGGCTGGTGACGATCGCGCGCAACCTGGTCGTCGACCACTTCAAGTCCGGCCGCTACCGGCTCGAGATCGTCAAGCCGGACGTGCTCGGGGCCGACGCCGCCGAAACCGACCCGACCACCTCACCCGAGACCGCCGCGCTGGAGAAGCTCACCAACGCCACGCTCCTCACCGCGGTCAAGAAGCTCAATCCGGACCAGCAGGAGTGCATCGTCCTGCGATTCCTCCAGGGGTTCACCGTCGCCGAGACCGCCCGCACCATGGGCAAGAACGAGGGCGCGGTCAAGGCGCTGCAGTACCGGGCCGTGCGCACCCTCGCGCGGCTGTTGCCGGACGGCTTCCGAGGCTGAGCCGTCGCGGCGATCCCTCATGCCACTCATCCCGATCCGGCAGCGCAGGCTGCTGTCGGAAACCCGACAACAACTCGTCTCGGCGGGCTCCGACCCGCCCACCCGTCATCCGCGATCCGCCGGGCTCCGCCCGCGCGGACCGACACTGCCAGGTCAGGGCCGCATGGGCGGCCCGATACCGCCGCGAGACCGCATCGCGACACGGACAGAGTGGTCCGCGTCTCTTGGTTCGCGGCGAACCGTAACCTCAGGGGCTACTCGTGCGTTGTTCTCAGTACAGGAGCAGGATCCATGCAGTGAGAGGGGGTGTGCCCGGTGACTTTGAACCCTATGGAGCGCCGCCGCGCGGAGGAATTCGCACGGCTGCTTGACTTCGAGGAACCCACCCTCCCTCACCAGCGCAGCAGCGCCGACGCATCGGGCGCGTCAGCGGAAGCATTCGCCGAACTCGTCAGCGTCACCGATCGACTCGGCGATCTCGGCGAGCAGCTCATGGCGGCCAGTCGGCCGTCGCAGCATTGGCAGGACGCCACCAGGCGCCGCCTCATGGCCGTGGCCACCGAGGAGGGCATAGGCGTCACCGCCCGGGCCCGGGCCAGCGCCGCGGTGCCCGAAACGAAACGGGCCCCGGTGCTGGACGACATGTTCCCCAAGCGCCCGCGCGGCGGGAGAAGACTGGCGATCGTGGCGGCCCTCATCACCGGCACCGTGGCGGTCTCCGGGGTCTCCGCGGCCTCGGGTGACGCGCTGCCGGGCGAGACGCTCTACAACGTCAAGCGCTCCACCGAGAAAGCGCAGCTCGCTTTGGCGGGCAACGATCTGGGAAAGGCGCAGCTGTACCTGGAGTTCGCGCGCACGCGCATCCAGGAAGCCGCCGAGGTCACCGGTGACGACGCGGCCGTGGCGAATGCGCTGCGCGACGCGACCGGGGAGCTGCGCAGCGGCGCTTCGCTGCTGGGCGAGCTGGCGGTCGCGAACGACGATCCGAGCCCGCTGGACTATGTGGACCTGTTCACGAACGAGCACCGGTGGGTGCTCGAGGATCTGGTGGGCGTGCTCGACGGCGAGGCGCTGGCGGCCGGTGAAGCACTGGTCGTCGTGCTCGAAGGCGCGGCGCAGCGGTCGGTGGACCTGCGCGGGGCGCTGGACTGCACCGATCCGGGGGGCGGGAGCGATGAGCTCGGGCCGATTCCGGGCACGTGTGCGAAGGACGCCGTGGACGCCACCAGCCCGGCCGACCCGGGCGGGTCCACTGCCGCCGAGCAGGGCGGCGCGGCGACCGGCAGCGGTGAAACCGGTGACGGCACCGCCGATGCGGGCGACGGCGGAGAGCCCGAACCCACGCCCGGCAACAGCGGCGGTGCGGCCACGAACACCCCGCTCACCGATCCGAATTCGGACGGCGCGAGCGATCCGGCCACCACCGGGGCGCCGACCGATGACACAGGCGAGAACGAGATCCTCGGCGAGTTGTCGGGGATCATCTCGGATCTGTTCGACTAAAACCAGGTGCGGAGTACGGGCCGGGAAGCCGAAAGGCGACCCGGCCCGCTGCCGTGTGCGGCCGAACCGGCGGCCCGTCGCGCACTCGGCCGCGAAGGGCGGCGAAGCCGCTCGCCCGAGCGGCCGCTGCCGTTCGGGCGGCATGGCGTCGATGCATAACCAAGCCCACACTGGAAATTCACCGGGCTCGCGCGCTGGCGTTACAGGGCGTCTGCCTGAGGCTAGTAGGCTTTTAGGGTGTCTGAGATCGAGGCTTCCTCCAGTGCCTCCGCCACACCCCGTCCACGAACCGTGCGGGCCGGCGGCACCGCGCTGACCCATTCCGTCGTGGTCGAGCCCGCCGCGCCCGGCGACGACGAGCTCGCCCATCTGCCCACCGCCGCCTTCTTCGACGTCGACAACACCCTGATGCACGGCGCCTCCACTTACTGGCTCGCCCGCGCGCTCGCCAAGCACGGCGTGCTCTCCGCCCGCCACATCCTCAGCTTCGCCTGGAAGCAGGCCCGCTTCAAGTTCCAGGGCATGGAGAATCACGGCCACATCTCGTCGGTGAAGTCCTCCGCGCTCGAGCTCGTCGCCGGGTTCCCGGTCGACGAGATGCGGGCGCTGTGCGAAGAGGTCGTCGACCGCGACATCTCGCCGCGCATCCTCGCCCCCGTCCGCCGCCTGGCCGAGCGCCACCTCGAATCCGATCAAGAAGTCTGGCTCGTGACGGCCAGTCCGGTCGAGCTCGCCGGGGTCCTCGCCTCGCGCCTGGGCCTGACCGGCGCGCTCGGCACCATCGCCGAGATCGAGGACGACTGCTACACCGGCCGCCTCGTCGGCGACCTCATGCACGGCCCCGCGAAGGCCGACGGCATCGCCGAGCTCGCTGAGGAGCGGGGCCTCAACCTCGAGCAGTGCACCGCCTACTCCGATTCGGCGAACGACCTGCCGATGCTCCGCAAGGTCGGC
>DATABR010000172.1:0-6348 GCA_036259435.1 Glycomyces sp.
CGGACCAGCTTCTTGGTGAGCGAGCGCAGCGAAGCGCCCAGCTCGCCTTCGCGGCCTTCGAAGTCGGCGCCGAGCTTCTCGAGCATGACCGACTTGACGCGGTCGAGCTCGTCCTGGCGGTCGGTCTTGTCGGCGATCTGCGGGGCCTGGTCGAGCTCGGCAGCGACGGCCGCCTCGACGGCGGCGAACGCGTCGTCCTGGTAGTCGAGGAAGCGCGGGTAGTCGGCGGCCGGCTTGGCGGCGACGGCGGCCAGCTCGGCCTGCGCGCGCACCAGCTCGGCGATGACCGGCTTGACGGCCTCCAGGCCCCCGGCCACGATCTCCTCGGTCGGCTTGGTGCCGCCCTCGGCGATGAGGCTGATGGTGTTGTCGGTGGCCTCGGCCTCGACCATCATGATCGCGACGTCGCCCGAGTCCAGGACCCGGCCGGTGACGATCATGTCGAAGGTGGCCTTCTCGATCTGCTCCAGGGTCGGGAACGCGACCCAGTCGCCGTCGATGAGGACGATGCGGGTCGAGCCCAGCGGGCCCGAGAACGGCAGCCCGGAGAGCTGCGTCGACATGGAGGCGCCGTTCATGGCGACCACGTCGTACTCGTCGCGCGCGTCCACCGACAGGATCGTGCCGATGACCTGGACCTCGTTGCGCAGGCCCGACACGAAGGACGGGCGCAGGCCGCGGTCGATCAGGCGGCAGGTGAGGATGGCGTTCTCGCTGGGGCGGCCCTCACGGCGGAAGAACGAGCCGGGAATGCGCCCGGCGGCGTACATCCGCTCCTCGATGTCCACGGTCAGCGGGAAGAAGTCGAAGTGGTCCTTCGGGTTCTTTCCGGCGGCGGTGGTCGCGAGGACCACGGTGTCGTCCATCTGGACGATCGCCGAGCCCTGGGCCAGCTTGGCCAGGCGCCCGGTGCTGAAGACGATCTTGCGAGTGCCGTGAGCGCCGTTGTCGATGACGGCCGTGGCGTGGTGTTCGCCGAGGTTGTGAGCCTCGGGAGTCCGTTCGGTTTCGGACATAGAGTGTCGATCTCCTTGTGTAGTGCAATGGCACTGTGTCGTTCGGCAGCGCTGCATGGCGCAGACGCACTGCCAGGTTCGGAGCGCCGCTCACCTACACGCTGTCCGGTCTTCGATCGAAGCACTCGGAAGCTCGGCCCCGCTTCGAGCGGGACGTTCCGGATGCCACTACCGAGGACCGGGGCGGTCTCTGGCAAGCCGCGCCGCGCCTCCCGTGAGGCGCTGCGGTCGAGCGTGGTGCTCATCGCCCACCTTACGTCACCGGGCCGACGCTGCGGCGGCGGCGAAGGAAAAGTGAGCCGAGATAGGCACTCTGGGCAGGGTATGCGAAAGGGAGCGGCCCGGGCGGGACGCTCCCGTTGACAAGTCGCTGTCAGGCGTTGTCGCGGATGCCGAGCTTCTCGATGAGCAGGCGGTAACGCGCGATGTCTTCCTTCTTCAGGTACTTGAGGAGGCGGCGGCGCTTGCCGACCAGGAGAAGCAGGCCACGACGCGAGTGGTGGTCGTGCTTGTGCTCCTGGACGTGGGCGGTCAGCTCCCGGATGCGGGTCGTCAGGATCGCGACCTGGACGTCGGTGGAACCCGAGTCGCCCTCGCTGGTCGCGTATTCCTTGATGATCGCGGCCTTCTTTTCAGCGTCGAGCGCCATGTTCGAACACCTTTCTGTAATGCCTCTCGGCCAATCCGCGGTGTCGAGCAGATTGGTCGTCGCTCGAGACGAGCTCGTTCAGGTTAACAGGAGCGTTACTCCAGCTCCAAGGCCCGGCGGGTGTCTGCGACGTCGGTCTCGATCTGCGCGATGAGCGGCTCGACCCCGTCGAAGGCGATCTGACCGCGCAGCCGCGTCGTGAAATCCAGGCGGACCTCGGCGCCGTAGAGGTCGCCGGAGAAGTCCAGCAGGAACGCCTCCACGGTGCGCTCCTTGCCGTCGAACGTCGGATTGGTGCCGACGCTGATCGCCGCGGGGTAGCGGTGCGAGTCGCGGTGCAGCCAGCCGGCGTACACGCCGTCGGCGGGGATCGCCGTGCCCGGCGCGATCGCCAGGTTCGCGGTCGGAAAGCCCAGCGACGAACCGCCCCGGCCCTCGCCGTGCACCACTGCGCCCTCGATGCCGAAGTCGCGTCCGAGCACCTCGCCCGCGCCCGCGACATCGCCCTCGGCGAGAAGGCGGCGTACCCGAGTGGACGAGAAAGCTTCATCGTCGGCGCTGAGCGTCTGCGCCAGCACCTCGAAGCCGAACTCCTCGCCGAGTTCGGCGAGGCGCTTGACGTCCCCGGCGGCCTTGTGGCCGAAGCGGAAGTTCTCGCCCACGACCACGGCCTTCGCGTGCAGGCCCTCCACGAGCACATGGCGCACGAAGTAGTCCGGGCTCAGCTTCGAAAGCTCCTTGGTGAACGGGAGCACGCACACCGCGTCGGCACCGAGCCCGGCGAGCAGCTCGATGCGTCGCTCCACACTCGAGAGCTGCGCCGGGACCGCTTGCGGTGCCACCACCGCGGTCGGATGGGGATCGAAGGTGACCACGACGCAGCGGGCCTCGCGCTCGGCGGCGGCCTTCACGGCGGTGCGAACGAGGGCGGCGTGACCGCGGTGCACCCCGTCGAACACGCCGATGGCGACGACGGAGGCCGGCCAGCCCTCGGGGGTCGCGTCTATTCCACGCCAGGTTTCCACGGCCCCGATCTTGCCACCCGCGCACGGGCGCGACCAGTCGGACGGGCCGACAGTGGCAGCAGCCGCTCCTCAAAGCATCATCGACTCGTCCGCGTTCCCGCCCGACGCGAAGATCAGCAGCATGAGCACGCCGACGGCGACCAGCACCAGGATGCCGGTCAGGAGCCAGCCGGTTCCCGCCGGTTCGCCCAGATGGGGTCGGACCTCGGCGAGCAGCCACGATTCGGCGTGCACGTGTCCCTGTGGATCCTGCTCAGGGAGGCTGTGGGAGAACTCCTCCGGCAGTTCTTCTGCGGCGCTCGGGTTCATGGCGACTCCTGACTGCGCGTTCCGGGTGGGGACCTCTCCATTGATTGTTGAGAAATCGTCGGGTATCCGACGGTGGAATCCCGGAATTCGCCTGACAACGCCACCATTTCGCCCTAGCGAAAGTTACCCGCTGGTAAGTTCGCTACCAAGCGAAACGTCCGGTACCGGACCGAAAGCCCTCCGCGTCGTCGAACTCGTGCGATGTTCAAGTCCACAACGACGACGGAGGGCCGACATGAACCGCGGACTGCTCGCGCTCGCTGCGGCCGGAGCGTTCCTGATCGCCGCGACCGGCACGGTCACGGGGCACGCGAGCGGCTGCACTCGGACCGGGGACTACACCGTCTGCACCACGGACCCGAAGGGCGCCGAGGACACCTCGATCGTCACCGAAGTCGTGAGCCGGATCGACGCCACCGAGCAAGGCGACACGGTTCGCGCCGCGGCCTACCAGTGGACGCTCGAGAAACCGATCGCGCCACTCGCCCAAGCGCTCGTGGACGCCCATGGCCGCGGCGTGGACGTGCGGGCCGTCGTCGGCCAGCGCGGGGACCGGCCGTCGATGAACGATCCCGTGATCGACAAGCTGCGGGCGGCCGGGATCGAGGTGCGGCAGTGCGAGGGCGGTTGTCTGCCGAAGGCCGGCGGCACCCGCAGGGGCCCCGACCACAACCGGTTCTTCCTCATCGACCGCGGCGGGGCGCCGACGGTGCTGGTGACGAGCTTCAGTTTCACGCGGTCGCACACGACTGAGGCGCACAACCTGCTCGGCGTGCACGGCGACCGGCCGCTGTTCGACTTCTACGCGGGCTACTGGGACCGGCTCTACAGCAAGCGCTGGGGCGGCTGGACCGAAGAGGACAAGAGCACGACCGGGGCTCTGGCGCGGGCGTGGGTGTTCCCGCGCAGGACTGACCCGGTGGCGGAGGAGTTGGGGGCGATCACCGGCTGCGGCGACGGGGACCGGGTGCTGGTGGCGCACGCGAACTTCCAGCCGAACCGTCCGGCCGTGCGGTGGCAGCTCGGGCGGATCCAGGGGCTCGGCTGCCAGGTGCGGGTGATCGTGCTCGACAAGGAGACGAACAGTCCGCCGTGGCTCGGTGACGCGCTGGGCGACGCGAACGTGCGGATCCATGATGCGCACCGCAACAAGTACATCGTGGCGCAGGCGCGGTTCGGCGGCGAGCACCGTGCGGTGGTGTGGACGGGCACGCACAACCTCAACGGCAACGGGATGAACCACGCGGACGACAACATGATCCGGGTGGTCGATCGGGGCGTGGCGGACTTGTACGCGCGGCATTTCCAGCGCTTGTGGTGCGGCGCCGAGTAGTGCGGGTAGTGAAGCGGGGAGTGGCGTTCGCCCCTCCCCGCTCTTTGCCCTTGTGCGTCAGCCCTTGACGGAACCCGCCAGCAGCCCGCGCACGAAGTAGCGCTGGAGCAGCAGGAACACCACGAGCGGCACGATGATCGCGACGAACGCCGCGGCAGGTAGCCGCGTCCATCCGAAACCCCACGTCCCGGCCATGTCGCCGAGGACGGCCGTGAGCGGCCGCGTGGACTCGCCGCCGCCGAAGGTGCGGCCGACCAGGAAGTCGTTCCAGACCCACAGGAACTGGAAGATCCCGATCGAGGCCAGTGCGGGCGTCACCAGCGGCAGGACGACCTTGCGGAAGATCTGCGAGTGGCTGGCGCCGTCGATGCGGGCCGCTTCCATGACGTCGTTCGGCAGTTCCCGCATGAAGTTGTGCAGCAGGAAGATTGCCAACGGCAGCCCGAAGATCGAGTGGGCGATCCACACCTGGACGAGCGTGTAGACCCCGTCGAGTTCCCAGGGGGGCATGATCGTCAGGCCGCCGATGCTCAGACCTCTGCTGAAGAACGAGAGCATCGGGATGAGCGCCATCTGGAGCGGCACGACCTGCAGTGCGAAGATCGCGATGTAGAGCGTGTTGCGGCCCTTGAAGTCGATCCACGAGAGCGCGTAGGCGGCCATCGCGGCGAAGGCGACCGGGATGAGCACGCCGGGGATGGTGATGACGACGGTGTTGATCAGGTTGCGGACGAGCCCGCCGCCTTGGCCCGAGGCGTAGAGCACGTAGTTGTACGTCTCGAGCGTGAAGTCGGGGTTGGTGAAGAAGGTCCACCAGCCACTGTCGCGGATCTGCTCTTCGGGGCGCAGCGAGGAGACGAACAGGCCCAGTGTGGGGATGGTCCACAGTAGCGCGATGAGGACGGCGACGGCGCTGGCGACCCTGCTGGAGAGCAGTCGCCTGATGCGGTCGCCGCGAGTCTCCCCGATGGTCATGGCGGGTTTCGGGGCCGGTTCGGTCGTGACGCTCATCGGGCCTCCAGTTCCTGGCGGCGCATGTTGCGCACCTGGTAGATGACGACGGGGATGACCAGCGCGAACAGCAGTACGGCCATGGTGGCGCCGCGTCCGGTGTTGCCCAGGCGGAACGCCTGCTCCCACATGTTGTGGGCGAGGACGTCGGTGCCGTGGTGGCCGCCGGTCATGGCTCGCACGATGTCGAACAGTTTGAGCGTGGCGATGAAGACCGTGACGGCGACGACGATGATGGCCGAGCGGATCGAGGGGACGGTGACGTTCCAGAAGATCTGGGTCGGGTTGGCGCCGTCGATGCGGGCGGCCTCGACGATCTCGACCGGGACGCCCTTGAGGGCGGCGGAGAGGACCACCGTGGCGAAGCCGACCTCGATCCAGACGAGGACGACCATGAGCAGGAAGTTGTTGAGCGGGAAGGTGTTGAGCCAGTTGATCGGGCTGGCGCCGAACCAGGTGAGGATCTGGTTGAGCAGACCGATCTGGTCGCCGGAGGCGGTGTACTGGTAGACGAACTTCCAGATGATGGAGGCGCCGACGAAGGAGATGCCCATGGGCAGGAAGACGAGGGCCTTGTAGGCGCTCTCGCCGCGGCGGCCGTCGATGAGGACGGCGTAGACGAGGCCGAGCGCGGTGGACACCAGCGGCACGACGATGATCCACAGTGCGGTGTTGATGAGGATCTGCAGGGCGTCGGGGTCGGTGAGGGCCCAGCCGTAGTTCGTCAGGCCGATGAAGGTGTCGCCGTCGCCGTCGAAGAAGGACATGATGATCGTGCGGATGGCCGGGTAGACGAGGCCGACGGCCAGGAAGAGGACGGCCGGGAAGAGGAAGACGGTGGCCACCAGGCGGCTGCGGTTGCGTCTCGAGGCCAGTTCCGCGAGCCCGTAGAGCGCCATCATGACCGCGATGAAGGCGACGAGGCCGACGGCCAGCAGCCCGAAGCGGTCGGTGAGTTCGGAAACGTTCACGATCCGGTGTACTCCAAATGTTCGAGCGAAGTGT